>NZ_MYFP02000023.1:0-42155 GCF_004514465.2 Microbacterium sp. MEC084 | reverse complement strand
GGTCCATACCGTCTGCCACGGCCCGAACACCTCCGGCAGATCCCGCCACGCGATCCCGCACCGATACCGGTAGACGATGCCCTCGACCATCAACCGCGCGTCCGCGAAGGGCCGTCCCCTGCGCCCGGTCGGGCGCGGCAGCATCTCCTCGAGCAACGACCACTGAGCATCCGAGAGCACCTGAAACCGCGTCACGACCTCAGACTCTCAGCGCGCCGCCGAACTATTTGTCAGACACGCCCTAGGGGGGAGCGAAGCGACCCGGGCCCCAAGTTCGCGACCGGATCCCCCGGAGCCGGAGCGGTCTGAAGCCCGGAACCCCGGAGCCGGAGCGGCCCTGTAGCCGGAGACCCCCTGAAGCCGGAGCGGAACCTACCGCAGCCCCGCCGCGACAGCCGCCGTGACCTCCAGCCAGGCCTCCCGCGACTCGTCGCTGAGCGCGTCGTAGTCGATCACGTCGCCGCGGTCGAGCGCGGGGTCGAACGGCACGGACACGACCTCGCGCGTCAGCTCGCCCATGTGCCGCAGCAGGCGGCGCTCGAGGTCCGGGTAGCTGGTGGGCGACGGGTGGCTCATCACGGTGACGGCGTTGCGCAGCTTCTCCTCGTGGCCGTGCGCGACGAGCGTGTCGGCCATCGAGGCGAGCGTGCGTGCGCTGTCCTCCTTGACGATCGTGGTGAGCACGAGCACGTCGGCGGCCGCGACGGCGGACTGCCACGTGCCCGCCTTCGAGTTGTTGCCCGTGTCGACGATGATGACGCGGTAGGAGCGGGCGAGCGTGTCGTGGAGCAGGCCGAACGCCTCCTCGTCGATCACGTCGCTGTCGCCGTCGAGGCTCTGCGACGCGAGCACGTCGAACTTGTTCTCGCCCTGGGCGCGCACGAAGTCGATCAGGTCGGCGGCGCTGAGCGGCGCATCCGTCTGCTGCACGTGGTTGAGCAGGTCGATCGCGGTGTGGTCGTGGTCGGGCGAGCGCAGGGCGCGGATGCCGAGCGTGCCCTTGTACTCGTTGTTGTCCCACGCGAGCACGCTGCCGCCGCGCACGCGACCGAGGGTCGCGCCGAGCAGGTAGGTCGTGGTGGTCTTGCCGACGCCGCCCTTCTCGCCGATGACCGCGATGGTCTTGCGGCCCGAGAACGCGCGCTGGATGGTCTCGCGGCGGTCGCGGCGCGCCTGCTCCTCCTTGCCCGGCTTGAGGCGGAAGCCCATGCGGTTGAAGGATCCGCGCCAGCCCTCGGTCGCGGGGACGGGCTTGGTCGGCGCCGCGGTCTCGACGAAGTCGCGGGCTGTGAGCAGGCGGGCCGAACGTCGGGTGAGCGGCTCGGCGCCCGCGTCGTCGGGAACGACCGACTCGGTCTCGACGGGGGCGGCCGCGGCCGACACGGGGGCGGGGCCGGCGGGCGCGGGCTCCGGCTGCGCGGGGTTCTCGGCGGGAACGACGGACGGGGCGGACCGCGGCACGCTCGTCACGATCTCGGGCGCGAGCACGGACGGACCGGAGACGGCGGCGGGCGCGGGCGACTCGATCGCCTCCTCGACGGCGCCGTCCGGAGCGACGATCAGCGTGCGCAGCCCGTCGCTGCCGCTCGCCGCGACCCGCACCGGGCGGCCGTACTGCTGCGCGACCTCGACGACCATCGCGAGCACCGCCTTGCGGGCGCCCGCGGCGTCCGGGGCGCTGACCGGACGGGTGGAGCCGTCGACGGTCACCATTCCGGACCCGTCGTCATCGGTCACGACCGAGATGCGGGGCCGGTCGGGGATGTCGTCGCGATCGGTCACGGGGTCTCCTTGGCTGTGCGTCGACGCGGGACCTGGCATTCTGTGCGGATCCGCGTGAAAGAACTCGGAATCAACCGTACCCGCGCGCGATCCGAGCTCCGCGCACGGAACGGGGCCGCCTGCAGCGCGGATCGGCCCCGTTCGCGGTCGGCTCAGGCGCCGGGCGTCTGGGTCTGGCCCGCAGCGGGCTGGTCCCCGTCGAAGACGTCCTTGACCTTCTCCGTGGCGTCGCCGGCGACATCCTGCACCTTGGCGACGACGTCCTCCGAGACGTCCTTGACCTTCTCGGTCGCCTCGGCGGCGAACTCCTTGACGTTCTCCGTGGCCTCGGCGGCGAACTCCGAGACGTTCTCGGTCGCCTCGGCGGCGAACTCCTTGACGTTGGCGGTCGCCTCGGTCGCGGCCTGCTTGGCGCCGCCGAAGACCGACTTGGCCCACTCCGTGAAACCCATGGTGATTCCCTCCCGAATCTGCGGGAGCGCGCTCGCGCTCCCTGCGCCAGGGTAGCGGTCGCACCCCCACTGTGTGGGACTGCGGCGGCGGGGAGGCCTCCCCAGGCGGCGCCGCGTAATCTGGCGGAATGGCGCAGACGGGACGGGGCGGCAGGCGACGCGGCGCTCCCGCGCGCACGGCGCGCGCACGCACCCCTCAGCGGCGCGTCCCGAGCCCGCAGCCCGGGCCCGCACCGCAGCCCGCCCCGGAGGAGCCCCGCACCTTCCGGCTGGGCGCGGTGGCCGGCGCGACGCCCGGCAAGTGGATCGACCGCTGGCGCGAGCGGATGCCGCACGTCGCGCTCGAGCTGGTGCCGCTCGCCGCCGAGGAGCAACGCACGTCCATCCTCGCCGGCGACGTGGACGCGGCGATCGTGCGGCTGCCCATCGACCGCGAGGACCTGCACGTGATCGCGCTGTACGACGAGGAGCCGGTCGTGGTCGCGTCCGTCGACTCGGCGCTCACCGCGGCGGACGAGCTCGACCCCGAGGATCTGGCGGGCGAGGTCGTGATCACCCCGCGCGACGACGTGCTCGGAACGCTCGAGCTGCCCGGCACGGAGCCGCCGCGCTTCGAGGCGCCCGAGACCACGGCCGACGCGATCGCGACCGTGGCCGCCGGGGTCGGCGTCGTGATCGTGCCGATGTCGCTCGCGCGCCTGCATCACCGGCGCGACGTGACGTACCGCCCGCTGCGCGGCGGGCCGGTCTCGTCCGTGGCGCTCGCGTGGCACGCCGACCGCACCACGCCCGACGTGGACGCCTTCGTGGGGATCGTGCGCGGCCGCACATCCAACTCGTCGCGCGGCTAGGCCCCGCCGGGAGGGTCGCGCAGCAGGTCGATGCGCTCCGCGAGGTAGGAGGCGAGGGGCATCAGCGCACCGGACGCCGCCCAGCGGATCATCGCCCGGTCGCCGTCCCAGGTGAGCGGGCCGTCGGATCCGCCCGCGGCCACGGCGGGCAGGTCGATCGCGCGCCAGCCCAGGTTCACCGTCTCGCCCGCCGCGAACCCGCCGCGCAGCGCCAGGGCGCGCAGCTCAGCGCGCCGCCGCGCGGACTCCGCCGCGTAACCGCGCCGCCCCGGATCCTGCGCGCGCAGCACCTCGCCGGCCTCGAGCACCTCGGTGTCGCCGATCAGCAGCGCGCCCACGCGCCACGCGTCGCCGACCCGCGTCATCCGCGGTCCGGCGCCCAGCATCGCGCGCACGCGTCCCGGCTCCCGGATCTCGCCGAGCGCCTCGCGCGGCAGCCCCGCGAGGCGGCCGCGGGCGACGTCGAACAGCCGCGAGACGTCGTCCCTCACGATGCGCCCCGCTCCACCGTCCACCGCGCGAGCCGCCGGACCAGGGCGCGGTGCCCCTCCGGCTCGTACGAGCGCTCGTCGTGTCCCAGCACGTCGACCGCGATGCGCGCGGCGCCATGCTCGCGCACCCAGGCGGCCGGCTCGGGGCCCGTGCCCGCCTCGTCCCCCTCGTGCCAGGCGACCGGCGTCGACCGGCCGATCGGCTGCAGGCGGCAGTACCGCTCGTCCTGCACGTCGAAGTCCTCGCCCCAGTCCGCCTCGGTCCGGATCCACGTGACCCCGGCGGCCGGGTGGAACGACGTGCCCGGCCGCCAGACCGCCCCCACGGCCGGCGCCCACTCCGGATGGTCGCGGAGGCTCGCGACTGCGCTGTGCAGGGCGAGCACCCCGATTCCGCGGGCGAGCGCGGCGGCGAGGCCGTCGACGGAGGCCGCCGGCGGCGCGATCCTCTCCCCCTCCCGCCAGGGATCCCCGGCCGCGACCACGAGCAGGTCGACGCCGACGAGCGCGGCGAGCGCCCGGTCGACATCCGGCACCACGTCGACGTCGAAGCCGTCGCCGCGCAGGATGTCCGCGACCGCGGCGCCCGTGCGCGCGAACGGATGCCACGGGTCGGCATAGCGCCCGGTTCCGACGGCCACCAGTGCCCGCGGGGTGGTCTGCGTCGACATGCCGCCTCCGATCGGTCTCGTCGATCATCTCAGCGCACGCGACGGCGCCGCGCCCGGGGGAAGCGTGACGCCGCCTCAGGCGTGGGATGCGCGGCCCGACGGCAGCGTGCGCAGCGGAGCGACCGGCGCCGCGTGCTCGCCGTGGATCTCGCGATGGAGGCTCTCCATGCGCGCGTCGAGCTCCGCGGCCGTGATCGCGGCCTCTCGCAGGCTGTCGGTGAGCCGGGTCGGCACCTGCTTGTCGTACTTGTAGTAGATCTTGTGCTCGAGGCTCGCCCAGAAGTCCATGGCGATCGTCCGGAACTGCACCTCGACGGGCACGTGCACCGTCCCGGTGGACAGGAACACCGGGACCTCGACGATCGCGTGCAGGCTCTTGTAGCCGTTCGGCTTGGGGTTCGCGATGTAGTCCTTCACCTCGCGGACCGTGACGTCGTCCTGGGACACCAGCAGTTCGAAGAGCCGGTACACGTCACGCACGAAGCTGCATGTGACCCGCACTCCGGCGATGTCCGTGATCTGAGCCCGGATGGACTCGAGGTCCGGCTCGATGCCCTTGCGGGCGACCTTCTCGGCTATCGAGTCCGGCGACTTCAGCCGGCAGCTGACGTTCTCGACCGGGTTGTACGCGTGGGCGTGCTCGAAGTCCTCGCGCAGGATCGACATCTTCGTCTCGATCTCACGCATGCCGAAGCGGTACTCCGCGAGGAACCGGGTCATCTCGTCGCGCAGCCCGCGGACGTGCTCGATCAGGTCGTCGTCGACGGGCAGGGAGGCCATGCGCGTCACGCTATGAGCCGGTTCTACGAGCGGGCTGGGAGCCCGCGCCCGGCGCGGGATACGGCGCCTTTCCGCGTATCGGACCCAGCGTTACGTGACTGGTCAGGAGAACGATTAGTGCCCGAAAGGAATCCCGTATCCTGGTCCACATGGGCATCCTTCACTACGGCACGGACTCGACGCCGATCCACATCGACGATCGAGCGCTGGCGCATCTCAAAGTGGTCGTCGTCAGCAAGCTCCGTCGCCAGGAGAGCTTCCCGGTGTCGTGGCAGCACCCCGAGGAGGACGGTGCGGGTCGCAGCACCATCTGGCTGAACCCCTCGATCCCCGTGCGCTTCCAGTTCGACGCGGCCGTGGCTCCCGAGCTGAACCGCGAGTGGCTCGAGGAGCTGGCGCAGTCGGCCAACGCGCTCGGCGGCATCACCCTGGTGTCCGAGCACGTCAGCAGCGAGGCGACGCTCGAACCGGCCGCACCGGCGGCCTGACCCCTCCCACACCCCCCGAAGCGAAGTCCCCGCCCGGCTGATGCCGTGGCGGGGACTTCGTCGCGTTGCGGGTCACTCGTCGGGAGCGCCCCGCGCCTCTGCCGGGTCCGGCGGCTCCGGCATGACCGTGAGCCCGTTCGGGCCGCTCGCGGCCTTCATGAGCTCGTCGAGCCACGCGCGGTTGATGCGCGGCGCCCTGCCGCCCGAGAAGTGGAACTGGAGCGGCACCGACGGGTGCAGCCAGAAGCTCCGCCGCCCGATCCCGTCGCCCAGCTTGGTGTCGTACATGAACGGCTCGCCTCGGCGCAGCTTGTTCATGACGACGATGCGCAGATGCGCGAGGGTCCGGTCGTCGACCTCGACCGAATCGCCGCCTGCTCCGTAGATGAATCGCCCCATAGTCGCGACTATACTCACCTTGCGAGCGCGACAGTCCCCCGTCCCGCGGAACGACGCTTCGTGACCCTAAACGAAGGAATCGATACCGGTATACGAGCCGGGGACCCTCATCCGCTTCACTGGTCGGGACTGGTCTCCTGTCGTCCGTGGACCTCGCCGCGCCATCCGCCGGTCTCGGCGCCGCGGCTCTCGATGAACTTCTTGAACCTCTGCAGATCGAGCTGAGCCTGCGCGTCGTCGATGTTGAGGGCCGCGCCCACCTTCTCGATGAAGCCCTCCGGCTCCCACTCCATGCGCAGCTTCACGCGCGTCTCGTTGCCGTGCGGCTGGAAGTCGACGCGGCCGGCGTGGAAGGTCCCGTCCGTGCTCTGCCACGCGACGTGCGAGTCGGGCACCTGGTCCACGATGTCGGCGTAGAAGTCCTCCTCCTTGCCGGCGATGCTGACCGTCCAGTGCGTGCGCACGTCGTCGATCTGCCGCACCTCCTTCACCGCGCCCAGGAACTCCGGGAACGACTCGAACTGGGTCCACTGGTTGTAGACGACGTCGACCGGGGCGTCGACGTCGATCTCGGCGGTCAGGGTGGTGGTCATGTCATGCCTCCATTGCTCGGTCACTCACGTTGTGCAGTCGACGCTAGGCACGTCGCGCGCGGGCATGAACGGGGTTGACGTAGGCAGGAGCGGTCATTAGAACCCGCCCGCCTTCCCCCCCTCCGGCTCACTGAGCGGGAGCACTTCTCGCCCGCGGCGCCGATTGTCAACCCCGTGGCGACCCGCCGCCCGGCGCTCGTAGCGTGCAGGCATGTCAGACACGAACAGCGACGAGACCGTCGAGGAGACCGCCGGCATGCGGTTCGCCTTCTGGAGCTGGATGGCGATCGTGATCGCGGGCCTCGCCGTCATGATCGTGCTGCCGCTGGCCGGGAGGTGAGCATGCGCGCCGTCAAGGACAACGCCCTGAGCCTGTTCTTCCTGGCCCTCTTCGCGCTCACGGTGCTGGGACAGGCGCTCGTCGGCCACGCGAACGAGAACGAGGAGCTCATCCGGCACGACCAGGCCCCCATCTCGCTGGGCGAGTTCGTGACGTCGTCCGAGTTCCTGGTCGACGTGTCGGAGAACTGGCAGTCGGAGTTCCTGCAGTTCTTCCTGTTCATCCTCGCCACGGTGTGGCTCGTGCAGCGCGGGTCGCCCGAGTCGAAGAAGCCCGGCGACGAGGGGCTCGGCACCGACGAGGACCAGATGGTGGGACGCCACGCCCGCCCCGACTCGCCGCCGTGGGCGCGGGCGGACGGGTGGCGCCGCTGGCTGCTCGCGAACTCGATGCTGCTCGTGATGGGCACGATCTTCCTGCTGTCATGGTGGGCGCAGTCGCTCGGCGGGCTCGTCGTCGCGAACCAGGAGGCGATGGACCACGGCGAGCTGCCGATGACGTGGCCGTCCTACGTCGCGAGTCCCGAGTTCTGGAACCGGACGCTGCAGAACTGGCAGTCCGAGTTCCTCGCGGTCGGCTGCATGGTCGCCTTCTCGATCTACCTGCGCCAGCGCGGCTCGGCCGAGTCCAAGCCCGTCGGAACCCCGAACGGCACCGCGGCGCTCGAGTCGGAGTAGGCCCGCACGCGGAGAGGGGCGGATCCCGCGCGGGATCCGCCCCTCTCCGCGTGAGCCGCTCAGGCGCCGAGCAGCTGCTTGAGCCGGTTCGACAGCTCCTGGCTCGTGTGGATCTCCTGCTCGGCGTTGGCCTTCAGGAGCGCGAGGGCGTCGGTCGCGCCGAGCACCTGGACCGGCAGGATGAGCGCCTCGTACGCCGCCATCTCGTAGTGCTCGTTGCCGAGGGCCGCCGAGAGCGTGACCTGGTCGCGCAGCTCGGGCGCCGTGCGCGCGATGAGCGCCTCGGCCTGCTTGCCGATGCCCTTCGTGCTGGGCGACGCGGCGGTCGACTCGGGCACCTCGAGGAGCTTGAAGACCTGCTGCAGGTTCGCGATCTGCTCGCGGGTCTCCTCCGCGTGGTGCGTGAAGAGCTTCTTGATGTCGGCCGACTTCGCGGCCTCGGCGAGCTCGCCGAGCGCCGCGAGCGAGTCCTCCTCCATCGTCATGGCGGTGCGCAGCTGGAAGCGCAGCAGGTCCTCCGGGGTCTCCAGGTGGGTCTGGCTCATGTGGTCCTCCTTGCGTCTGCGGTCGCCGGCGGTCGGCCGGCACGTCGTCGACCGTAGGCATGCCGGCCGTGCCGTCGTCAGGGGATTGCGCCCGGCCGCATACGCCGCTACGCACGCCCGCTGGGCGGGGGTACGGCCGAGGCGCGCTTCTGTCAAGCCGCTTCTTGCCTCCGGGAACCGCTCCTAGCGTCGCCCCAGGGGGAGCGACGACGGGAGTGGATCACATGAGAAGCAATCGAATGGCCGCCTCGGCGCTGATGGCGGGCGGGATCCTCGTCCTCACGACCGCGTGCGCGGTCGGCACGGGAGGTGCCGACGACTCCGGCGCCGAGTACGACTCGGAGGCCGAGCTCACCGGCGAGCTCAGCGTCATGGGCTTCGGCGGCGTGGACGAGGTCGCGACCACCCGCATGGACCTGGCGAAGGAGGCGCTCGGCGAGGTCGAGGTCTCGGTCGCCGAGGGCGAGCTCGACCTGCAGCAGTTCCTCTCGGCGGCCGCGACGGGCGACCCGCCGGACCTCATCTACGCCAACCGCGACCAGATCGGATCGCTCGCGGCGCGCGGCGCGATCGTCCCGCTCGAGCGCTGCATCGAGGGCGAGGGCATCGACACCGGGATGTTCGTGGAGTCGGCGATCGAGCAGGTCACGCTCGACGGCCAGGTCTACGGCATCCCGGAGTTCAACGTCGTGCAGGTCACGATGGCCAACGCCGACCTGCTCGAGCAGGCGAGCCTCGAGCTGTCGGACGTCGACGGGTCCGACTGGGAGGCCGTGAGCGCGGCGAACGAGGCGCTGACGAGCTCGGACGGGGGCAAGCTGAGCGTGATCGGGTACGACAGCAAGCTGCCCGAGTTCTTCCCGCTGTGGGCCAAGGCGAACGGCGTCGACCTGCTCAGCGCCGACGGCCGCGAGGCGAACCTCGACGACCCGGGCGCGATCGAGGCGCTCGAGTGGGCGGTGTCGATCTACGACGCGCAGGGCGGGTTCGGCGACGTGAAGGCGTACCGCGACTCGGCCGACTTCTTCGGCGAGGGCAACCAGTTCGCGACCGACCTCCTCGGCGCGATGCCCATGGAGCAGTGGTACATCAACGTGCTGGGCGACGTCTCGCCGGATGCGCCGATGGCGTTCACGACGGTCAAGGACCGTCAGGGCGAGCCGATCGCGTTCTCCTCTGGCTCGGCGTGGGCCATCCCGGCCGGCGCCGCCAACCCGGAGGCCGCGTGCCGCTGGGCGCGCGTGATGACCGCGGTCGACTCGTGGGAGGCCGCCGCGCAGGCCCGCCTGGACCTGCGCGAGGAGGAGGGCAAGCCCTTCACCGGCCTGCTGACGGGCAACGCCGAGGCCGACGAGCTCATCCGGGGCATGGTCACCTCGGGCGGCGAGCCGTGGGACACCGCGGTCGCGTCGACCTACGAGGCGAACGAGCACACGTTCGCGCTGCCCGCCAGCCCGGCCGACGCGGAGTTCGAGTCGGCGATGCAGGATGCCGTGAACTCGGTGCTCTCGGGCGAGGCTGAGCCCGCCGACGCTCTGGCGGAGGCGCAGCAGACCGCGCAGAAGGCGCTCGACGACGCCTGGGCCGAGATGGAGCAGTCGCAGGAGGAGGGATGACCCGGCGGGAGAACCGCGCCGCGCTGCTCTTCCTGTCGCCGTGGCTGATCGGGTTCGCGGTCTTCACCGCGTGGCCCCTCATCTACAGCGCCTACCTGTCGCTGACCGACTACGACGTGATCAACGATCCGACGTTCGTCGGCTTCGACAACTACGCGGAGCTGTTCTCCGACCCCAAGGTGGCCCTGGCCCTGTCGAACACCCTGTTCTTCACGGTCGTGCAGGTGCCGCTGTACGTGATCGTCTCGCTCGCGCTGGCCCTGCTGCTGGCGCGAGCGGGACGCGCGTCCGGGTTCTTCCGGACCGTGTTCTTCCTGCCCAAGATGACCCCGCCGGTGGCGGTGGGCATCCTGTTCCTGCTGCTGTTCAACGGACAGAACGGCCTGTTCAACACGGCGCTCGGCACGGTCGGGATCGACGGGCCGTCCTGGACCACCGACCCGGCCTGGGTGAAGCCGGGTCTGGTGATCATGAGCCTGTGGACGGTCGGCGCGTCCGTCCTCATCCTGCTCGCCGCACTGCGCGGTGTGCCGGACGAGCTGTACGAGTCGGCGCGCATCGACGGCGCCGGATGGTGGCGGCAGTTCCTCAGCGTGACGCTGCCCATGATCAGCCCGGCCGTGTTCTTCATCGTCGTCGTGAACACGATCGCGGGCCTGCAGACCTTCGACGAGGCCTACACCGCGTTCTTCGGTGCCGGCAACACCACCTACGGCAACGACGCGGCCCTGTTCTACGTGATCTACCTGTTCCAGCAGGCGTTCCAGTTCCTCAACATGGGGTACGCGGCCGCCATGGCGTGGCTCCTCTTCCTGGTGATCATGGTCGTCACGGCGATCCAGGCGGTCGTCTCGCGGCGCCTGGTCCACTACGAGGGAGGGACCGCGCGATGAGCACGCTGTCCGGATCGCTGGGGAAGCCCGGGCCCGTCGGCGGCGCCGAGGCGCTGGTCGTCGCCCCCGTCGCGACCGAGCCGCGGGAGGAGGTCGCCGCGAAGCAGCGGAGGCTGCCGTCGCGGCGCCGACAGACGCGGGCGGGGCGCGTCCTGACCGTGATCGCGCTGACCGCGGTGGGCGTCGTCTTCCTGTACCCGTTCGTGTGGCTGGTGAGCGCCTCGTTCAAGCCGCGCGGCGAGGTGTTCGACAACCGGCTGATCCCCGAGACGTTCATCCTCGACAACTACGTGCAGGTGTGGCAGGAGGCGCCGCTCGCGCTCTGGCTCACCAACACGCTGCTGGTCACGGTCCTCGCGGCGACCACCGTGACGCTCTCCAGCGCGATGGTCGCGTGGGGCTTCGCGTACTACCGGTTCAGGGGGCGCGGGCCGCTGTTCGCGCTCGTGCTGGGGTCGATGATGCTGCCGGGGGCCGTCACGATGATCCCCACGTTCCTGATCTGGAACTCGCTCGGAACGGTCAACACGCTGATCCCGATGTGGGCGCACAACCTGTTCGGCAGCGCGTTCTACATCTTCCTGCTGCGCCAGTTCATGCTGTCGCTGCCGCGCGACCTGTTCGACGCGGCCCGGGTCGACGGCGCCAACCCGTGGCAGGTGTTCTGGCGGATCGGGCTGCCGCTCAGCCGCCCCGCGATCGCGGTGACGCTCGTGTTCGAGGTGCAGGCGGTGTGGACCGACCTGATGCGATCGCTGATCTACCTGCGGGACTCGGCCAACTTCACGGTGCCGCGAGGACTCAAGGCGCTCGTCGACAACTTCGGCTTCGGCGGCGAGTGGCACTGGGAGATCCTCGTGACCGCGAGCGTGATCACGACCATCCCCATGATCGTGCTGTTCTTCGTCGCCCAGAAGCACATCATCGAGGGCGTGACGGCCGGCGGCGTGAAGGGCTGACCGCGGGCGTGTATCCGAGGCTCAGTCCTCGGGGCCGCGGCCCGCGTCGAAGACGCGCTCGTAGCGCTCGGCGGCCTCGTCGAGCAGCTCGGGCGTCAGCGTGGCGAGGGGCCGGATCTCGGCCAGCAGCGGCTCGCAGTCCGGTCCACGGCCGACCGTGCGGCCGTCGAGCACCCACGCGTAGCGGTCGGGGTTCTTCTCCGCGAGCTCGGCGTACTGGCGCACCTGTCGGGCGAGCCAGTCCTCGAGCGGACGCGTCCACCACGACTCCGGATGCAGCGGGTTGACCGACAGCCCCGGCAGGTCGAGCCCGCTCTCCGTGTCGCGGCTCTGCTCGGCCGCGTCGTGATCGGGCCCCTCCGAATAGCGGATGTACGACGCGTCCCGCGCGCGCACGAACTCGGCGAGCTCGGCGAGCGTGGTCAGCGCCGGCAGGCCCGCGTCAGTCGACGGGTTCGGACTGGGTGCGGATGAAGTCACGATCCTCCTCGCTGAGCGACGCACCCTCGGGCACGTCCGTGCCGGTGAGCTGCGAGATCTCCTCGCGCACCTCCGGCGTGAGGTCGCCCGCGCTCTCGCGCAGCGCCTCCTTGGTCTGGATCGACAGCTTCGGCCACCACTCGTGGATCGACGGATGTTGGGCGTTCATGGCCCCGACGCTAGGCGCGCGGCCACGCCCGCTCAACGGGTTGACACGTGCACGGGGGTCAGCCACGCGGCGAGCGCGCGACGCGAATCAGGGACGCAGGACGTCGGCGATGCGGTCGAGCGCCCCGGGCACCAGCGCGTAGTAGGCCCATGTCCCGCGCTTGCTGCGCGCCAGGAACCCCGCCTCGGTCAGCACCCGGAGGTGATGCGACACCGTCGGCTGGGCGAGCCCGAGCGGGTCGATCAGGTCGCACACGCAGGCCTCCTGACCCTCGCTCGCCGCCACGATCGACAGCAGTCGCAGCCTCGCCGGGTCGGCGAGGGCCTTCATCGTGCGCGCGAGGTCCTCGGCCTCCGCGGCCGCGAGCGGCTCGCGCTGCAGCGGCGCGCAGCACGCGCCGGCGGGCTGGATGACGTCGAGTGCGGGACCGGGCATGCATCGATCATAGTCGATATTGACATCCATCGATAGAGCGGGGCAGACTCGGACATCGACAGCCATCGATATCCTGTCCAGGAGCCGCACATGACCCTCATCGACCTCACCCCCGCTCCCGCCGCGACGGCGCGGGCGAACGCGCTTCCCGTCGCCATCATCGGCGCGGGGCCCATCGGGCTCGCCGCGGCCGCAAACCTCGCGGAGCGCGACATCCCGTTCGTCGTGCTCGAGAAGGGCGAGTCGGCCGGCGCCGCGATCCGCGAGTGGGGCCACACGCGCCTGTTCTCGCCGTGGGAGCACCTGGTGGACGACGCGGCCGCGCGCCTCCTCGCCCCCACCGGATGGCGGGCGCCCGCCGCGGGGCGCGCCCCCTCCGGTCGCGAACTGGTGGACGAGTACGTCGCGCCGCTCTCGGCACATCCGGCGATCGCCCCGCACCTGCGCACGGGCGTCGAGGTGCTGGCCGTGACGCGCGAGGGCATGGACCGGACGCGCACCGCGGGTCGCTCCCGGGCGCCGTTCGCCCTGCGCCTGCGGCTGGCGGACGGCACGATCGTCGACGAGACCGCGAGCGCCGTGATCGACGCCTCGGGCACCTGGGGACAGGCGAACCCGCTGGGGTCGGGCGGGCTCGCCCCGCTCGGCTGGGACGCGATCGCCGACCGGGTCGCTCCGGCCCTCCCCGACGTGCTCGGCGCCGACCGGGAGCGCTTCGCCGGCCGCCACACGACCGTCGTGGGCGCCGGGCACTCCGCCGCGAACACGCTCATCGCCCTCGCGTCGCTCGCGCGCGACGAGCCGGGCACCCGCGTGACGTGGCTCATCCGCAACGCGGCGGCCGCCCGGATCTCGACCGGCGGCGACGAGCTCGAGGGGCGCGGAGCGCTCGGCGCCCGGCTCGAGCGTCTCGTGGCGGACGGCCGCGTGGAGGTGCTCGACCGGTTCGAGATCCTGCGCGCCGAACCCGCCGGCGACGGCGTGCGCCTGCACGGCCGGCGCGCGGGCGAGGCAGCGGCGCACGACACCGACCTGGTGGTGGCCGCGACGGGCTTCCGGCCGGACCTCGGCATGCTGCGCGAGCTGCGGCTCGAGCTCGACGACATCGTCGAGGCGCCGCGTCGCCTCGCGCCCCTCATCGACCCCAACGTGCACTCGTGCGGCACGGTGTCGCCGCACGGGTACCGCGAGCTGGCGCACCCCGAGCAGGGCTTCTTCATCGTGGGCATGAAGAGCTACGGCCGGGCGCCGACGTTCCTGCTCAAGACCGGGTACGAGCAGGTTCGCTCGGTCGTCGCGTGGCTCGCGGGCGACGCCGCGTCGGCGGGGCGCGTCGAGCTGACGCTTCCCGCGACCGGGGTGTGCTCGACGTCCGCGGGCGGATGCTGCTGACGGCCGAGAATGGATCCGTGATCTCGATCCGCGACCTGACGCCCGAGGACTGGCCCGCGGTCGAGCGCATCTACCGGGAGGGCATCGACACGGGCGTCGCCACGTTCGAGACCGCGACCCCGTCGTGGGAGGCGTTCGACGCGGGCAAGGTCGCCGCGCCGCGGCTCGTGGCCGTCGACGAGACCGGCGCGGTGCTCGGCTGGGCGGCCGCCTCGCCCGTCTCGGCGCGGCCGGTGTACCGCGGCGTGATCGAGCACTCGATCTACATCGCGTCGGCCGCGCGCGGGCGCGGCGTGGGGCGCACGCTCCTGCGGGCCTTCATCGCGGCGGCCGACGCCGCGGGGTATTGGACGATCCAGTCGTCGGTCTTCCCGCAGAACTCCGCGAGCTTCCGCCTGCACCTCGCGGAGGGCTTCCGCGAGGTCGGCCGCCGGGAGCGGATCGCGCAGGCCCAGGCGGGCCCGCACACGGGCGAGTGGCTCGACACGATCCTGCTGGAACGCCGCCGCCCCGACTGAGCGAGGACGCCCCCGTGATCGTTGAGCGAGCGAAGCGAGTCGAAACGGCGTCGAACCCGCCGGCACGCTTCGACCGTTTCGTCTCCCTCGCTGGCGCTCGGTCGCCCAACGAGCACCCCGAGCGCCGCCGGCGGCTCCCACCGCACATAGACTTGCATCTATGGATGCCGCACGCTCGCTCGCGACGCTCGCGGATCCGACGCGCGCGCGCATCCTGCGGCTGATCCTCGACGCACCGGACGGGCGCGCTCGCGTCGGCGAGCTCGCCGAGCGCCTGGAGCTGCGCCAGCCGACCGTGAGCCACCACATGAAGGCGCTGCTCGCCGAGGGTCTGGTGACGCGCGAGCAGGACGGCCGCCGGGCCTGGTTCTCGGTCGCGCCCGATCGCGTCGACGCGGTCGCCGAGCTCGTGGGCGCCGCCCCGCGCGGCGCCGAACCCGACCTCGACCGCATCGCGGCCGACCTGGCGCTGCGCTTCCGCGGGGTCTTCAGTCCCGAGACCGTCGCGGCGTACGTGCGCGAGAGCCGCGACCTGCTCGCCCGCGGCGACGAGCCGCCCCGGCACCTCGCCTCGCGCACGGCGGCCTTCGCCGCCGGACGGCTCGAGGCCCTCGCGCGCGCGGACCGCTCCCACCGCGACCGCCCCGAGGTGCTGTTCGTCTGCGTGCAGAACGCGGGCCGCTCGCAGCTGGCGGCGGGCATCCTGCGGCACCTCGCGGGGGATCGCGTGCGCGTGCGCACCGCCGGGTCGCTTCCGGCGCCCGACATGCGCTCGACCATCGCGCTCGCGCTCGACGAGATCGGCGTGACGGTCGGCGGGGAGTTCCCGAAGCCCCTGACCGACGAGGCCGTGCGCGCGGCGGACGTCGTAGTCACGATGGGCTGCGGCGACGTCTGCCCGGTGTACCCCGGCATCCGCTATCTGGACTGGGATCTCGCGGATCCCGCGGGCCTGCCGCTCGAGGGCGTGCGCCCCATCCGCGACGACGTCGAGCGCCGCGTCCGCGCTCTCCTGGACGAGCTGCTCTGACGCCGGCGACGCCCGGAAGGTATGCGAAATGCATGCGGTGCGGCGTCGAAAGGTGCGTTTCGCATACCTTCGCACCCCGGCGCCGCTCAGCGGCGGCGCAGCAGCTCGATGAACTCGTCGGCCATCGCGAGCTGGGCGCGCGCCTTCTCGCGGCGCTCCTCCGCGTCGGCGATCAGGCGCGCCAGACGCTCCCTCGCGACCGCGTGCTCCGGGTCGGCATCGAGACCGTCGGCGATGCGCAGCAGCTCGGCCATCTGCTCGAGCGAGTATCCGAGCGGCTTCATGCGGCGGATCAGCAGCAGGCGTGCGAGGTCGCGCTCCGTGTAGAGCCGGAAGCCGCCGTCGGTGCGCGCCGAGGGCTTGAGCAGGCCGATCTCGTCGTAGTGCCGGATGGTGCGCAGCGACAGCTCTGCGCGCTCGGCGAGCTCGCCGATGTGCATGGTCCCGCTTCGCACGGCGTCGTCATCCAGCACGCGGCCCCCTCCCGAGCTCAACCCTCACGTTACGGTAGGGTTGAGCGCGCCCGCGGCTCTCGCGCGGCGCAGTCATCCATTATCCGGCGGTCTCCCCTGCGTCCCGCGCGCCTGCCCACGCCCTGGAGGATCCATGCCCCCTGTCCTGACGTCGGCCGACGGCCGGTTCGCGACCTCCGTGCGCGATGCGCTGCGCTCGCCGCGACTGCTCACGCGCGAGGTGCTCGCCGGGCTCGTGGTGGCGCTGGCGCTGATCCCCGAGGCGATCGCGTTCTCGATCATCGCGGGCGTCGACCCGCGGGTCGGCCTGTTCTCGTCGTTCGTCATGGCGGTCGCCATCGCGTTCCTCGGCGGACGCCCGGCCATGATCTCGGCTGCGACCGGCGCGGTGGCACTCGTGATCGCACCCGTGATGCGCGACCACGGCCTCGACCACCTGCTCGCCACCGTGATCCTGGCCGGCGTCATCCAGGTCGCGCTCGGCCTGCTCGGGGTCGCGAAGCTGATGCGGTTCATCCCGCGCAGCGTGATGGTCGGCTTCGTGAACGCGCTCGCCATCCTGATCTTCCTGTCGCAGCTCGAGCAGCTCGTCGACGTGCCCTGGATGGTGTACCCGCTCGTCGCCGCGGGCCTGCTGCTCCTGTGGCTGTTCCCGAAGCTGACCCGCGCCGTGCCCGCACCGCTGGTGGCGATCGTGCTGCTCACCGCCGTCGTCGTGGTGTTCGCGATCGACGTGCCGACCGTGGGCGATCAGGGCGCGCTGCCCGAGAGCCTGCCGTTCCTGCTCATCCCGAACGTGCCGCTCACGCTCGAGACGCTCGGGATCATCGGGCCGTACGCGCTCGCGATGGCGGCGGTCGGCCTGCTCGAGTCGCTCATGACGGCGAAGCTCGTGGACGACATCACCGACACCCGCTCGTCGAAGACGCGGGAGTCGTGGGGCCAGGGCGTCGCGAACGTGCTCTCCGGCCTGTTCGGCGGCATGGGCGGCTGCGCGATGATCGGCCAGACCATGATCAACGTCAAGGCGTCGGGAGCCCGGACCCGCATCTCGACCTTCCTCGCGGGCGTGTTCCTGCTGATCCTGGTCGTGGCGCTCGGCGATGTGGTCGCGATCATCCCGATGGCGGCGCTCGTGGCGGTCATGATCATGGTGTCGGCGCTCACCTTCGACTGGCACAGCATCCTGCCGTCGACCCTCTCGCGGATGCCGAAGAGCGAGACCGCGGTGATGGTCACGACCGTGGCGCTGACGGTCATCACGCACAACCTCGCGATCGGCGTGATCGTCGGCGTGATCGTCGCGGCCGTGCTGTTCGCGCGCCGCGTCGCGCACTTCACGACGGTCGAGCGCGCCGTGGCACCCGATGGCTCGGAGGCGCGCTACACGGTCGACGGCGAGCTGTTCTTCGCGTCGTCGAACGACCTCACCACGCAGTTCGAGTACGTCGACGACCCGGCTCGCGTCGTGATCGACATGTCGCGCTCGCACGTGTGGGACGCCTCGTCGGTCGCCGCGCTCGACGCGATCGTCACGAAGTACGAGCGCCACGGCGCCGAGGTCGAGATCGTCGGGATGAACGAGGCCACCGCGGGCATCCACGGCCGCCTCTCGGGAGGGCTCGGTGGCGAGCACTGACCCCACCTTCGCGGCGGGGCGATCCCGGTCTGGCGCAACACATAGATCGTGATCTATGCTTTAGGCACACCCCGCCGATCGAGGAGAGCGCCCATGACCGCCACCAAGCCCACCGTCCTGTTCGTGTGCGTCCACAACGCCGGGCGCTCGCAGATGGCCGCCGGATGGCTGCAGGCGCTCGCGGGCG
The DNA here is from genome assembly GCF_004514465.2 of Microbacterium sp. MEC084. Classification (NCBI taxonomy): domain Bacteria; kingdom Bacillati; phylum Actinomycetota; class Actinomycetes; order Micrococcales; family Microbacteriaceae; genus Microbacterium; species Microbacterium sp. MEC084. Next base: position 24,295 of record NZ_MYFP02000023.1, on the reverse strand, counting down.
ACCGGGTCGAGGTCCTCTCGGCCGGCTCGGCGCCCAAGGACGAGATCAACCCCGTCGCGGTGCAGGCCATGGCCGAGGAGGGCGTCGACATCGCCGGCAACACCCCCAAGGTGCTGACCGTCGAGGCCGTCAAGGAGTCCGACGTCGTCATCACGATGGGCTGCGGCGACGCCTGCCCGATCTTCCCCGGCAAGCGCTACGAGGACTGGCAGCTCATGAGCATGAAGTACGCCGACGCGATGTCGCTCGACGACCTCGTGGAGAAGTGGAACGCGACATGAGACACGCCCTCCTGGTCGTCGACGTCACGTATGGCTTCACCGCCCGTCACCGACATCCCGAGCCCCCTCACAGGATGTCCGAGCGCCGCGCGGGGGCACCTCTCCACGCCGAAGCGGCCCGGTTCACTCGCGCGCTACCCGAAGCGCCTGCCCTGTGGACCACGAGCAGGAGAGGCGAGCGCATGACGGAGACCACGACAGCCACCACCGGGGCCGAAGGCCGACCCACCGTGCTGTTCATCTGCACGCACAACGCCGGCCGCTCGCAGCTCGGCGCTCACCTGCTCGACCATGTGGCGGGAGACCGGCTCCGCGCGATCAACGGCGGCGTCGCACCCGCGGCCGAGCCGAGCACCACCACCGTCGCGACGCTCGCCGAGCTCGGCATCGACGCGTCGCAGGCGCTCCCGCGCGCGGTCACCGCCGAGGACCTCGCCACGGCCGACGTGGTCGTCACGATGAAGCCGGGCCTGCAGCTGCCCGGCCGCTGCGGGGCGAGCTGGTCGAGTGGGCGTTCCCCGACCCGGAGAGCTGGGACGACGCGGGCATCCGCGACCTGCGCGACGACATCCGCGCCGCGGTCGAGGGACTTGCCGCCCGCCTCACCGCCGACCCCGCGTGACCGGCCCGGATCCGGCACCACCGGTCGGGGCCCACCCGCCGGCCACCGCCGAGGCGTGGCAGGCCGGGCGCCTGACCGCGCTCTCGCTGGCCCAGCTCGTGAGCTGGGGCATCCTGTTCTACGCGCTCATCGTGGCGGCGCCGGCGATCTCCGACGACACCGGATGGCCGCTCGCCCTCGTGACGGCGCTGTTCTCGCTCGGGCTCATCGCCTCGGCGATCCTCGGCGTGCCCGTGGGGCGCATCCTGGACCGCGGGCCGCGGGGCGCGATGACCGTGGGCAGCATCGCCGGGGCCGGCGGGCTCATGATCGTGGCCCTCGCGCCGGATCCGGTGGTGTTCGGGATCGGATGGCTGGTCGCGGGCGCCGCGCAGTCGGCGGTGCTGTACCAGGCGGCGTTCACCGTCCTGGCCCACCGGTACCGGCGGCACCGCCGCGGCGCCATGACCGTGCTGACGCTCGCGGGCGGGCTCGCCTCGACCGTGTTCGCACGTCGCCGCGCTGCTGACCGTCACGGACTGGCGGACGACCTTCCTGGTGCTGGCCGGAGTGCTCGCGGCCGTGACCGCGCCCGTCCACTGGCTCACTCTCGAGCGCCGCTGGCCGCCCGCGCCGCCGTCCGCCCCGGAGGACGAGCCGCCCGCGGCCCTGCGCGCCGTGCTGCTCTCGCGCCGCTTCTGAGCGCTCGAGATCTCGACGCTGCTTCTCGCGGCCTCCCCCTACACCGTGACGCTCGCGGCCATCCCGCTCTTCCTGGAGAAGGGGATGACGTACACGCTCGCGGCCTGGGGGCTCGGCCTGCTGGGCGCGGGTCAGGTGATCGGGCGCCTGATCTACGTCGCCCTGCCGCATGGCGCGCCGCCGCGGATCGCCCTCACGGTCACGTCCGCGCTCGCGGCCCTCGCGCTGCTGCTGCTCGCCGCCGTGCCGGGGCCGGCGTGGCTGCTCATCAGGATCGGGGTCGCGGCGGGCGTCGTGCGCGGCGCGCAGACGCTCGTGCAGGGCTCCGCGGTGGCCGAGCGCTGGGGGACGCGCGACTACGGCGCGATCAACGGCGTGTTCGCCGCGCCCATCACGATCGTCGCGGCGCTCGGCCCGACGCTCGGCCCCGTCGCGGCGACCGCCGCGGGCGGCTACGGCGCGGTCGCGATCGCGGCCGCGGGGGTCGCGCTGCTGGGCGCGCTGATCGCCCGGTGGTCCTGATCCGCGACGAGCGGGGGCCGATACTTCATCGTTCGCGAAAGATCGCGTGATCTTTCGGGACATCGGACGGGCAAGAACCGTTGTGCGCGGTGGGAATCTGGTGTCCACCCCACCGACTTCCCGGAGCGACGATGACGAGCATTCTGGAGACCCCGGCCACGACGGCCCCCGCCCTGCCGACCACGGAGACCGCCGGCCACGCGATCGTCCGCACGCTCGAGGAGCACGGCATCCCGCGCGCGTACGTCGTGCCGGGCGAGAGCTACCTCGAGGTGCTCGACGGCCTGCACGCCTCGTCGATCGAGACGATCGTGTGCCGCCAGGAGGGCGGCGCCGCCTACATGGCCGAGGCCGAGGGCAAGCTCAGCGACCTGCCCGGCATCGTCATGGTGACGCGCGGCCCCGGCGCGGCGAACGCGCTGGTGGGGCTCCACACGGCGTGGCAGGACTCCACGCCGCTCGTGCTGTTCGTCGGGCTCATCCCGATGGACCACCGCGGCCGCGAGGCGTTCCAGGAGTTCGACATCCACGGCTGGTTCGACAAGGGCGCCAAGCGCGTGCTGGTGCTGGACTCGGCCGAGCGCGCTTCCGAGACCGTCGCCGAGGCGATCTTCGCGGCCCGCTCCGGCCGCCCCGGCCCGGTGGTCGTCGGCCTGCCCGAGGATGTCATCCGGCGCGAGGTGTCCGTCACGGTGCATCCGCCGATCCCGGTCGCCGCCGGTGGCGTCTCGATCTCCGACGCGGCCGCGCTCACCGAGGCCCTGCGCGAGGCCGAGAAGCCCCTGTTCGTCACGGGCGGCAGCGATTGGACGCCCGAGGCGTCGGCGCAGCTGACCGCCTGGCTCGAGAAGCACGGCATCGCCGCGGCCGCCGAGTGGCGCACGGAGGGCGTCGTGGGCTTCGACTCGCCGAGCTACGTCGGCCCCATCGGGTACGGCCGCCCCAAGCCCACCTACGACCTGTTCGAGGAGACCGACCTGCTGGTCTTCGTCGGCACGGTCCCCGGCGACGTGCTGACCAGCGGCTACATCGCCCGCCAGGGCTGGCACCGCCGCAACTTCCTGATCACGATGGACGCCTCGCTGCGCGGGCGCTCGGGCGCCGTGTCGCACCAGATCGTCGCCAAGCCGAGCGCGTTCGTCCGCGACCTGCAGGCGCTGGACGTGCCCACCAAGCCCGAATGGGCCGAGTGGACCGCCCGGATGCGCGGCCAGCAGGAGGAGTTCGCGGCCCTTCCGGCCGCCCGTACCGACGCCGAGGCGCCCGCCCGCATGGACACGCTCATGGCGCACCTCGTGCCGCAGCTGCAGGGTGACGCGCTCGTCACGCTGGGCGCGGGCGAGCACACGAACTGGGCGCACCGCTACTTCCCGGTCCGTCAGTATCCGGCCATGGTGAGCGCGGGCAACGGCTCGATGGGGTACTCGATCCCCTCGGCCGTCACCGCGTCGCTGCGCTTCCCCGGCCGCCAGATCGTCACGATCGCGGGCGACGGCGAGTTCCTCATGAACGGCCAGGAGCTCGCGACCGCGCGGCAGTACGGCGCCGCTCCCCTGGTCGTCGTGATGGACAACCAGGAGTACGGCACCATCCGCACGCACCAGGAGCGCCACCACCCGGGCCGCATCTCGGGCACCCAGCTCGTGAACCCCGACTTCGCCGCCATGGCGGTCGCCTTCGGCGGCTTCGGCGTGCGCGTGGAGCGCGACGCCGACGTGCCCGCCGCCGTCGCCGCGGCGCTCAAGGCCCAGCGCGAGGGCCGCTTCGCCCTCATCCACCTGATCGTCGGTCAGCGCGCCCAGGCGTACTGACCGTCACCCCATCCGCCGCTCACGAAACGGAGAACACCCATGAAGCACGAGTTCGACACCGACGCCCTCCTCCACCTCGGCCGCCCCTACTGGTTCGACAAGCACCCCTCGCAGGCCGAGGGCGAGGACTTCTGATCCCCTGAACCGCCCGGTTCGGTCGCGGCGCGCGGAGCACGGACGCCCGCGCGCCGCGTCATGTCCGGGCCCCACACGCGCGGCCGGCATCCACGTCTCCCGTCTCCGGATGCCGGCCGCGTGCCGTGTCAATCCCCTGGCGCGGCCGCGGCGCGCCGCGCGACGCTGGCGGCACCGAATGGAGGTGCCACATGAGCGAGAACACGACCGACCCGAACGAGCACCGCGGCCCGGAGGACGACCTCGTCAGCGAGGATCCGGACCTCTCGACGGGCGAGGACCCGGTGATCGAGGACGGTCCCGCCGAGCTGGACGACGAGCCCGGCATGGCCGACCCGCCGACGGACGTCCCGTCGGCCGGCGGAGGCGCTGACCTCGGCGTCGAGGACGCCAACCAGGGCGGCGCGACCCTGGGCGGCGGCGAGGTGGGCGGCCACCACGAGTACAGCTACGGCGGCGGCCAGCACCCCTCGCAGGCCGAGGGCGAGGACCCCGACGACCCGCACGACGCGGACACGCTCCGCCCGGAGGGCCACCCCTCGCAGGCCGAGGGCGAGGACGACGCCGGCGCCTGACCGGCGCTCGTGGCCCCGACCTGCCGGAACGATGCGGCAGGTCGGGGCCACGGCCGGGTGTCACAGGTCGCGGTAGGTCGTGCGCGCGTAGTCGTGGTACGGCGCGGGGGCGACCGTGGCGCCGATGTGGGCCTGCACGTGCGGCTCGACGTTGCTCTTGCGCGAGTTCGGCTCCTCGCCCCACACGACCTCGACGCGCGCGCCGTCCGGCACATCCACATCGACCGACGCGAGCGACAGGTAGAGCTGGTCGTACGCGACGTACCCCGCGTCGGTCGAGACGCCGACGCGACGGCCGTCCTGCCGCACCTCGTCGAACTGGTAGAACCCGTAGCGCGCCTTGGGGAACTCGAGGTACTTGGCCGGCGTGCCGGGCGTGAGCTGCGACTCGACGACCTCCGCGACGTCCGCGGCGTCCCAGATCAGCGTGACCTTGCGGCGCGCGGGCGACTCGGCGATCCGCTCCAGCGCCTCGCGGCCGATGAAGTCGTGGTCGAACTTCACCGAGCGGCCGAGGCCCAGGTCGTACGGGGTCAGGTAGAAGTCCTCGACCGGCCCGTAAAGCGATCCGCCGATCGAACCGGCGCGGGCCAGCGGCAGCCACTCGCGGTACTCGACGAACAGCGGGTCGTCGCCGAAGATCGCCGGGAACGGCGTCGGCACCCAGCCCGACTCGAGCGGCGTGACCGAGTAAGCCTTTGCGCCGATCCGCACGATGTCGAACTCCGCGCCCGCATCGAGCAGCGCCTGCCGCACCGTCTCACCCTCGGCGTACGGGCCGAAGAACTCGAAGCCGGGCTGCCCGGCCATGCCGTGCCGGAGCCCCTGGACCGTCGTGCCCGCGAACGCGAAGTCGTGGATGTGGAAGAACCTCACCTCGGGCACGGGGCCGCCCAGCAGCTTCTCGAGCACGTCGTGCGCGCGCGGGCCCTGCAGCTCGTAGCGGTAGAACGTCGGGTCGCCCTCGCGCATGTTCGAGTTGCCCTCGAGGCGGTACCGGACGTCCTTGCCCGAACGCTCGACGTGGAATCGCACCCAGTCGATCAGGACGTGGTGGCCGATCAGCACGACGGTCTCGCCCTGCGGGGTCGCGTGGTTCAGGTTGAACAGGATGCCGTCGCCGATCACGTGCCCGTCGTGGTTCACCGAGATGAGCTGCTTGGCGACGCCGGGGCGGAAGTTCGTGAACGTGTTGACTGCGATCGGGCTCAACACCTCGGCGATGTCGGCGCCCGTGAGGAACAGCTGGGTCATGTGGTGCGACTGATCCATGAGCGCGACGGTCTCGTTCCACGACCGCGACTCGGAGCGCCAGTTGCTGAACTCGGGATGCACGGGGAACGTGAACGCCGGATAGTCCACGTCGCGCAGCAGCTTCACCGGGTCTCCGACGCGGGCGAGTGCCTGGGCGAGGGTCTCGGACATGTCGATCTCCTTCGATCGAAACGGGACGGGATGTCGCGGTCAGCCTAGGAACCGCGCTCGGCGATCGGAATCGACTCTTCCTTTCAACGGAAGCGTTCCCCATGCTGGTTGAGCGAGGGAGCGCCAGCGACCGAGTCGAAACCGCCGAGACATCCCAGGAGGTCCGAATGGCGAGATCATCAGAGGGAACCTCCGCGCTCACGCGCGTGCTGGCGGTGCTCGACGCCTTCACCGCCGACGCGCCGTTCCTGACGCTCACACAGATCCACCGGCGCTCGCGCATCCCGCTGTCGTCGGTGCATCGCATCGTGGCCGAGCTCGTGGCGCACGGGCTGCTCGAGCCGGTCGCGGGGCGCACGTACCGGCTGGGCAACCGGCTGTGGGAGATCGGCAGCAAGACGCCCGGCGCCCTGGGACTGCGTGAGATCGCGGAGCCGTACCTGCGCCGCCTGCACGACGAGGTCGGACAGCACGTGCAGCTGGCCGTGCGGATCGACACCGACGTGCTGATCATCGAGCGGATCTCCGCCCCGGATGCGGTGATCAACGGGTCGATCGTGGGCGGGCGCATCCCGATCCAGCTGTCGTCGAGCGGCCTGGTGTTCCTGGCCTTCGGCGAGCCGGGCCTGCTCGACGCGGTGCTGGAGGGCGGCATCCGGCCGATGACGTCCGCCGGGCCGCAGACCGCCGAGCAGCTGCGCGCCGCGGTCGACGCGACGCGCGCGCACGGGTACGCCGACGCGGAGGGCTGGATCCACCCGGCCTCGCGCGGGCTGGCCGTGCCGGTGCGCGGGTCGGAGGACGTGGTGGTGGGCGCGCTCGGGGCGGTCGTCCCGAACGACGGCGCGTCGCCCCGGCGCCTGGCGGCGCTGCTGCAGGAGACCGCGCACCGCATCTCGGATGCGCTGCTGCGCGCCTACCTGCCGGCCGGCCACCCGCGCGCGCTGCCGGGCGGCTCGCTGCGCGCGCTCGTCTCGTCGTCGGCGCAGTCGATGCAGTACCTCGAGCGCCGCGCCCGCGCGCGCTGAGGATCGCGGACGTCAGGAGCGCGGCGAGTCGAACGTCCAGGACGACGGCTCGATCGCGCTCGCCACGTCCCAGTCGTCCTCGTCCCAGGTGAAGGTCGCGACCGCGCAGGTCGGCATGTGGCCGATGGCGCCGTCGGACAGCTCCTCGGCGAGCGCGGTCATCCCCGGGTCGTGCGCGACCACCATCACGGCGGGCAGCCCCGTGGCCGCCGCGGCGGCGAGCAGCGCGCGGGCGGGCGCGCCGTACAGGCCGGGATCCAGGGCCACCGGCACGCCGAGCTCGGCGGCGAACGCCTCGGCCGTGGTCCGTGCGCGCAGCGCGGTGCTCGACAGGATCGCGTCGGGGCGGAAGCCCGTCTCGGCCAGCCGGCGCGCCATGCGCGGCGCATCCCTTCGGCCCCGGTCGTTCAGCGGGCGGTCGTGGTCGTCGAGCCGCGGATCGCCCCAGTCCGACTTCGCGTGCCGCACCAGCACCAGCCTGGTCACGGCGTCGTCCGTTCCATCGAGCCCGTCACGTCCTCGACGCTACTCCTGCGCGGGATGCTTGGACGCGTTTCGTCTCCGCTCGCTGGCGCTCGCTCCGCTCAACGACCGAGAGCGCCCGGTCGTTGAGCGGAGCGACGAAGGAGCGGAGACGAAACGCCCGCCCGACCCGCGCGCCGCCGAACGGAGGACAGACGCGGCGGGACGCCCGGGCCTAGGGTGATCGCATGAGCCAGCCCAGCGCCGGGATGCCGCTGCGGGACTACCGCATCCACCGGTACGTCAACGCGTTCTGCCCGCGCTGCCACGAGGAGGATCCGGATCGCCCGCTCTCGGAGGTGCGGCGGCTGTCGGGGTGGCTCGCGAACCGGGACGGACGCATCTGGCTCGAGCGGGGATGCCCCGATCACGGGCTGATCCGCACGATGTACGACGAGTCGGCCGAGATCCTCACGTACCTCGAGCAGTGGACCGCGCCGACCAAGGTGCACGCGCCCGATCTCATCGGCAACTTCAAGCCGGTCCCGTCGGCGTATGAGGACGGCCTGCCGCAGATGCAGACGCAGCACACGTGCATCCTGCTCGAGGACATCACCGATCACTGCAACCTGCGCTGCCCCACCTGCTTCGCCGAGTCGAGCCCCGCGGCGAGCGCGGTCGCTCCCCTCGCCGAGGTGCTCGCGTCGGTGGACGCGCGCCTGGCCAAGGAGAACGGCCGCATCGATGTGCTGATGCTCTCGGGCGGCGAGCCGACGCTGTACCCGTGGCTCGAGCAGCTTCTCGAGCACCTGGTCGCGCGCCCGGTGGTGCGCATCCTGATCAACTCGAACGGGCTCCGGATCGCGCAGGACGACGCGTTCGTCGAGGTGCTGAGGAAGTACCGGCAGCGGATCGAGATCTACCTGCAGTACGACGGCGAGTCCAAGGAGGCCTCGGCGTACCACCGCGGCGCGGACATCCGGCGGTTCAAGGAGCGCGCGCTCGAGCGGCTGTCGGCCGCGGGCGTCTTCACGACCCTGACGATGACGGCCGCGCTCGGGGTGAACGACGGCGAGATCGGCGCCGTGATCCGCCGCGCGCTCGACACCCCGTTCGTGGGCGGCGTCACGATCCAGCCCGTGTTCGGATCGGGGCGCTCGGCGGGGATCGATCCGGACGACCGCCTCACCCACACGGGCGTGCTCGCGCGGCTGGGGCCGCAGACCGACGACCTCGTGACGTGGCACGACCTCACGGCACTGCCGTGCAGCCATCCGCACTGCTGCTCGGTCGGGTATCTGCTGAAGGACGACGCGGGCGAGTGGAAGTCGCTCGTCGGGCTGATCGGCCACGACCGGCTCAAGCAGTTCCTCGATCTCGAGCCCGACCTGATCGCCAACCGGATCGCCGACTCGCAGGTCAACAGGCGCATCCGCGAGGTCGTCAAGACGTCGCTGCTCGACCTGCTGAGCGAGCAGTCGTCGCTGTCGCACCCGTCCATGACCGACATCTGGCGCGACATCTGCCAGGCGTGCGACCTGGGCATCGGAACCCTCGCGACCCTCGCCGCCTCGCGCCTGCCCGGCCAGCACGAGCGCCTGCGCCGGATGATGGGCGAGCGCGTCAAGCGGATCACGGTCAAGCCCTTCATGGACATCCACACGATGATCGAGGAGCGGCTCACGCAGTGCTGCGTGCACGTGGCGACCGTGAACGAGACCACGGATGCGCACCAGTGCGCGCCGTTCTGCGCCGTGCAGGCGTGGGCGCCGCTGGGCCGCACGCGCCTGTCGACCGCGACCGGATCGCGGGACCGGGCCGAGACGCTGACCCCGGTGCGCGAGACACGCCGCGAGCTTCCGGTGGTGGCGACGTGAGCGTGCACGGGCTGAACCAGTACGACGCGACGGTCGGCGATCCGGCGCCTTCGTTCGATCCGCTGCGGCTCTGCGTGTACACGACCGTCGCGCTGCTCGCGTGCCTGCTCGGCCCGCTCGCGGTGCTGGCCTTCGCCGGCATCGCGATCGCCGGCTACACCCGCGCCCGCCGCGCGGGCCTGCTGCGCTCGCGCTGCAAGCTCGGCGACACCCGCCTGGTGCTGCTGTACCTCTGGGTGATCGCGATCCTGTCGGCAGCCGCCATCCCGCTGTGGGTGGGGCTCTGGATGCGCCTGCTGGGGTGACGCCATGTTCCCGACGCTGCAGGACCTCGCCGGCTGGCTGCCGCGCGTCGACACCCACTCGGCGTTCGTCGCGCTCGGGATGCTCGCTGCGGGCCTGATCTTCGTGACCGAGAAGCGGCGCCGCCGGGTGTCGGACCACCGCATCTGGTACCTCGTGCTCGGCGCGCTGGTGGGGGCGTCCGTGCTCGCGCGGCTGGGCACGTGGGCGCAGAACCTGGACCCGGCGAAGAACCTGAGCCTGGTCGACCAGCTCGCGTACGGCAACGCGTCGATGCTCTCGGCGCTGGTCGGCGCGTGGCTCGGGGTGCACGTGGCCAAGCGCATCGTCCGCTACCCGCACCGCACGGGCGACCTGTTCGCGCCCGCCGTGGCGCTCGCGATGGCCGTGGGGCGGATCGGCTGCCTGCTCACGGAGGAGCCGGGCACGCCCACCGGGGCCTCGTGGGGCGTCGTCCTCGACGCCGATGCCGCCGCGTACACGGGGTCGGTCGCCGGCGTGCCGCTGCACCCGAGTTTCGTGTACGAGATCGCGTTCCACGCCGTGGCGTTCTCGCTGCTGTGGTTCTGGCTCCGGCACCGGTCGATCGCGCCGGGCGAGACGCTCACGCTGTACATCGCGGCGTACGGGGTGTTCCGCTTCGCCGTGGAGTTCGTGCGCGGCAACGAGATCGCGTGGCTCGGCCTCACGCGGCCCCAGCTGTTCCTGCTGGCGACCATGCCCCTCCTGTTCGCCCGGATCGCGTGGATGATCCGCACCGGGCGCTTCCGCACCGCACCGACCGCATCCGGGCTCGGCCCCGAGGCCATCCCCGCAACCGCCACGTCAGAGAGGACGGCGACGAGTGAACAGCACGCCTGACCACCCCACAGAGCCGGATCAGCCCGGCTCGCCGGTCCCGCACGCGCCGGGAACCCCGATTCCTCCCGCCCCGCCGGAGCATCCGCCCGTCGCGCCCCAGCCGGGGCCGCCCCCGCCGGTCCCTCCGTCGCCGCAGCCGCCGCCGCCGAAGCCGCCCATCCCACCCGGCGCGCATCCGCCGGAGGTGCCGCCGGGGGCGCCCGGGGCACCCGGGGCCGCGCCCGCGGACGCCGCCGCGCCGCCTGGAGGCCAGCCGGGCCATCCGGGCTCCCCGCCCCACCCGCAGTCCTACGCGCCGGGGTACGCCCCGCCGGGTGCGCCGTACGGCTACGCTCCCCCGCCCGAGCCGCGCGGGCTGTTCGGGCTCTCGTTCGGCTGGGGCGTGCTGGCGGGCTTCGGCGCCGGGGTGGTGCTGGAGGTCGTCGCCGTGCTCGTCTGGCTGAGCGGCGGGGAGCAGTGGCGATTCTTCGTGGGCAGCGGCCTGCTCGCCGTGATCGCGCTCGGCGGCATCGGGCTGCTGGTCTGGCGACCCGGTCGGGCGATCGGCACCGGCATGCTGTGCAGCATCGCCATCGCGCCGATCGTGCTCTTCGGCGTGTGCGTGGCGGTGATGGGGAACTACTGACGCCTACGCCGTCACGGGCGTGACGCGGAACTCGTCGATGCCGCGGATGTGCGCGTGCACCTGCCGCTCGGCCTCGGCCGCGATCCGTTCGGCCTCGGCGAGCGGCACATCCGTCAGGGCGATCAGGGCGTCCCCGCGCAGGCGATGGCCGACCCAGCGCAGGCGCACCTGCTCGACGCGGTCGATCCCGTCGACGTGGGCGAGGGCGTGCTCGGCGCGTTCCAGCAGCTCGGGTTCCACGCCGTCGAGGATGCGGCGCCCGACGCTGCGCACCGTCCCCCACAGCAGCACGACGATCGCGAGCGAGATCAGGATGCCGACGATCGGGTCGGCGAGCGGGAAGCCCGCCATCACGCCGAGCGCGCCCAGCACGACCGCGAGCGAGGTGAACCCGTCGGTGCGGGCGTGCACGCCGTCGGCGACGAGCGCGGCCGATCCGATGCGCCGGCCGACCCGGATCCGGTAGATCGCGACGGCCTCGTTGCCGAGGAAGCCGATCACCCCGGCCGCGATCACCCAGCCGAGGTTCTCGAGCGGCTGCGGGTGGACGATCCGGTCGATCGACTGCCACGCCGCCACGACGGCGGACAGCGCGACGACGAACACGATGAACAGGCCCGCGAGGTCCTCCGCGCGGCCGTAGCCGTACGGATAGCGCCGGGTCGCCGCGCGGCGGCCGAGCAGGAACGCGATCCACAGCGGCACGGCCGTGAGCGCGTCCGAGAAGTTGTGCACGGTGTCGGCGAGCAGCGCGACGGATCCGCTGATCAGCACGACGACCAGCTGCAGCACGGTCGTCAGCAGCAGCGCGACCAGGCTCACCTGGAGCGCGCGGATGCCCTGCGCGCTCGCCTCGAGCGCGTCGTCGACCGAGTCGGCCGGGTCGTGCGTGTGCGGCACGAACAGCTCGTGCAGGAAGCCCCGGATGCCGCGCGGGTGAGCGTGGCCGTGGCTGTGGTCGCCGTGATCGTGGTCGTGCGGGTGCTCGTGGGCGTGCGCGGTCACGGCGTCGCCGCCTCGGCGCGGTGGTGGTGCGGCGTGCCGAGCGCGTGCTCGGCCTGGAAGATCGCCTCGGTCACGAGCTTCGCGGCGTGCTCGTCCACGACGCGATAGAAGATGCGCGTGCCGTCCTGCCGCGTCGCGACCATGCGCGCCAGGCGCAGCTTCGCGAGGTGCTGCGAGACCGCGGCGGGGCTCTTGTCGACGATGTCGGCGAGGTGGTTCACCGACAGCTCGCCGTGCTCCTTGAGCGCCAGGATGAGCCGCACGCGCGTCGGGTCCGCGAGCATCCCGAACACCTCGACCGCGAGCTCGACGAACGAGCTGTCCGGCAGCCGCCCGCATGTCCGCTTATCTGCATCCATACGCAGATTATTGCAGAGTCCTCGTCCGGGGACCCCGGCTTCTCAGGTCCATCCGGCGCATCCGGCCCTGAGAACCGGGGATCCCGTGGCGTGGCCGGCCCGTATCCGTGACGAGCGCTCGGGAGTAGCCTTCGCGCATGGATCTGCTCGAGCGCGACGCGCAGCTCGGGGCCCTGCAGGAGTACGCGGCCGAGGCGGCCGCCGGCGCCGGGCGCCTCGTGCTCGTCGCGGGCGAGGCCGGCGTGGGCAAGTCGACGCTGGTCGAGGCGCTCGAGCGGAGAGTGCCCGGCGCCCGCTGGGCCTGGGGTGCGTGCGATCCGCTGACGACGCCGCGACCCCTCGGGGCACTGGTCGATCTCGCGCCGCAGCTCGATCCGGAGCTCGACCGGATGTGCCGCGACGGCGCCCCGCGCGAGCGCCTCTTCGACGCGGCGCGGGAGGCGCTCGCGGGCGGCGGTGCCCCGACCTGCGCGGTGTTCGAGGACGTGCACTGGGCCGACGACGCCACGCTCGACCTGCTGCGCTTCCTCGGGCGCCGGGTGCGCGACCTGCCGGTGCTGCTGATCGCGACGTTCCGCGACGACGAGCCGCGGCCACGTCTGCTCGAGGTGCTCGCCCAGCTCGGCGCGATGCGCACCACCCGGCGCATCGACCTGCCTCCGCTGTCGGCGCACGCGGTCGACGCGCTCGCCGCCGGGCGGGGCGTCGACGGCGGCGAGCTGTTCCGCGCAACCGGCGGCAACCCGTTCTTCGTGAGCGAGCTGCTGCGATCCGGGCCCGGCGACGGCATGCCGTCGTCCATCCGGGAGCTGGTACTCGCCCGCGCGGCACGCCTCTCGCCTCCCGCGCGCGAGGCGCTCGACGCGGCCGCCCTGATCGGCCTCACGGTGCCGCCCGCGCTGCTCGGCCGGGTCGGCTCGGCGGCGCCGCGCGACGTCGACGAGATGCTGGCCTGCGGCGTCATCCGCGCCACGACCGACGCGTTCGCCTTCCGGCACGAGCTGGCGCGCCGGGCGGTCGACGAGGCGATCCCGCCCCACAGGCGACAGGCGCTGCACCGCGCGATCCTCACCGCGCTGGAAGAGCTCGAGGTCGCGCATCCGGCACGGCTCGCGTTCCACGCCGAGGGCGCGGGCGACGCCGCGCGCGCCGTGGCGCACGCGCGCCGCGCCGGTCGCGAGGCGGCCGCCCTGGGCGCGCACCGGGAGGCGCTCGTCCAGTTCGAGCGTGCCCTGCGTCACGCCGACGGGCTGCCGGAGCGCGAACGGGCGGAGCTCCTCGACGCGCTCGCTGCCGAGGCCGCCGTGGTCGACCAGGGAGAGCGAGCCCTGGATGCGCGGCGTCAGGCGAGCGAGCTGTGGCGCGGGCTCGGCGACACCGTGCGCGAGGGCGACAGCCTGCGCGGTCTCGCCCGCGCGCAGCTCCGCGTCGCGGACGGCACCGGCGCGACGGCGACCGCGGAGCGCGCGCTCGAGCTGCTCCAGGCGCACGGCGACACCCGCGAGTACGCGGCGGCGCTGGCGCAGCTGGCCGGCGACCGGATGCTCAACGGTCGCGACGACGACGCCGTCGTGCTCGCGCGCCGGGCCCAGGCGCTGGGCGAGAGGCTCGGCCTTCCGGGGGTGCAGGCCGACGCGCTGGACACCCTGGCGTGCTCGCTCGCCGTGACGGGCGGGGACTGGGAGCCGCCGATGCGCGAGGCGCTGCGCCTCGCGCTCGAGGGCGGCGTCGCCGACCAGGCCGGGCGCGCGTTCAACAACCTGCACTGGGCGCTCGGCTCCGAGCAGCGGATCGACGAGGCCATCGCCGTGTACGAGGAGGGCTGGGCGTTCTGCGAGGCCCACGACGCGCTCAGCTTCGGATGGTGCCTGCGGATGGAGCACGCCGAGATCGTGGAATGGCGCGGCGACTGGGACGAGGCGCTGGACATGGCGGAGGGCACCGCGGGCATGCCGCTCACGCCCCTCAACCGGTACACGTGCCTGTCGGTGGCCGGGCGCATCCGGTCCCGGCGCGGGGAGCCGCGAGGCATGGAGCTGCTGCGCGAGGCCGATGCGATCGCACGCGGCTCGGGCCAGCCGCAGTACGAGGTGCAGTCGGCGCTGAACCTCGTCGAGGCGCACTGGCTGTCCGGCGACCTCGACGCCGCGCGACGCGAGGCCGCCCGCGCGCTCGACCTCGCACCCGGGACCGTGGGATGCATCCGCGACTCGGTTCTCGAGTGGGCGCACCGCCTGCTGGGCCCGGCCGCCCGCGACATCGACGCCGCCGACGTCTGGGACGCGCCGCGCCACGAGCTCGCGGGCAGGCGCCGCGAGGCCGTGGCCGCGTGGGAGCGCATCGGATACGTGAACCACGCCGCCCTCGTGCTCGCGTTCTCCGACGACGAGGCCGACCTGCGCGAGGCGATCGCGCGGTTCGACCGGCTCGGCGCGACCGCCGCGGTGCGGGCCGTGCGGCGCCGGATGCGGGAGCTCGGTCTGCGCGCGATCCCCGCCGGATCCCGATCCGCCACCCGGGCGCACCCGGCGCACCTGACGCGCCGCGAGCAGGATGTGCTGGCGCTGCTGTGCGAGCACCTCAGCAACGAGGAGATCGCCCGCCGCCTCGTGCTGTCGGTGCGCACGGTCGACCACCACGTGTCGGCGATCCTCGCGAAGCTCGGTGTCGCCTCGCGCGCCGAGGCAGCGGAGGCCGCGCGCCGCTCGGGTCTGGTCCCCGTCGCGGGCTGAACCGTCGCCGGCTGAACCCGTCGTCGAAAACCGGGCAACCGCGATCCGGAAACCGGGCACCGGTCGCCGATCCGCCGCGCGCGCGTGCGGGCTGTGCTGGAGGCATCGGATCGACCGCTCGGAAAGGAGCACGGAATGCCTCTCTACATGGACGTCCACACGCTCGGCTCGGCCGTGAGCATGGACGACGTCGCCATGGCGCACGCCGCCGACCTGCAGACGCAGGCCGCGCACGACGTGCAGTACCTGCGGTACTGGGTGGACGAGGGCGCGGGCAGGATCTTCTGCCTGGTCGACGCCCCCGACGCCGAGGCCGCCAACCGCGTGCACCGCGAGGCGCACGGGCTCGTCGCCGACGAGATCTTCCCCGTGAAGGAAGGTGCGTGATGCGCGCGCGGATGCGCCTCGCGGAGCGCTGCTCGCCGCGGCGCTGCTGCTCGCCGGCGCGGCTCCGGCCGCCCACGCGCATGGCTCCGGCGACCTCACGTCCCAGTCCGAGCTCGCCGAGGTGCGGGCCGCGACCGCCCGCTTCGCCGATGTCGACGCCGCCATCGCCGCCGGCTACGGCGAGCTCGTCGACGCCGCCGGCATCGCGTGCATCGACTCGCCCGCGGGCGGGATGGGCATCCACTACGTCGACGTCGACCTGGTGCTCGACCCGGCGCTGGATCCCGCGATGCCCGAGGTGCTGGTGTACGAGCCCGACAGGCACGGCCGCCTCCACCTCGTCGCGGTGGAGTACGTCGCCTTCGAGTCCATGCTCGGCGGCGTCGTGCCGGAGCTGTTCGGGCAGACGCTGCACCGGATGCCCGGTCCGAACGAGCCCGCGGCGCAGAACCGCTACGGGCTGCCCGCGTTCTACGAGCTGCACGTGTGGCTCTGGAAGCACAACCCCGACGGCATGTTCGAGGACTGGAACCCGCGCGTCGACTGCCCGTGACGCGCTCCGGTGCGATCCCGCCCTTATCGAACGCGATGAGGGCCGGATCGCACCGGTTCGCGCGTCGAGGTCGGGATCACCCGCGCAGCAGTGCGCGCAGCGACTCGATCGTGTCGGCCTCGGCGGGGCGCTTGTCGGGGCGGTAGCCCTTCACGCGGGCGAAGCGGAGCGCGATGCCGCCGGGGTAGCGGCTGGAGCGCTGGACGCCGTCGATCGCGATCTCGACCACGGTCTCAGGGCGCACGTGCACGGCGTAGGCGGTGCGGTGCGTCTCGATCGTCGGGAAGTGCTCGGTCTGCCAGCGCAGCGTCGCGTCCGTCAGCCCCTTGAAGGTCTTGCCCACCATCACGAAGCCGCCCGGCTCGCCGAACCGGCCCTCGGGGTCCCGCGCGCCGAGGTGGAGGTTCGACAGCTGGCCGCGGCGACGCCCCGACCCCCACTCGACGGCGAGCACGACGAGGTCGAACGTGAGCACCGGCTTGACCTTGAGCCAGCTCTTGCCGCGCCGCCCGGCGGCGTAGGGCGAGTCGAGCGCCTTCACCATGACGCCCTCGTGGCCCGCGGCGAGCGCCTGCCGCGAGAACTCCTCGGCCCGCTCCGGATCGTCGGTCCGGATGCCCGGCATGCGCGATGCGCCGACCACGCTCTCCAGCACCTCGAGCCGCGTCGACAGCGGCTCGTCGATCAGGTCGCGCCCGTCCAGGTGCAGGATGTCGAAGAACCACGGCCGCAGCGCGACGGCCGCGGCGGCCTCCGACCCGAAGCGCGACATCGTCTCCTGGAACGGGCGGGGCCTGCCGTCCTCGTCGAGCGACAGCGTCTCGCCGTCGAGGATGACCCGCTCGGCCGGCAGCGCACGGACCGCCTCGACGATCTCGGGCACGCGGTGCGTCACGTCGGCGAGGCTGCGCGTGTAGATCCGGACGTCGTCGCCGTCGCGATGGACCTGGATGCGCGCGCCGTCGAGCTTGTACTCGACCGACGCCTCGCGGCCGAGCGTCGCGAGCGCCTCGGCCGTGGAGCCCGCGGTCGACGCGAGCATCGGCATCACAGGCCGGCCGACCCGGAGCCCCACCGCCTCGAGCTCCTCGGCCGCGCCGGTCAGCGCGATGCGCGCGGTCTCGCCGAGGTCGCCCGACAGCATCGCGGCCCGCCGCACGCTCGGGGCCTCCCGCTCCGCCGCCTTCGCGATCGCATCCAGCAGCACGCCCTCGAGCGCGCCGGTGCGCAGCTCGCCCAGGATGACCCGCGACACGAAGTCCCATTCCGGCGCCGTCGCGCGCCCGGCGAGGCCCTCGAGCTCGCGCCGCCGCGCGTCCACCGAGCCGCGCCCCTCGGCCGCGGCGAGCCGGTCGAGCGCCGCGTCGACGTCGAGCACGGTCAGGGTCGGCGCATCCGCGTGTTCGACCGCCAGACTCGCCAGCCCGCGCCATCCGACGCCGATCCGCCCCTGCCGCGGGCTCGCGGTGAGGAACCCGATCGCGGGCCCGATCTCGTCGGGCTCGAGCTCCCGCAGCACGGCGGCGAGCGCGGCGATCTTCGCGAGCCGCGACGACGTCGTCGCCACCGCGTCGGTCGCCTCGACCAGTGCGCTCAGCCGCATGCGCCCATCATGCACCCGGGCGGGGACACGGCGCCCGACCCGCAGGGTTCCGGTGCGCTTCGGCCCTTATCCACGCCCAAACGGGCCGGACGGCACCGGTTCACACGCGATGCGCGGGCGTCACTCCATCCGGTGCTCGTGCACGGCGGAGGTCAGCGAGGTGCCGTTGAGGTCGAGGTAGAGCTGCCCCTCGGTCACCGACAGCGTCATGGCGTTGCGGCGCGCGAGCGCGGCCACCGCGGCGTCGACGAACCCCGGGTCGAAGCTGCGCAGCACGAGGTGCTCGGAGCGGTGGATGCGCTTGCCCGCCCACTGCGCGAGCACCTTCTCCGGGTCGCGGTGCGTGTAGACCGCGACGCGCTCGGCGGCCTTGCTGCCGAAGTGCAGCCGCTCGGCATCCGGTGCGCCCACCTCGATCCACGCGACGAGCGCGCCCGTGAGGTCGCGCACGACGACCGCGGGCTCATCCGTCTGCGAGAGGCCGTCGCTGAACGCGATCCCCTCCTCGTACTCGAGGCAGTACGCGAGCAGGCGCGTCACCATGTACGCGTCGGTCTCGGACGGATGCCGCGCCACCCGGAGCGAGAGCTCGTCGTAGACGCCGCGGTCCACATCCGCGAGCTGGACGTCGAAGGTGTGCATCGTCGCGCCGAGGGCCATGAGCGTCGAGCCTACGGGAACCCGGATGCACGAGACCCCCTCACGCGGAGGGGGTCCCGTGGCATGGCCTCAGCCGAGCAGGGTCCGGTCGTCGACCACGGCGCCCTTGATCTTGGCGAACTCGCCCAGCAGCGACTCGACCGTCGCCTCGCGCTTCTGCTGCGCGTCGAACTCCAGGATGATCCGGCCCTCGTGCATCATCACGAGCCGGTTGCCGAGCTGCAGCGCCTGCTCCATGTTGTGCGTGACCATGAGCGTCGTCAGGCCGTCGCGCTCGACGATGCTCTTCGTCAGCTGGGTCACGAGCTGGGCGCGCTGCGGGTCGAGCGCCGCGGTGTGCTCGTCGAGCAGCAGGATGTCGGGCTTGGTGAAGCTCGCCATCAGCAGCGACAGCGCCTGGCGCTGACCGCCCGAGAGCAGGCCCACGCGCGCCTTGAGGCGGTTCTCGAGGCCGAGCTCGAGCGCGCGCAGCTCGTCGCGGAACAGCTCGCGGCGCCCGCGCGTGACGCCCTTCGCGAGGCCGCGGCCGCGCCCCCGCCGCAGGGCGAGGGCGAGGTTCTGCTCGATCGTGAGGTCGGGGGCGGTGCCGGCCATCGGGTCCTGGAACACCCGGCCGACGAAGCTCGCGCGGCGGTGATCGGGCAGGCGCCCGACGCTGCGGCCGTCGATCTCGATCGTGCCCGTGTCGGCGGGGATCCGGCCCGAGATCGCGTTCATGAGCGTGGACTTGCCGGCGCCGTTGCTGCCGATCACGGTGACGAAGTCGCCGGCCTCGAGCGTGAGCGACAGCCCGTCGAGCGCGACGCGCTCGTTGACCGTGCCGGGGAAGAACGTCTTCGTGACGTCGTGGATGCGCAGCATCAGGCGGCCTTTCCGTATCCGCGGGCGGCGGCGAAGCGCAGCCTCGGCAGTCGCTTGAGGAAGCCCCACCGCGGCAGCAGCAGCGCCGCCACCACGAGCACCGCCGAGATGAGCTTCATGTCGTTCGGGTTGAGCCCCGCGGCGAGTGCGAAGAAGATCACGAGCCGATAGAGCACGGCGCCCGCGATCACGCCGAGCGTCGCGAGGATGACCGTCCGCGTGCCGAAGATCGCCTGCCCGATGATGACCGACGCGAGGCCGACCAGGATCAGGCCGATGCCCATGCTCACGTCGGCGAAGCCCTGGTACTGGGCGATCAGCGCGCCGCTCAGCGCGACGAGCGCATTCGACAGCGCGAGCGTCAGGATGGTCGTGCCGTGCGTGTTCACGCCGAAGCTGCGGATCATCTGCTCGTTGTTGCCGGTCGCCTGGATCGCGAGGCCGAGGTCGGTGTGCAGGAACCAGTCGATCAGGGCCTTGAGCAGGAACACCCCGACCGCGAACAGCAGGATCGCGACGGGTGAGCCGAGCAGGCCGCCCTCGCGCAGCGGGGTCATGACCGTGTCCTCGCGCAGCAGCGGCACGTTGGACTTGCCCATGATCCGCAGGTTGATCAACCACAGCGCGATCATCGTCAGGATGCCCGCGAGCAGGCCGTCGATCCGGCCCTTCGTATACAGCAGGCCGGTCACGGCGCCCGCGACCGCGCCCGACGCCGTGCCGGCGAGGGTGGCGAGCGGCGCGGGCACGCCGCCGACGATGAGCGAGGCCGCGACGGCGGCGCCGGTCGTGAAGCTGCCGTCGACCGTCAGGTCGGGGAATTTCAGCACCCGGAAGGTGAGGTAGACCCCGAGCGCGGTGATCGCGAACAGGAGCCCGAGTTCGAGCGTGCCGGTCATGGCCGCGTCACTCCACGATCTCGTCGGCGCGCTCGACGACCGCGGCCGGCAGCTCGACGCCCTGGCGCTCGGCTGCGGCCTCGTTGATCACCAGGGTGTACTTCGCGAGCGTCTCGACGGGCATCTCGGCGGGGTCCGCGCCGTCGGTCAGCACGCGGACGGCCATCTCGCCGGTCTGGTAGCCGAGCGCCGTGTAGTCGATGCCGTAGGTCGCGATCGCGCCGCGCTCGACCTGGCTCATCTCGGATCCGAACAGCGCGATTCCGTTCGCCTCGGCGTGCTGCACCACGGCCTCGAGGCCCTCGACCACGCGGTTGTCGGTCGGGACGTAGATCGCGTCGACATCGCCGAGCGACGCGACGGCCTGGCCGACCTCGCTCGAGTTCGTCACGGTGGCCTCGGCGATCTCGAGGCCGAGCTCCTCGGCGGCCTCCTTGGCCAGGCCGACCTGGATCTCGGAGTTGACCTCGCCCGAGCTGTACACGATGCCCACGCGCTCGGCGTCGGGCAGAACCTCGGCGATCAGGTCCATCTGCTCGGCCACGGGGTTCATGTCGCTCGTGCCGGTGAGGTTCGCGCCCGGGGCGTCGAAGCTGGCGACCAGTCCGGCCTCGACCGGGTCGGTGACCGCCGTGAACAGCACGGGGATGTCGGCGATCGACTGCGCAGCGGCCTGCGCCGTGGGGGTCGCGATCGCGAGCACGAGGTCGACGCCCTCTGTGGCGAAGGTGGTCGCGATGGTCGTCGCGGTCGCCTGCTCGCCCTGCGCGTTCTGCTCGTCGTAGACCGCCTCGATGCCGGCGTCCTCGAGCGCCTGCTTGAAGCCCTCGCGCGCCGCGTCGAGCGCGGGGTGCTGGACGATCTGCGAGATGCCGATGCGGAGCGCGCCGGGCGCGCCCTCCGGGGCGCCGCCGCCGGATCCGCATGCGGTGAGAGTGAGCAGCCCGAGGGCCGCGAGCGCGGCCGGGACGATGCGTGCGTTCATGGGTGTGTTGCCTCCTGTGGCCCTCCTGCGGCGATGCGGGAGGAACGTCTGCGCCATTGCGGCGGCAACGATACGGATCCGCGGATCGCATGACAATCAGCATCCGGATGAACGAGCAGACTGCACAGGATCACCGGCGCTCTATCACCGGAACTAGTCAGGTTGTATGGTCGGCGCCATGAAGCTCGATCCGCTCGATCATGACATCGTCAGCCTGCTCAGCAGCGACCCCGGCATCAGCATCGTGCAGGTCTCGCGCCGCCTCGGCGTCGCCCGCGCGACCGTGCAGGCCCGGCTCGACAAGCTGCACGCGGCGGGCGTCATCCGATCCGACGCGCCGCAGCTCGACCCCGCCGCGTTCGGGTTCGGGGTGATGGCGATGTGCGAGATCCAGATCGAGCAGGGCGCCGGGCGCGAGGCGCTGCACGCGACGCTCGAGGCGATCCCCGAGATCATCGACGCGTACACGACGGCGGGCGAGGCGGACATCCTGGCCCGGATCGTGGTGCGCAGCAACGCCGACCTGCAGGACGTGATCGACCGGATCGCGGCGATCCCGGTCGTGCAGCGCACGCGCAGCGAGCTCATCCTGACGACGTGCTTCGAGGGCAAGACCCTGCCGCTGCTCGCACTGGCGGCGGGTGTCGAGCCGAGCCGGACGGACGGCCGCCGCGCCCCCGCGCGCGCGGGCGCACGCTAGACAGTCTGCATAGCTGTGGTCCACGGTCAGTCGACATCCTGTACAGACTGAGCAGCGATCGGAAGCACAGTTGCAAAGCCCTTCGGCGGCACGGATCATCATCCGTGTTCGTGTTCGGCGCCCCGACGAGGGGGCGCGATCGATGGAGAGGTGTGCACGGGTGATGAGCGACGGCGATGGCGGCGTCACGGTCCTGGAGCGACTGAAGGCCTTCGAGGGGAAGCACCCCGAGATCGTCTTCGAGTGGAAGGACTCGGAGACCCCGGCGCGGGGCTGGCTGGTGATCAACTCGCTGCGCGGCGGCGCCGCCGGCGGCGGCACGCGGATGCGCGCCGGTCTCGACCGCGACGAGGTCGTGTCGCTCGCGAAGACCATGGAGGTCAAGTTCACGGTGTCGGGCCCGGCGACCGGCGGCGCCAAGTCGGGCATCGACTTCGACCCGCGCGACCCGCGGCGCCGCGAGGTGCTGGACCGCTGGTTCCGCGCGGTCGCGCCGCTGCTGAAGACCTACTACGGCACGGGCGGCGACCTCAACGTCGACGAGCTCGCCGACGTCGTGCCGGCGACCGAGCCGCTCGGAGTGTGGCACCCGCTCGAGGGCGTCGCGAACGGCCACTACGGCGGCGCGACCGGCGAGGACGCGCACCGCGTGCGCCGCATCGGCCGCCTCCGCGACGGGGTCTCGCGCGTGGTCGCCGATCCCCGCTTCACGCCGTCGCCGGAGCGCCGCTACACGGTCGCCGACCTCGTGACCGGATGGGGCGTGGCCGAGTCGGTGCGCCACCACTGCGCGCTCACCGGCGAGGACCTCGCGGGCAAGCGCGTGATCGTGCAGGGCTGGGGCAACGTCGCCTCGGCCGCCGGATGGTTCCTGGCCGACGCGGGCGCGCGCATCGTGGGCGTGATCGACCGGGCGGGCGGCGTCATCCGCCCCGACGGGATGGAGCGCGAGGAGGTGCGCGAGCTGTACCTGCGCAAGCAGGGCAACGCGCTGGCCGCCGACGACCTGCTGCCGTTCGACGAGGTCGACGCCCGCATCTGGGACACGCCCGCCGACGTGTTCGTGCCGTGCGCGGCGTCGCGCCTGGTCACCCGGGAGCAGATCGACCGGCTCGTCGCGGCCGGCGTCCAGGTGATCGCGAGCGGCGCGAACGTGCCCTTCGCCGATCCGGAGATCTTCTACGGCGCGACCTACGCGTACGCGGACGAGCGCCTCGCGGTCATCCCGGACTTCATCGCGAACGCCGGCATGGCCCGCGTGTTCGCGTACCTCATGGAGGGCACCGGGCCGCTCACCGACGAGGCCATCTTCGGCGACGTGTCGGCCACGATCGGCGCCGCGCTGCGAGACGTCCACGCGACCGGCGCGACCCGCACCCGCCTGGCCGCGGCCGCCCTCGAGGTCGCGCTCGACAAGCTCGGCTGAGGCCGCTGAGAGACCCACACGGGAGCGGCGGGCCGGGCAGACCCCGCCGCTCCCGTGTGCTGGGGCTGGATCAGCGTCGGCGGGGCGCTCCCGGTCGCTTACGCCCGGCGAGCCACTTGAGAAGCACGAGGCCGGCGAACATGGCACCGACGAGTGCCCAAGGACCGGGATTCAACTGCACCGCCGCCCAGAGCTGCCCCGGCACCTGCAGCATCGCGTCGAGCAGCAGGTCACCCAGGCTGGGCATCTCCGGCGTCGACTGCGCGCTCACTGCCGCGTCTCATCTTCGGTCGTCTCTGGCACCACGGACTCCCTGCGCGTGAACAGTGTGCCGAGGGCCCCAGCGACTCCGGCAGCCGCACCCTTGAGAGCCGCACGCGCTTCCTCAGCGGCAACCGCCGCGCGAGGCCTGTCTGGGACACCGTCGCCATCGAGGTCGACCGCGCGGAACGCTTCGGTGGCCCGATCGAGCGTGGAGGCTCCGACCCGCGCGGCTACCGCGGCACCCTCGGACGCCGACGCGAACACCTTCTCTCCTACCTCGGTCGCCGCCTGCCCCCAGCGCCGCGCGTCGTTCGACTCGTGGCGTGACTCGATGCTGAGACGCCCCCGGAAGGCGACGACCGCGTTCGCTACGCGATTGCTCGATTTCACAGCGGCTGGCGAGTCTGAAGCGCCCTGAGTTTGTTGGAGGCTCCTGACCTTGGAAACGAGGATGGAGTCATGCCGAAGGAACTGGCGAATGGGAAGCCGACGACGCGTCGCTACTCGAGCGAGGAGAAGGCCGCTGCGGTGCGGATGGTGAGGACGCTGCGCGCTGAGCTCGGCGTCACGCAGGGGACGGTGCAGCGGGTCGCGACGCAGCTGGGTTACGGGGTCGAGTCCGTGCGGATGTGGGTCAAGCAGGCCGACATCGA
>NZ_MYFP02000022.1:0-29290 GCF_004514465.2 Microbacterium sp. MEC084 | reverse complement strand
CGGGCTGTTCAAGAACGAAGCCATCCGCGACGACTCCCCATTCCGCAACGGGCCGCTGCGGACCGTCGACGACGTGGAATGGGTCACCGCCGAATGGGTCGACTGGTACAACCACCGGCGCCTGCACTCCACGCTCGGCGATGTCCCGCCCGACGAGTTCGAGGCCGTCTACTACGCTGACCTCGAAACGCCATCCCACCCGGTGCTGGCACCCGCATAGGAGCGGCAGAGAACCGGGGACGCTTCACGGTGAGGCCCCCCATGTGCGCCCCATCGCCCCGAACCAATCCGCGAAGGCGAGCCCTGGCTGAAGCAGATTCCAGAGTCCGAGCGCCGTCGCAGCGATCGTGATGGCGCCCGTGACGGCGGCACGCACGGCCGGCCGCGCGGATGTCAGGACGTTCCAGGCCAGGAGGCTCCCGACTGCGAGTGAGTGCGCGATCGCCCATTCGTGGCCGAGCGGATCGACGAGAGTCCAGGATAGGACGCGAGTCGCGCCGAGGCCCCACAGAGTCGCCACCATCAGGATTGTCGCAACCGCCGAACGTCGGAGGATCCGGAGGGCGGGTGATCGGGTGGCAGCCTGGAGCCACTCGCGGATCCCGTGGCTGCCATCGTTGCGGTGAGCGATTGCTTCGAGGGCGAGGCGATACGGGGCACCGAGGACCAGAAGCGGCGGGATGACGAGAAGCAACTGGATCCTCCCAAGCATATTCATGCTGTGCAGGTAGTCGCCGTACGCGGCTGCCGCGCCTGACGTAGTCCAGAACAGCAGCAGCATTCCACATGTCCAGAGGACCGTTCTGGACTTCGGCCAGGCCCGGCCAACGCGGCGCAGGCGGCGGACCCCGGCGAGATAGAACACCACTCCGCCGGCCGCGACGACGGCCCACAGCAGATCGACCTCCCAGGCTGTGAGCCACGCCAGCGGCGTGAGCTCAGGCGGCAGCGGCGCCTCGGTGAGGATCTCTGCCGCTGTCGTGAGGGCGGGCGCGAGGACGTCGGCGGGAGCCGGGGTGCGCGCGAGCGCGGCGGCGGCACCGCTGGCGATGCCCATCATGCCGAGCTCGGCGACGATGAGCCACCAGAACGCTGCCCCGCCCGTGCCCGTCATCCGGGCAATGAGGCGGCGACGATAGACCACGCCATGCGCGCCGAGGACGAACAGCGCCACGGCCTTGGCGGCGAGCAGCGCCCCGTAGGGGCTGAGGAGTTCTCGCGGATCGGTGATCGACGTCAAAGTGCGGGCAGCGCCGGAGACGGCGACCAGCGCGAACGAGGCCAGTGCCAACGTGGAGTAGCGTTCCACCACGATGCGAACCCGCCCGGCCGTGAGCGCTGGGCGGAGGAAAACGAGCGTCACGAGTCCACCGAGCCAGACGGCGACGCCGACGACATGGATGATCAGTGCCATGACCGCGGCGTCGTGGTTGGCGAGGGTTCCGGAGTGGCCCTGAGTCGCCATCGGCACCAGTGCTGCGATGGCCACGAGCGCGGTGACGAGCGTCGATGCCCAGCCGCGAACCGCGAACGCGAGGATGGTGATGACGGCCGCGGCGACGGTACTGATCAGCCATACGCGGCCGAGCTCCGTCTCGGTGAGGTATCGACCGAGCTGCTGGCCGAACGCCATGCCAGCGGAGACTTCCGGGTTGAAAGTGGACACGAACGTGAAGAAGCCGGTGGCGCCCGCAGCCACCGTGAACACCGCAGCGGCGGCCGACGCCACGTCGAGGGCGAGGCCGAACTCGCGTTCTCGGGCACGGAGGGCGAACAACGCCACGATGAGAGCGCCGACCATGGTCGCGGCGGAGAGGTTCACGAGCAGCTTCACCACGGGCAAGCCCCAGCGGATGACCGGTCCAGGATCCGAGATCAAGCGCGGTTCCGCACCGCCGCCCATCAGCAGTCCGACGATGAGCGCGGCCAGGGCGGCCAGGGCGGGGATGAAGGGCCCTGCTAGCCGGAGCATGCGTGAGTTCATCGGCCGTCCCCATCGCCAGCCGTCGGTGCGTCTTGCTGACCGGTCTCGACGTCGGGGGCGGTGCACTCACCGGTCGCGGGCAGCTGCTGGACCGCGGTGGAGAGCACGCCGAGCACCTCGTCGGCTGATACGACAGTGGTGTCGATGTAGGCCTGGGCGGCGGGTTCACGCCCGTAGGTGGTCAGGCGCAGGTTCGGCGTGTCAGTTTCGTCGACGATCCAGTCGACGCCGCCGATCGTCACGCATTGCAGCGTGGTCGGGGCGGGAGGCTCAAGGCCGCAGCTGAACACGACGGCCGTGGGGAGGCCCCAGGCGCCGGTGGCCTGCGCGTCGGTCCAGCGCCGTTCGAGGTCGCCGATGGTCTCGGGAAGACGGACGGAGGCGTTCGCGCACAACGGGCTCTCCGCCTCCGCTGCGGCATCGAGCGAGACCGTGTACGCGCAGCTGGCTAGCGCTAGTACGCCAGCGAGGAGCGCGGCCGCGAGAACAGAGCGTGGACGGTTCATGAGAGGTTCCGTTCTTCGAGGCGGAGCGAAAGGCCGCGGCGCGCGATCCCGAGGAGTAGCAGTGCCAGGACCGCCCCGCCTGCGCCGATCGCGGTCGGCCACGGGCCCATCACGACGGCGGGGGTCAGCCCGGTGCGCAGCGGGATGTCGCCGATCCGGGCCGCGGTCGTCCCGGCTGCCGCCTCGTCGAGGACGGTGCCGTCGGGGGCGATGAGCTGGCTCGTGCCCGTGGTGGAGATGTTGGCGACAGAGCGGCCGGTCTCGATCGCACGCATCCGGGCGGTGGCGAGCTGCTGGAGGTTCTCGTCGGTGCCGCGGAAGTCCGCGTTGTTGGTCTGGAACACGTATGCCTGAGCGCCGCCGAGCGCGCCGGCACGGATGACATCGTCGTAGATGACGTCGAAGCAGATCGCGAGCCCGAGCGCGACACTCCCGACCGTGACCAGCGGCGGATTCGCCCCTGGGGTGTACTCGCGCTGGATCAGCTCGATCAGCTCGGGGGCGATCGCCTCATAGAACCACCTATCGGGCACGTACTCGCCGAACGGCACGGGGTTGATCTTGTCGTGCATCTGCGGTGCGCCCTCCCTCGTCCAGAGCAGCGACGTGTTGTAGGTGTCGTCGCCGCGCTGGGTGGCGGCGTTGGCGAGCACCGGTGCCTCGGCCCGGCGTACGACGTCATCAAGCACTGCGGCCGTCGCCGGCTGGTTCAGAGGATCCGAGTCGACGGATCCTTCGGGCCAGACGAGCAGGTCCATGTCCTGTCCGAGCAGCGTCTCGGTGGCGGCCAACTGCGCGGCGAGGATGTCACCGGAGGCGCGCTCGTCGAAGTAGGCCGATGGCCCGTTCGCCTGCACCCAGCCGATCCGCAGCTCGCCTGCCGGGGTTGTCGGGAACGCTGGCAGCAGCGCGAGCACGACCGCGACTGCCAGCGGAATGAGACCGCGACGCGGCTCCCGTGCACGGCCCGCCTGGATCGCTGAGGCAGACAGGGCGACGACGAGGAATGACAGTCCGCCCGTCCCTGTCCAGGATGCGATCTGGGCGAAGGGCCCGTCGACCTGGCTCAACCCGATTCGCGCCCACGGGAATCCCGTGTATGGCCATGCTCCGCTGACCAGCTCGCGCAGCGTCCACAACCCCGCGACCAGCAGTGGTGGCAGAACGACGCCGGCCCGTCGTGGCAACCACCGGTACGCGAGCGCGATCGGCACCGCCCCAATGGCGAACAGCGTCGCCTGCAACGCCGCCAGTGCGATCCACGGCAGCGGACCGAGGAACTCGTCCACCCAGATCAGATGGAGCGGGAAGAACCCGACGGCGAATGCGAGCCCGACGCCCAGCGCCCCGGGGACGCTTCGCCCGATCAGCGTGAGCAGGCCGAGCGTCACGGCGACGAATGCCGCGGGCCACCACCCGACGGCGGGGTACGCGAGGTCGAGGATCAGCCCACCGGCCAATGCGGTCGGCATGGCAAGGCGCATTCGCAGCAGGGGACGGGCTGCGCCGACCGGTGTGGGGGAGGGGAGCGTCTCAGTCGGCGATGGCGCGATCGAGGGCATCTGTGAGATCCGTCAAGGAGGTGAGCTCGAGCTTCACGCCGTCAAGGAAGAACGTGGGCGTGCCAGTGACACCCATCTCCTGCCCCTCCAGGAAGTCCTCCTCGACGCGGGCCTGCGTCTGCGGGTCTGCCACTGCCGCGTCGTACGCGTCCATGTCCAGGCCCAGCTCCTCGGCATACCCGCGGAAGCGGGCTGCCTCGGATGACTGGCCTTCGCCCCACTCGATCTGCGTCTCGAACATCCGGTCGTACATCTCTTCGAACCGGCCCTGCTGCGCAGCTGCCTCGACCGCGACGGCGGCGTGCATCGAGTTGTAGTGGTTGGGGATCGGGAAGTAGCGCACGACGTAGTTGATGTCTCCGGCGTACTGTTCGCGGATCTCCTCGATGTACGGGTAGAACGCCCCGCATGCCTCGCACTCGAAGTCGAGGAACTCCACCAGCGTCGGTGCGTCCGCCCCGGCCTCGTCGAGCACGTGGGAGTCACTGCGTGTGCCAGGCAGCGCACCGTCGTCGGGAGTCACCGGCGCAGGGCGGGTCACATTGACATACACGATCGCGGCGATCACGAGCACGACCACGACGGCGATCGAAATCACGGTGGCCTTGACCGGGGTCGGCAGTTTCTTGCGGGTGGAGGCAGGCGCGTTCACAGGGTCTCCTTGTCGGTGGGCGGATCGGTGGGGTCGTCAGTGACGGCGGCGAGATGCTCCTCGCGCAGACGTGACACGACCTGGGCCAGCTGGGGGTCTTCGCCTCGTGCGAGGCCGGCGTATTCGAGGCGCAGCAGGTGCGGCGCTCCGTCGGGTGCGGTCAGGGAAGCCTTCACCCACAGGCGACGGCGGGGCACCAGCAGTGCGGTGATGAGTCCGGCCGTCGCGATCGACGCGAATGCGAGCACCCAGATCGCGCCGCCGTCGCGCTGAATCTGCAGCGACACGAACCGCTTCACGGAGGACAGGAGATCCCCGGTCCCGGCGGCGTCCTCGAACGTGATCGTGCCCCACCCGTTCGGCAGGTTCGCGGTCTGTCCCGGAGTGAGCTCGATGGATTCGAGTCCCGTTTCGCCGCCAGTGACCTGCGTCATCCCTGACGTGTCGAGCGTGTACACGGAGCGCGGCGTGCCGTCGTCGATGCCGAGGCTGCCGGAGAACACGTTGAACGTGACGACCGGGTTCACCAGGTCCGGGTATACCGACGTGTACGCGCCGCTGGGGAGAGTGCCCTGGGTCGGATAGAAGAACCCGACCAGTCCGATCTGCTCGGGCAATCCGTCGGGTACCTTGAGGATGCCGAGCGAGGTCATCATCCCGTCCTGCGGCAGGAAGGGCTGCGATTCGCTGTAGACGACCTCGCCTTCCGCGTTGCGGATCGTGATCGTCGGGGCGTACCCGTTGCCGAGCAGGTAGATCCGGTCGCCTGCGACGTCGATGGGGTGGTTCACACGTACGACATCCTTGCGTCCGTCCGGATCGCCGGGGGCACGGATCGTGAGCCGGGCGGCGAAGTCGCCGGCCTGCCCCGCTCCGGGTGTCCCTGGAAGTTCGTACGTGACGTCGAATCGGTCGAGGGTGAGCGAATAGGGGTCAAGCGCGGTGTCGTCGACGAACCGACCCGGCGTGAACGAGGAATAGTCGCTGAGGCTGTTCACGAACGTGGAGCCCTCGACGATGACCCGCTGCCCCGTGTAGGCGAAGCCGCCCGTGATGAGGACGGAGACGAGCACCCCGACCAGGGAGGCATGGAAGACGAGGTTTCCGGTCTCGCGCAGGTAGCCCCGCTCGGCCGACACCGACCACACTCCCGCCGCGTCGTAGCGTTCGGTGCGGTACCCCTGGCGGCGCAGCAGCCGTTCTGCGATCGTGATCGCCGCTGGCGCTTCTGTCACTGCTTCCACGTGCGCGGGCACGTGCACGTCGTCGACGAGGTGATGGTCGAGCCTCTGCAACCGGACGGGCGTGCGTGGCGGGCGGGAACGGAGCGCCTTGGCATGGTGGCGCATGCGCGGGATGACGCATCCGATCAGCGAGACGAACAGCAGCAGGTAGACGGACGAGAACCACACCGAGCCATACAGGTCGAACAGCTGCAACGCGTCGAGCGTCGGTGCGATGTCGGGGTTGTTACGGAAGAACTGGGTCACGCCGTTCGGGTTCGCGACTCGCTGCGGGAAGATCGACCCCGGGACGGCGATCATGGCGAGCAGGAGCAGGAGCACCAGCGCAGTGCGCATGCTGGTCAGCTGCCGCCACGCCCACCGCAGCCATCCGGCGACTCCGAGCGTGGGCGAGGCGATCCGCTCCTCGTCGCCGCCGCGGTCGATGTGGTCGGCGGGGCGCGCGGGGTCGGTCGTCACGGGTTCAGAGCGGGAGGGTGACATTCAGCATCACCCCCTGCAGGATGGACATGAGCCGACTCCAGGCGCCGGTGACCATCAGGGCTCCGAGCAGGACGAGGACTGCGCCGCCGACGATGTTGAAGACGCGGATGTGGCGGCGCACGAATGTGACTGAACGGGTGGCCCATCCGACACCGAGGGCGAGCAGCAGGAACGGCAGGCCGAGCCCGAGCGAGTACGCGAGGCCGAGCAGGCCGGCCCGCCACGGGTCTCCGAGGTTCCACGACACCGACATGATCGCCGCCAGCGTCGGTCCGATGCACGGTGCCCACCCGATACCCAGTGCGACGCCGAGCAGTGGTGCTCCGATCAGGCCGAGATCGCCGCGCGATCGCAGCCGGATGGTGCGCTGGGCCCCGCGGAACACCCCGATGAAAACCAAGCCCATCACGATGACGAACACGCCGAGGATCCGGGTGAGGACGGCCGAGTACTGCACGAAGAACATCCCGAACACGCCGCCGAGGATCGTCATGGCCAGGAACACGACCGTGAACCCGGCGATGAAGAGCCCGACGCCGCCCACCATTCGCCACCGGGCGGCATTGCCTCCCTCCGCCGCGCCGACGGCGGACCCGAGGTAGCCGAAGTACCCGGGGATGAGGGGCAGCACACAGGGTGAGACGAAGGAGACAAGTCCGGCCAGGGCAGCGACGAGGATCGCGAGCCATAGGGCGCCGTCCACGACGATCGCGCCCATCTCAGCCGTCCTCGGCCAAGGCGTCGGAGACCAGCGTCGACAGGATCGACGCTGATTGCAGTTGCCCGATGATCCGCGCCGCGACCCGGCCCTGCCGGTCCATCACCAGCGTGGTAGGCGTCGCCTGGATCGGCGTCGCGGCGGCGAAGGCGAGCTTCACCTGGCCACTGTCCGCGTCGATCACACTCGGGTAGGTGATGCCGTTGTCTGCGGCGAAGGCGCGGGCCGTGGCGGGCTGGTCATAGATGTTGATGCCGAGGAACCCGACGTCCTCGGCCTGAAAGTCCTGCCAGACGTCCTCGAGCATCGGCGCCTCCGCGATGCAGGGGCCGCAGGCGGCGTACCAGAAGTTCACGACGTACACGCGGCCCGCGAAATCGTCGTCTGACACAGCTTCGCCGTGCTCCGTGACGCCGTCGAACACGACGGGCTCGCCCCGTTCTTCGGAGGCGATCGACTCGACGCGGAAGTCACCGGATTCGTAGGTCTGATTGCCGACGTCGTACTTGGCTGCGACGCCGTCCTGCGGCGCGCAGCCAACCAGAGGGACCAGCAGCAGGGCCCCGAGCGCAGCTGCACCGCGATGAAATAGGGAAGGGGAAAGAGATGGCATGTGAAGGTCTCCTGGGACGGTCACGGATCCGGAGCACGCCTGGTCGCCATCGCCTGCCACCGCGGCAGCATTCCGCGCGGCCCATGGGCGATCAGTGCTCAGGCAGGCGCGCGACGCCGCCGCTGGGAGGCGATGCCGCGCACGGATCCGATCAAGTCCGGGAGATCCCGAGGGTCGTAGGCGTCACCGAAGGCCGGAATAGACGCACTCGTGGGAGCACCGGCGACAGTGACGGCGACGAAACCGATAGCAGGGAGAGGACAGGGCGACCGGCCAGCGCCCGCGACGCGAAGATCGCCAGCAGTACGCCGCACAGTGCACCCAGCAGACACAGACCGGCCGTACCCAGCTCGTCCTCCGCCGGCATGAGTGTGGCGATCGCCTCATCATCGATGGCTGGCATGTCTGCAGACCCGGCGATTGTCGCTGAGATGGGAACAGCTGGTGTGCCCTCCAGGCCCTCGTGGGCCGACGATGCCCAGATGCCCAGCAGCAGGAGCGCCGCGGCTCCGAGTGCCAGCACGAGCCGCAGAACCGAGCCGCACTCGCGCCCCTTCTCAGGGGAGCGGGGACCGGTCGGCTTCACGTGTTCCAGGGTAGTCGCGGTGGCTGAGAGGACTGTCCCGCGTCGTTCCAGGAAACTAGTCGGGTGGGGCCGGGGCACGGGCGAATCAGCAATTGGTCGCACGGGGCTGCTCAGCGCGGTCGGCGACGCTCATGGAGCCGGGCGAGATACTCGTTGTAGGCGTCGAGGTCGTCGTCGCCGTGTACGTCGGCGTATCGGTCGTGTGCGCGGGCGCGAGCGGTGTCCTCGCGGAACCAGCGGTGCATGATGTACAGCACCATGAGCAGCGTGGGCGCCTCCCCGTATGACCAGGCGAGGGCGCCCGCCACGCGCTGGTCCTCGAGCGGGTCGAGGCCGAGTGCGGCGGTGGGCTGGACGAAGGTGCCGATCATGAGTGTGTCGCTCATCATGATGAAGACGCCGAAGAAGGCATGGAGTGCCGCCTCGGCGAACAGATCGAGTGCTCGGGCCCCGTAGCCCATCCGCGCGGGCACGGGGTCGTCGGCGAGGACGGGGATCGTGAACAGCATCCCGGTGAGGAAGAAGCCGATCTCCAACGTCTGGTGGCCGCCGGGAAGGCGCAGGATCGGGTCGGCGAGGTTCCCCAGGTAGAGGCCATAGAACGCCAGCAGGTACAGCGGGAGCGCTACCGCGGGGCTCAACGCCCAGCGGGCCGCCCGGCTGCGCAGCGCCCCGTGGGCGAGACGCAGCACTGCACGTCCGAGACCCCAGTGCGGCGTGGCGCGCAACAGCAGCGTCCCGGGTGAACCGAGGACGAGCAGGGGTGGGATCGCCATCATCAGAGTGAGTTGCTGGAACATGAACACGGAGAACTGCGCATATCCGTAGCTCTCCACGCCGAGCCCCATGATGATGACCAGCGCCGCACAGCCGGCGAGGAAGCAGAACGTGCGCGAGACCGGCCAGCGTCGCCCCTGCCGCCACAGCCGCATGGCGCCGGCAAGGTACGCGATGGCGAGCAGGATCCCCAGTGCAGCCAGCGGCGATGCTGGGTACGGCCCAGGGACGAGGTACTCGAGCAATCCCGGCGGCGGCAGGGTCGGTGTGCTGTCCATCGCGAGGTCAGGACGGGCGCGGGATCTTGATGAGCGCGCCCGCGGTGAGGAATGTCACCGCCGCCACGGGCTGCGCAGCCGTCCACAACGGTCCCTCGAACGGGAACGGGTATGCGGGGTTCCATAGCACGGCGATGGCGGCGAACACGATGATCCACCACCACTGGCGCGCTTGGAATGCGAACCACGCAGTGATCATCGCGAAGATCGCCACGATGAACAGCACGATCGTCGCCCACTCGCCGCCGAGCAGCAGCGGGGCGAGGAACAGTGTCGGCGCGGCGATCAGGCTCGGGGCAAGCGCGTTGCGCTGATACTGCGAGGGCGTCCGGGGGCGTTGGTTCATGATTCTCCGTTCTGAGCCGCGGGTATGTCGGATGCGGCTGGCACGCGCTCCGGTGCCGCGCTTTCGCGCCTGCGTTCGCGGAGGTTGGCGAGCACAAAGATCGCGACGCCGATGCCGAGCGCGACATCGGTGAGATTGCCGATGAACAGCTCACCGTAGGCCAGGAAATCGGTGACGTGCCCCTGCCCGAATGAGGGCGGAGCGAACAGCCGATCGACCAGGTTCCCGAGCGCGCCGCCCAGGATGAGCGCCAGCCCGACCAAGCGTGCCATGGTCCGCGAGCGCCAGAGGGCGGCGCAGGCGGCGACAATGAATATGACGCCGACGAGCGTGAACAGCCAGGTCCGGTTTGCGCCGAGCGACAGCACTGCGCCGGGGTTGTATGCGAGTTGCAGCCCCAACAGGTCTCCGAGCAGCGGAATCCGCCCGAGACCAGTCAGCTCCGCGATGGCGAGCGCTTTGCTCACCTGATCGATCACCAGCACGGCCGCTGCGACCGAGCACGCCATCGCGAGCCGCAGGAGGTGCTCATGCCTCATCGGAGCCCCGCATGTCTCGGCGCTTCCGGTCCCGTCGCATCATCAGGACCATCCCGGCGACGGGGGCGATGATCGCGATCGGAAACATGACGCCGATGAACGGCAGGAAGATCCCGTCTGCTTGCGGGGCCGTGCCGGCTTCATAATCGGATGGAGCTTCGTCGGGGTGTGGCGATGGCGCCGCGTCCGATGTCGGATCCGGGGACGGTGCAGTCGTGTTCAGCGCAGGATCGATAGTGAACGTGTACTCACCTTCGGTCAACTCGCCGCGGTCGGAGGTGAGCTGCCAGCGCACGCCGTACTGGCCGGGTGCCGCGGTCGCTGCCAGATGCTGTGTGGCACTGGCGCCGTTGAAGCTGACCTCGTCCACGACGACGTTCTCTCCAGACGGGGCGATCACTTCGATGAGCACCACATCGCTACCGGGGC
This sequence comes from Microbacterium sp. MEC084, assembly GCF_004514465.2. Taxonomy (NCBI): domain Bacteria; kingdom Bacillati; phylum Actinomycetota; class Actinomycetes; order Micrococcales; family Microbacteriaceae; genus Microbacterium; species Microbacterium sp. MEC084. The sequence goes on along the minus strand of NZ_MYFP02000022.1, from coordinate 18,573 downwards.
GCAGCTTCTCGTCGAAAGTCAGGGTCATCTCGTCCGGCCCCGTGGCTGTGACGGAATCGGCTGCGGGGTAAGACGAGATGAGGTCCTCGGCGGCGAGCGCCGACGTCGACGGGCCTAGCGCCAGGCCGATCGTCGCGACGGCGACCGCGATCGCTGCCCTGGTGGTTCGCCGTGGCCTCGGAGGGCGACGCGCCTCGGAGCGGGCCGGTTCGGGTGTGTTTGTCATGTCGTCTTCCTTCACGGGCGGTTGGCGATGTGTCGGGCGATCGTCGCGGCGTCTCGCCAGACGCCGTCCAGGTTCTCGGAGCCTGGATGCCCGTAGCCCGGCATGCCTGCGACGAACAGGCCGGGCACGCTCGTCCGCGTCCGGCCGAGCGGAGCGTCGCGGACCTCAGTGGGCAGCCAGTCGTCGCCCGGGAGGAATCCGGTGGCGAGAATCACCGACGCCGGTGCAAGGCGACGCCCGTCAGCGAGCGTCACGTCAGCATCGCTCGCCCCGACGACGGCGGGAACGACGTCGATGCCGTCGCGCTGAAGTTGCGCATAACTGTCGCCGAACAACGGCTCGGGTCGAATACTGCCGAGCCTCTTCCGGGACCCGGCGGCCCGCGGGAAGGTGGCGACGTGCCGGTAGCGGCGCGGGTTGCGCACGGCGAGGGTGACGCGGTGCGTCCCGCTCAGCTCCCGAGCGATCTGCGCGCCCGCGTTGCCTCCGCCGACGATCAGCACGTCGCCGGGCGGCACATCCGCCGCGGATCTGTAGGCGCTGCTGTGCATCAAGCGGCCGGGTGGTGCGATGTCTCCTGCCCAGGCGGGCAAGCGTGGTCGGCTGTTCGCGCCGGTGGCGCATACGACGTTGCGGGTCTGCACGCTCCCGGCGCTGGTCTCCAGCAGGAGGGTCGCGCTCGAGCCCAGGCGGCGCACGCCGGTTGCGCGCACACCCCACACGGGCGCGATGCCGAGGTGCTTCTCGACCGCGCTCAGGTAGGCCGCGACCTCGCGTGCCCGCGGCCGGGACTGCGGCTCACCGGGGAACGACAGCGCTGGCAGCGTGCTGTGGCGGACGTCGCTGAGCAGCGTCAGGGACGTCCATCTGGTTTCCCAGCTTCGCACGCCTGGAGATTGATCGACGACGACGAAATCGCGTTGCGGGCTGAGGCCACGTGAAATGAGGGCGGCGGCGACAGCAAGGCCGGCTTGACCGGCGCCGACGATGATCGCACGGCGGTGCGACAAGCCGATCCTCACGCTCGTCCCGCTCATACGATCAGGAGGATCACAGCGACGAAGGACCAGACCAACGCGACGGCGAGGCACACCACCAATACGGCGGCGGCGATCAGACCAGCCTTCTGAGAGGCTTTCACAACAGGGCTCCCAAGCATCCAGAACTCACGACACGTCAGCACCGACGTGCCCCTCGGCAGGGCGCGCCGGATCACCGCCCCTCAGGCGGTGCCGTGAGTCAGGTCCGAGAGACGGACAGCTCGGAAAGTGTCAACGTCGTACGTTGACGCGCCATGGCAGGCCTCATCGGGCGTCTCCAGACGCGTCGGTATCCGACTGCCAACACCCCGGGCAGGTGCCTGCCGCGCAACCGAAGGAAGGACAAGACGAGCAGCAGGCCGCAGAACGCCCCGAGTAGGCAAGCAGCGAGGCCGAAACCAGCGGCGCCGCTCGCATCCGCCACAACCGCCGCATCTTCCGCCGCAATGACGGATGCCTCAGCCGCGACTTCCGTCGCCGCATTGTCTGGCGCAGTCTCGGGGTCGAGATGGGTCGCACCCCACGCACCGAGCAACAGCAGCAAAACCAGCACGACGCTCGTGATGATTCTCGTTATCGTGAGCCGCTCACTCAGAACCGCACTGGGGCGGGGCGGGGCGGGGCGAGACATCCCGCTCACTATAGAACGGCGGTCTTTGGATCGCCCGGGAACCGATGGCGTCGAGCCCGCTCGATGCGGTGCTCACGCGTGCTTGATCGTGTCGGCTTCGTAGTCGCTGATGTGTTCGGTCTCGATCTGGAATGTCGAGTGGGGCACCGACACCTCGAAGTGCTCTGCAACGCACGCCTTGACCTCCCGGAGCACCTCGGCGGCGTGCCCGTCGGTGAAGCAAGTGTCTTCAACGACAACGTGCGCTGTGAGCGTCGGCAGTCCGGTGGCGACCGTCGAGGCATGCACGTCATGGACATCTTTGACGTGATCAAGCTCGAGGATATGCTCACGCACCTTTTCCAGGTCCAGGCCTTTGGGTGTGAACTCCATCAGCACGCCGGCCGTCTCGCGCATCAAGGTCAATGCACGTGGCACGATCAGCGCCGCGATGAACAGGCCGGCGAGGGCGTCGGCCCGTTGGAAGCCGGTGGTGACGATCACGATCGCCGCGACGATCACTCCGAGGGATCCGAGCGCGTCATTGAGGACCTCCAGGAACGCGGCGCGCATGTTGAAGTTCGCCCCGCGGCTCGACGAGAGGATGAGGATCGCGACAATGTTCGCTGTCAGCCCGACGATGCCGAACACAAGCAGCTCAGTGGCGGGGACCTCCGGGGGCTCAAAAAGGCGCTTGACGCCTTCGATCGCGGTGTACAGCCCGACACCCAGCAAGAGGGTGGCCTGGCCGAGCGCCGCCATCACCTCGATGCGTCGGAACCCCCAGGTGCGCGTGGATGTCGCGGGCCGCAACATCAAGGTCGCCGCGACGAGGGCCACCAGCAAGCCGGACGCGTCGGTCAGCGCATGGGCGGTGTCCGTGAGCAACGCCAGGCTGCCTGTGACGATCGACCCGACGGCCTGTGCGACCACGATGAACGCGGTGATGCCGAACGCCGTCCAGAGCTTCCGGCGGTGGTCGCCCGGGCGTCCCGCGCTCTCCGCTGCGGTCGGTCCGTGGTCGTGTCCCGCGCCCATCAAAGATCACCTTCCGCATCAGCCGGGTCCCGGCGGCGCAGGTGCGCGCACAACTCCGCTTTGGTTCCCGTCGTTTCGAGCAAGTCTTCGGCCGCAGCGATCAGATGCGAGATCGCCGCTGGCTCTGAAAGCGAGTACCAGGACGATCGGCCGTCCGGGCGCACGTCGACGAGGCGGCATTCCAACAGGAAGCTCAGGTGCTTGCTGACGGTCGACTGCGCCAGACCAATGTGATCGACCAGATCGCGCACGCGGTGCTCGCCGCGTGCGAGGTGCTGCAGGACCGCCAGCCGGGCGGGCTCCCCGAGCGCTTGGAACAGGTGCGCATAAACCGCGGTTGCCTCTTCGTCCAACCGAGGCGGCTCGACATCGATCATCGTCATGTGACGATGATGACGCTCATCTGCGATGAGTTCTAGTGAGGAGACGTTCTTGAGAGCGATAACCAGTGGCGGGTTCAGAGCGGGACGAGAGTACGCTAACTCTCGTCCCGCTCGAGTCCGTTCGGCTCAGCGAGCAACCCCGGCGCCGGTATGCGAGACCGGCACCGTCACAGGCCCCGAGGCGTCAGCCGCGGGGCTCGTGGCTTTTGGGACCCGGTCGACCGCAACGCTCGCGAACTTGAGCGATGCGCCGACGTTGTCGGCGATGATGTCGCGAGTTTCGCGGGCCTGGCCCGTCTCCTTGTCGGTGTAGGTGCCGAAGCGGAGGTCGCCGGCGACGATCACCGAGTCGCCCTTGCGGAGCGAATTGGCGACGTGCCGGGACTGCTGATTGAACACGACGACGCGGTGGAACACCGTGCCCGCGTCCTCCCACCGGTTCGTCGTCTCGTTGAGGCGACGGTCGTTGACGGCGACGGTGAACCGGGCGTACTCGTTGCCCGACTCGCCGGCGCCATGCTCGGGGTCACCGGTGAGGTTGCCCTCGATGGTGACCGGGATCTTGGTCGTCATCCTGCTCCCTTTCCTTGATGAGACACGGCGGTGTCTCGGCCGGCGTGGGTCTCGGTGATCCACGCGTCCCATTCCGCTTCGTCGGTCGCGGCATCCCACGAGCGGGGCTTGAGTTCGAAGTGACCGCTCGCGCATCCGGCCCCGGCGTTCTGAAGGCGGGGGCGCGCGAGCGCGAGGCGTTCGTGCCATCCGATCGGCCCGAAGCCGCTGTCGCTGTCGTCGAAGGCCGCAAGGTGCGCGACGTGGAGGGCGGAGAGTTCCTCGACGAGCGCGCCGTGCTTCCACCAACAGTCGGGAACCACACTGACCGGCACGGTGTAGCGCACCGTGAACCATTCGACCCACTCGCGTAGCGCCATCCACTCGGCTCGGACCTGCTCCGGCGGCAGGTGCCGCCAGTCGACCGGGTGTGAGCCGAGAGGATCAGTGCCGTGCCCGAGCCGCGGAAGCCCTGCGAGCTCCGCGGCGATGAGGCCCTCGATGTCCCCGGGATCGAACGCGCTCACGAGGTCGCCTCCCTGTTCTGCAGCTTGATCCTGAGGCGCTCCAGCGCGATCGCCGATGCGACGCGACGGGCCCGGTGATAGGCGAGCACGCGGTCGCGGTCGATGAGTCGGTGGAGAAGGTCGTGGCAGTACGGATGCAACGGCACGAGGTCGTCGTGACGCTCGAACGCCCGCCACGCGCCGCTCGCGAAGCGAACGCCCGCGTAGTCGAGGTGGTGCAGCTCGAGCTGTTCGGGGGTCGCGGGGTGTCCGCATCCCGCGCAAAGTAGCGACCGACGCATCCGCTCCTGCCTGCGGAACCAGCGCGCGCGTCGCGCGAACCACGCGGGCGAGCGGAGGAAGTCCGCCCGGTACGAGTTGCGGGCGCCGGTCTTCCGGCGATTGCTCACGGCTCGCTCACCGCCTCCGGATCCGCCTCCGGATCCGCCTCCGGTTCCGGGGCCGGTACAGGTTCCGGGCTGGGGATTGGGCTCCTCGCCTCGGCGAAGACTCCCTGTTGCTCGGCCTCGGTGGACCGCTTCCCCGCCTGGATGTCGCGCGCATCGCGCCGCTCGTCCCACCCGCTGAGGTCGAGCAGCACGCCGCGCCGGTTGCGGTAGGCCAGCAGACCGACGTTCTGCGGCATCCGTCGGATCTCGTCGACTGACATGAGTGCGAGTCGTTCGTGGTGTTCGCTCGTGGAGTGCCCTGCTTCTCGCGTCGACCACGATCGCTGAGTCCGTCGCGTCTGCCGAGTTCCGAGCAGGGCCTCGACATCGCGTAGGTGGTTCACGTGCGAGGCGCCGCCGAGCAACACCTTCGCCGTCGCGGCCGCCCAGATTGTGTCGGCCTCGGCACGCGACCATGACGTCTCTGCCTGCGAGAGCGCCTGCAGCACGACGAACGTGCAGATCCCGCGGCCACCGCCGTCCGCCATGATCCGCGGGAGGTTGCCCCACCGGAACATGTTCACGATCTCGTCCAGGATCAGCCCGAGCGGATGCTGCAACCGAGACCCCGGCGATGCCAGGGCGCGAATGCGCGCGACCTCGACGATGTCGTCGAGCATCGCGCCGAGGAAACCGCCCATCGCCGATGCTCCCGAGGCCGACCCGATCAGGTAGAGCGTGTTCGCGCCGTCGAGGAACGCGCGCGGATCGAAGACCGGCTCTCCAGGCCGTGGCATGAGTGCATCGCGGATCTTCGGGACGGCGAGCGGTGCGACGGCGCCCTGTACGCCGAACCAGATCGACGAGACGAGCTTGTCGTCCGAAGCGAGGGTCGCTTCGAGGTTGTCGCCCCAGCCAGGGGCGCCGTCCGAACGGAGGATCGAGACAGCTGACCTGCGCGCGAGGATCGGACTTGTGCCCCAGTTGTAGAGGTCTTCGATCGAGCAGTTGCCGACGGCCGCCGCATGCAGAAGACGCCCGAGGACGACCCCGGATGCCTGTGCCCACTCGCCATTGGTGTTCGAGGCGCCGAGCGCGGTGCCGGTGATGACCGCGGCGCCGCGCTGCATGGCGACCAGGGGGTCCTCGCACCCTGCGATCGGAGAGACGCGAAGCGGATGCCGCGCGCCGGAGAGTCCCTGCGGGTCGAACACGTGCACCTGCCCGCGGCGCTCGCGCATCCGGAGCGTCGCGGTGAGGTTGTCGTTCGTGGTCGACGTCGTGATGAGCGGCCCCGACCAGTCGAGGATCGCCGAGATCAGTACGCGGTATCCCTTTCCCGAGCGCGGCGGGCCCTCGAGCGCGACAGAGTCCTCGATGGACACGAAGACGTCCATCCCGCGGGAGCTTCCGACCCGCCAGCCCACATCGGTGGCGCGGGGCCGGCTGATGTCGGGCCGGAGTTGCCTCGCTCGCTTCAGTACCGCCTTCGCTGAGAGGTGCTTGCGGATCTCCGATGCCTCGGCGAACCCGGGACGGCTCCGGAGGTCGGTGATGAACGATTGGTCCGACTGGCGATAGCGGCGGTACGTGACCCACGCCCACGTGGCCAAACCCACGACGAGGAAGACAACCACGAGGTCGACGAGTCGGATCGCGAGAACAGGAAGCTCGCATCCGGCGATCGGTAGATACCCATCGGGATCGCCGGTGATCCCGAGCCAGAGCCCGGAGAACAACGATGCTGGCTCTGGCGGCACCCCACATGCGACGCGGACGATAGCTTCGGTGAGCGCGGCGAAGGCGATGCTGAGGACGACGACGACAGCAATCGCCACCGCGACGGCCTTGCCGAGTATTCCGTTCATCCCGTGTCCCCTCAGAACCCGCTCGCGACGGCGGCCGCGACGCGCAGCCAAGCATCTTGCGTCGCCCGCCGGAGGCTGTCGAACCGCAGGGGGCCGGACTTCAGGGCCGGGTCGAACGGGATCCGCAGAACCTCGCGCACGGTGCCACGAAACCCGTCCGCGACGCGCTCTGCGGCGGCAGGCCCCCTCGGCTCTGACTCGGTCACCACCACGATCGCGCTGTCCGCGAGATCCCGGGACCGCTCGTCGCGCTCGCGAAGTGCGTCGAGCAGCAGCGCAGCGGACTCCGCCGGCTCGGGGGCGGCGAGCGTCGGAATCACGAGCTGATACGACGAGTCGACCATCCGCAGCCATCGCTCGGCCGACTCGTCGTTACCGGAGTCGAAGAACACGAGTCGGTAATAGCGGGCCGCAACCGACATAAGGGTGTCGAACTCCGTCCGTTCGATTCGCTGGTGCGTGGCGAGCAACTCGGGATTCGATCGGAGGACGTCGTAGCGGTCGACACGCTGATGATGCACGAACCGGGCGATGCCCGAGATCTCGGCGGTCGGCGCGAGAAGCTGAGATGCGGCGGGCAGCAGGTCCCGAACCGTGGTGTCGTAGAGGCCCTGCTCGGTGCGCCACCCCAGGGTGCCGCGCGTGTCGTTGTTGTCCCACGCCAGCACATTTCCGCCACCATGACGTGCGAATACGGCGGCGAGCATCGCCGTCGTCATCGTCTTGCCGACGCCGCCTTTGCCGTTCACGACGGCCGCAGTCCGGCACCCCGCCCAGTGCTGCGATACGAGGCGCTCGCCGGCGAGGCGCTCAGCCTGGGCGCGCGATGGACCGAGCCCTATCTTCGCGAGCAGCGCTCGCCCGCCCAGAGAGAGTACCGATGTGTCGGCATCCTCGATGAAGGATCGCCGAGTCGGGGGCGCCGGAGCGAGCGGCTCAGGGGCAGGGGCCTCAGCCAATCCGAGCGCCTCCTGCTCCTGAGCCGGGGTGCCCACCTCCTTTCCCTCTGAGGCTTCGGTGAACCTAACCGGCTCGGGCGACCTGGCCCGGTGAATCCCGCCGTCCGAGTCGATGAGTATCCGGTGTTCGCCGTGATCGCCGAACGTTACGAGCTCGACGGCGGTGGCTGCCTGCCTCGCCTCGGCGGCAGCACGCTGCACGATCACCTGTCGGATGTCCTCGCCCGCGGGGGCGGAGAGCGGCTCGCCCACCCCCTCGGGCGTTGTGAAGATCGCGGTCGGTCCCGTGACCGACGCGTACACGCGAAGGGCGATGTCAACGCTCATCACTGGACTCCTTCCATGCCGGCGACAGCCAGCCGTCGATGCCAATGTCGGAGAGGGGAGGCTCAGGCCAGACGTGGTCGAGCGCATCGAGGTCGAGGGGCGTCAGCATCCCGTCGACGTCCTGCTCGGGATGCACGGCAGAGTCGGTCGCGAACAGCTCGAACTCCCACGGGGTCGAGGTTGCGAAGCAGTCGACCGCGTACGCGTACTGGCCCACGTAGGCGAGGAACACGCCCATGCGCAGGCGTCGAGCGTCTTCCGCGTGCGTCGCGGGAATGTTGAGGCGTTCGCGGAGCGCAGACGCCTCCTGGTGATTAACGCGGAAGATGAACTTGTTCTCGATGTCTCCGACGATCGAGTAGGCGAGGTTGCGCTCCTTCGAGCCGGCGTCGCCCACCGCATCCAGGTCGCCCATCTTGTGCAGGATGATGACATTGCTGATGCCGTAGTGGCGCGAGAGCTTGAGCCACTGCTGGAACATCTGGAGCGCGCTCAGTGACGTCATGTCGCGCCAGCCCTCCTCGCGGATCAGGTACCGGGTTCGCTTGGCGGAGCGGTCGGAGACGACCGCCTGGATCCATGCCGTCGTGCACACCTGTGTGAGCTGTGCGACCAGCTCGCTTCGCGCGAACAGCTCGCTCGTGTCGACGACGACGATGGGCGCATCGGTGTCGAACGCGACGGTCGACTCGTCCTCGAACAGCCCGGATAGGTCGCCCTCGACGAAGCGGCGCAGAACGAAACGCGGCTGAACCGCGCCGTCCGAGAGTCGGAAGTCGGTGCCGGAGTCTTCGATGATCGCGCCGAGGTGCTCGTACACCGCTCGTAGCGTGGGGCGGTCACCGGTCGAGCGGATGCTGCGCTCGAGTGCATCGTGTATCGCGGCGTGCTCGACCGCGGTGAGCCTCGTGGAACCGAGTGCCATCTCGATAAGGGACACGAGCGTCGTGATGCGGCGTTGGCGCACCATCTTCTCGTCCTGCTCGTCGTCGGAATCCGCGCGCCGCGGCCCGCGGTCGAGGGGGTTGAGTCGCGCGGTGCTCCCACCACCGATGCGGATGATCACCCCGCCCGCCACCGCCTCCGCGACGGCGACCCACTCGCCCTTTGGGTCGGAGGGGATCACCGCCTGATGACCGAATGCGAGGGACCGGATCACGAGCGTCTTGACGGTGGCGGACTTCCCGGCTCGGTACGCGCCGAGCACCAGCAGGTTGGTCGAGAACGTGCCGCGGTCGGTCGCGTCGGCATATGCCTCCCACGGCGAGAAGTGCCAGAGGGCATCCGCGTTGAGGTCGACACCGAGAATCGGTCCTCGGTGCCCGAGGCCGGCATCCGCGACGAATGGGTAGATCCCCGAGATCTGACGCGATGTCGCCTGATGAGCCGGGATGCGGGGGCGCGCGAGATTCCAGTAGCCGCCCTGCACGAGGCCCGGGCCGAAGGCGCCCCGGACCGCGGGCTCCGGCAACGCTCGCTCGCGCCGACTGGGCTTTGGCTGCTCGGCGTGGCTCGTTGTGCGGGCGACCTCGCGCCGTAGCTCGCGCCGCTCACGCTTCGAGAGACCGTCCGGTTCGAAGACTGCGACGTAGCGGACCATCACTTCATCCCCAGCCCGAGTGGCAGGGCGTTGACCATCAGTGCCTCTGCCTGCTGGCAGTACAGGGTCTGCGGTTCCATGCCGGCGCGCGCGAGAGCGTTGCGCATGCCCGCGATCGCCTGGTCGAGCTGCTGCTCATCACGTGCCGTCACGGTGAGGTACGCGCCGTACCGGAACTCGCCGTGACCCGCGACGATCTCCTCCTCCTGCCGTTCAAGGGCCTCCCAGTCCGCGGCGTCGGCGGCCGATCCGTCGACGCCCCGCTTCGCGCGAAGCTTCTCGTTCCCGCGCCAGACCTTCTTGTCGTCCTCGATGCGGCGCATCGCCTTCCTGACGGAGACCGGCGTGAGGACGATCGACAGGATGTGCGTGATCGCCTCGCCGGTCGAGGGCATGCGTGCGAACACGATCGGCTCGACGAACCCGATGGCCGCATCCGACCGCGGCCACTCGTGGATCCACATAGTGGTGTGCACGCCCGAGTCGGAATAGACGATGCCGTTCGCCCCGCGCGGTTCTTCCAGGTACATCGGACCGATCGCGATCGGGTCGACGCCCGCGCTTCGCTCATCGCGGTTCTGGACGTTGGCGGCGAACTCGGGGTCGAACCCGACGCGGGCGAGAGCCGCGACGTCCCGCGCCGCCAGCCACCGCCGCACGTGGATGCGCGCGGCGCTCAACGCATCGGCCAGGTTCCGGGCTTCGAGGTGCGCGAGCGCCTTGACCGCATCCTCGCCCCCGCCGAGCGCCTTGAGCTGCGGGGCGAGGGCGACGAGGTCGAGCGTGAACGTCAGGTAGTTGCGGTGTGATACGGCGAACGACTCCGACCTGTTGATCACGTCGTCGTAATTACGAGCGACGGGGGACGCGGCGTCCACCCCGCGGCGGGGACTGACGGACTCGTAGTGGTCGCGTGCGGCTCGGATCGTCGTCGGAATCGTGCGCTCCTGCAGCACGGCCCGCTTGATCCCAGGGCGCTGCGTAAACGAGGCCAGCACCGGAGACCACTGCTGGGCCAGGTCGTATCGCTCCGCGACGTCCTTCATGAGGAACCCCTGCACCTCGACCTCGGCGGTCACCGAGACGGCCCGGTCATGCGGGTTATACACGCACGCGACCCCGTCGACATCCCAGAGCTGGATCGAGGCGCGGATACCGGGGAGGTTCAGTGTTCCAGCGAACTGCGCACGCTCAGGCCGGTAGACGTGCCGCGTCGCACCGACCATGTGTCGCACCTGCTTCATGAGCCAGAGACCCGCCTGCCGCGGAGCGGAATCGCCGTGGAGCGTGATGAATGCGAACACGCCGATCGGCAGGTACACCGGCGCGGCGAAGAGCAGGCCGGGAGGGCCGAAGCGGTTGACGCCGACGAGCAACGTGACGGCGGCGACCGTGAGGCACGTCAGCTGCCACGCATCCATCCCCATCACGACGCCTTGCCGGGATCGCCGCGGCAGCCGGATAGGACGGTCGAGGTTCTGAGTCGCCATCATCGCGGTGTCCTCCCGGTGTGAGTGCGCGGCGCCGCCGCCGCTGGCGCAGTCGTTTGCGGTGATGTAGTCGGCGTTGCCCCGGGGGCACCTGTCGGCTTCGTGGAGGTTGTCTCGCCGTTCTGACCGGCAGGCGATCGCTGGGGCGTTTCAGAGGATGGGCCACGTCCCGCCGGCGGAGCGCCCTTCGGGGGGCCGTGGCGCCCAGCGCCAGCCCCGGCGCCTGCGGGTATCGCGGCGATGCGGCTCGGCACCCGGGCTACCGATCGTGCGGCGTTCGACGCGGCGCGTCCTGCGCCCGATCCGATCCGAGAGCCGACCGAGTCCGCCGCAACGGCCCCGATGAAGCTGAACAGACCGAACACAGCGAACGGCGCGAAAGCCACGAGCACGAGACCGATCAGAAGTGGCCACGACTGCGGGTCCCAGATCGTCCGTACGTTTGCGAGGCCGTTGATGATGAGCGTGACGAAGCCAATCGTGAGCGGGCCAGTGAGCAGAAGCACGACGACGGCCGACACATAGCGCACCACCCACTGCGGCCCGACGGCGCGCGCCGGGTACAGCATCCATGCGATTGGACCCACCGCGATCAAGGCCGCGAGCACGATGTTGCGGAACGCGAACACGAGCATGAGGAGCAGCATCCCGATCATCAGCAAGCCGTGGATGACGAAGGCGAAGAAGTAGTTTGCCTGCCCGCCGGCCCACATCACGGACTGCAGCGTCGCGAACAACCCATAGGGGCCGTCGCGGTTCATGACGTACCAGGTGAGGTCGTCGATGGCGTTCAGCACGTGACCGGTCGCCCAGAGCGTGAGCGCGGTGGCGGGCACCGCTATGAAGCTCCGGATGACCGCGCCGACGAGTTCGGCTCGGTCGCCGGAGATGACGGCAGCCGCGATCGCCCACACCATCGCGCCGAACAAGACTGCGAGCACGGCCCACTGCCAGAACGACCACTCGCCGGTCGATGCCGTCCACAGGACCGACGATGTGTCGAAACGCATGTTCTGCGCGACCGTGAACATCATCGCGGTGGCGGAAAGGGCCATCCCGCGCCCCGCGTTCTCGAACGTGACGCACACCACGTCACCAATCGAGCATCCGTACTCGACGAGCAGAGGCTTGCCCCCGCTCGTTTTGATCGCCGACACGTGCCGCTCGTCGGTCGTGCACACGGTTGCCTTGGCGCCGTCGACGAACACGTTGATGAAGCACTGCTGAGGCTTGATGTCGGCGGTGCTCTGCGGCGTGCAGGAGATCTGCGCGTCGACGCGGTAGCAGTCGACGGGGAAGGCGGGAGACGACCACGGCTCGCCCGTCACCGGGGCCGCGTTGGCTGCCGTGGGCGCCGCCTCGACGGATGCCGCGGCTGCGTTGGCTGGCGCGAGCGCGGCGAAGGCGAGGCCGGCTCCCACCGCCGCCCCAATAAGCACAGCACGCAGCCGAGACATCAGAACCCGAAGTCGAAGTTGACGAACCACTGGAACAGGCCGCTTGCAGCGCCCAGCACGGCGGCGGCGATGAAGATCCACAGGATGTTCTCGCCCGCCCACGTGCGCACGCGGTCCGATGCGAGGCCACGGAACGCGAGCGCGGCGCCCGCGATGATCAGCATGATGAGGACGACGATCATCGCCCCGGCAAGGATGTAGGACGCGACGACCTGGAAGCCCTGGAAGAAGGGCGCCGAGAAATCGGGCTCGATGTCGGGGACGTCGACGTCGGCCGGGGTGGAGAGTGTGACTCGCATGACTAGCTCCCTCGATTGATCACTTGAGCTGAAGGCCGAGTGCGGCCATGAACGGTTGCGGATCGATGGCGGCTCCGTCTCGCTGCACCTCGAAATGCAGGTGGCAGCCGAACGAGCGTCCGGTGTTGCCTTCCGACCCGATCGGGGCGCCGGCCGCGACGGTCGCGCCAACTGACGCGCGGAGGGAACCCCACTGCATGTGGCCGTAGAGCGTCACGAGCCCGCCGCCGTGGTCGATGCGGACGGCGTTCCCGTACCCCTGATACGAACCGGCGGTGATCACTTCGCCGGGGCCGGCCGCGTACACCGTCGCGCCGCAGCTCTGGGCCATGTCGTAACCCTGGTGGTCGATCGAGCAGTAGCTGCATCCGATCACCGGGTTGAAACCGAAGCCTCGTCCTTTGAAGTAGCCGCCGGCGAGCGGGTATGCCCACTCGCTGTTGGTGATGAGTGCCGGCCGACGCTCGACAGTCGTGGCAACCGACTGTCCCGCGACCGCGAACGGAACGGCGATGAGCGGTGTGGCCAGCAGTGCTGCGAAAAGCGCGAGAAGGAGAATCGCCCCTGTCACGATCTTGCGCCCGGTCCTCGTGTTCGCGAGGGCTGCAGCGGCAGCGACCGGGGCGCCCATGTCAGGGCTCCAATGATCCTGAGAAGTAGCGGACGACCTTGCAGTCGCCGGGCTGCTGCGCGCTCTCGCGCGTCGGGATCGAGCCCGCGCCGCACAGCACCTGGACGCTCACGCGCACGGTCTCGTCGTACGATGTCTCGCTCCCGGAACCGTCGGACCGGGTGAAGGTCAGCACCACGTCGGCGGTGCCGATGCGCATGTCACCGGATGCGTCTTCCGGAACGTCGTCGTAGGTGATCTCGCCCGGCACCTCGGCTGTCACCCGCCCTTCCTCGTTCGCGAGCGAGTTCCACTCGTCCTCGGGGAGCACGACGCCCTGGCGCAGTTCGAGCTGCGAGGCGTGCATATCTTCTTCGCGGTCCTCCTCGGATGTGTAGCGGGTATCGGGCGTGAACCATGTGTCGAGGTATGCCAGCCACTCCGGTCGGGTGCTCAGCCGGGTGTCGAATGTGGCCGCCGCCGCCAGTGCCGCGCGTACGTAGGTCTCAGGTTCGGTCGTGATCGGCTCGGGTGCCCAGCCCTTCTCGGACGCGCTCTCGTCGACGTAATCGCCGGTGGGAGGCGCCGTCGCGGGCGGGGCGGACGTCTCGCCGGGGCCGCCGCTCGGAGAGGGGTCGGCGGTTGGCGCCTGTGCTGTGACGGCCGAAAGGATGATCGTTCCGACGGCTGCGACGACGATGATGCCGCCGACGATGGCCCAGACGAGGCCTCGGCGCGCGGGAGTTCGGGGGTGTGACATCAGTTGCCTCCACCGCTTCCCTCGGGTCCTCCTGGCCTTGACATGAGTGAAGCATATAACACTACACTCGCGAAGGGGAAGCACTTTTCGCTTCCGTTCGATGGACGAGTGAATCTCGCCTGCGTCAGACTGGGGCGGTGCCCCGTTACACCCGCCCCGCGAACAGTGATTACGCGGAGGATCCGATCAAGGCTCTCGGGAACATGATGCAGGCGACCATCATTGGTCATCTGCGGAAGAACCCTGGCCAGACCAGGGGCGAGATCGCCGACGCGCTCGAGATTCCAGCACTGACCGTTTACAACGGGCTCGAGAGGCTGCTCGACGCGGGCTTGATCATCGCGGATCCGCCGCGTGACGTCGCGACGCGCGGACAGCGCGTGCGGTACATCGTGGATGACGCGCAGGTCACCGAGATGGTGATGCGACTGGAGCAGGTGCTGGGCGAGTTCTAGCCGGTTCGCGTGATCTTGGCCGCGTTGGTCTGGCATGCGGTCGTCTGGCATGTCGACCCCTCTCGGCGATGTCGTCCATCCACCGCTCGCGTTGAGCATGCTCAAACGTGGGCGCGACTCAGCCTTGCACTCGAGCCGGGTCCGCGCAACGGTTGAGTTGAGCATGCCCAACACGTAGCGTGAGCATTCACGTGGGGGACGTTGGGCGTGCTCAACGGTTGTGACCGAGCCTTACCCGAAGGCGGAGGATGGTCAGGGGAACATGACAGAGGATGAAAGCAAAGCAGCGGCGGAGGACCTGGCGAGGCGGTTGCGACTGCTGCTCGACGTCGCCATTGCCGAGACGGGATCGGAGCCGACCTACTCCCAGATCGCCGCGTTCGCGCGCGATCGGGGCGTCAACCTGTCCCGGTCTCGGTGGACGTACATGGTCAATGGGCACCGGTACGTGCAAGACCGCCCGCTCTTCGAAGTGCTTGCTGAGTTCTTCGACGTCGACGCTTCGTTCATTGCCGAGGGGGGCGACGCGCCGATGCCGGCAAAGGTCAGGGCGCAGCTTGACCTCGTCCGATCGATGCGGGCAGCGAAGGTGAAGTCGTATGCGGCGCGAACTCTCGGCGACATCTCCCCGGAGGCGCTTGAGGCGATCAGCCGATTCCTCGACAAGGAAGTGGCGAACAGATAGCGGCTGGCCCGCCGCATGCGTGCGCCGCGACGGGTCGGATGGTACGGAGGGAAATGGAACCGTGAACATCGAAGCGACCGTGTCGACGGCCATGGCGGAACTCGGGCTCGGCGAGGTCTTCTCCTTCGACGATCTCGTCGGCGCGTTGCAGCGACGCAGACAGCGCCCGATTCGGATCGTCGAGCTCACGAACCTGAGCGACCAGGACGGCATCTGCGCGTTGTGGTTGATGACGGACACGGAGGATCTCGTCCTTCACGCGCGAAGTGAGTCGGCGTTGCATCGGCAGCAGTTCGTGCTCCACGAGCTCGCGCACATCATGCTCGAGCACGACCAACGCGACGAGGCGACCACGCCCGATTTGCTGCTGCCCGACATTCCTGAATCCGCTCGCCAGCGTCTGCTCCGCCGCCAGGACCTCGTGACGGACGACGAGATCGTGGCGGAGGCGCTCGCGGATCATCTCGCTGGTGCGATCCGTGGTTCGGCTCTCCACCACTCTCGCTATCTGGAGATCTTCGGGTGATCCCGATCGCGGCCTCCGCCCTGATGTGGCTGCTCGTTGCGAGCCTGCTCATCCTGCGGCGGGGCCGAGCGGATCGCAGCATCATGTACTCCGCGGTGACGATCGCGGTCGCAATGACGTTCAATGTCGACACCACCTACCGGTGGGCCGACGCGGTGCTCGGTGGCACGAACATCGTCACGCTGCTTGCCGACCTCACATTGATGGTGGGCGTCTTCTTCCTTGGGCGCGGAGTGGCGAAGGCGATGCAGTACCAGTCGCGAGTCGCCCAGATTGCACTCGGCCTTCCAGTGCTGGCGGGCGCAGTCGTCGGCGCCGTCACAGCCTTCGCGTTCATCGACCGGGGTGAGACAACGACGACGTTCATGCTGGACCTCGGGGCGCAGCCGGCCGCCGCGACGTACTCGATCATCCAGTTCACCTACGACGGCGTCGTGCTGACCGCCATGGCGGCTGCCGCGTCTCGTCAGATCGGGCGAAGTCGCGGCGCGGAGCGCCTGCCAGCGGTCTCGGTGCTGGTGGGGAGCCTCACCGGCGTCACTCTCTCCCTTGTGGTCATCGCCATGGATCTCGCGCACATCATCGGGAACCTGACGCTCATGGACGGGCTCAGCGCCGCCTACGATCCGCTCTTCCTGGCGACGTTCCTGTTCCTCTGCCTCGGGCTCGGTGCTCAGCCCGCGTTGCGCTGGGCGCGTGCCCGATCCCGTGGCGAGAAGACTCGTGCGCTCCTCGCCCAGGTCACGCCGACCTGGGAGCGAGCGATCGACGTGCGACCAGGCTTGAGTCAGCTTGAGCCGTCGTTCCATCGTGAAGACGACGAGACGCGGCTGCATCGTCAGATCGTCGAAGTTCGGGATGCCGTCATCGATCCGCGCGTCACCTTCACGTTGAGCGATGCTGAGCGAGTGGCTGTGGAGAGCGCGGAGGCGCACCTGATGACCGGCGACGTCGCGCGTTCGCCGGATGCTGATGCTCGGCCCGCTGATGTTCCCGATGTGGGACGTCCGAAGGAGGCGCATTGAGAGGGCTCGCGCTCGCCGCCGCGGCTCTCGGGGCCGTCGCGACTGCCGCAGCCGGTGTGGGCTTCGTGATCGCGCGGCGACTGACGGCACCGCCCGGCGGACGTGTGTACGACCTGGTCATGCGCGACGTGGTTCGGCACGCGGATCAGGATGCGGTGGAACTCGATCGCACCCCGCGGACCGAGGCGCCCGGGCGGTACAACCTCTGGCTCGAGGACGGCGGGTGGGTGCGACTCGGCGCCGTGATCGATGAGCAGGCCTCAACGGTGACTCGCGTCGTTCTCGAGGTCGCGTCCGGCACCGAGCTGTGTGCGGGAGTGCGGGCGTCGTGGAGCGGCATCTACTACCGCAACCCTGCGGACGCAGCGCTGGATGCTGTCGATGTCGTGGTGGATACGCCTGTCGGACCGGCTCCCGCATGGCTCATCCACCCCTCTGACGGCCCGAGCGATGAGTGGGCGATCCACATCCACGGGCTCGGAAGTCCGCGGGCCGGCACGCTGCGGGGCGTGCTGGTGGCTGCGGATGCTGGGCTGACCTCACTGGTCGTCTCGTACCGCAACGACGGCGAAGGGCCGCGCGTGGGCTCCGGGCGGTCGACACTCGGCGCGACGGAAACCGACGACGTCCGTTCCGCCGTCAGGTACGCGCTCGCCCACGGCGCCCGTCGCGTTGTGCTGTTCGGATGGTCCATGGGCGCGGCGATCGCGCTCCAACTCGCTGCGGACCCGGAGTTCGACGGGGTCATCGACAGCCTGATCCTCGACTCGCCGGTACTCGACTGGGTGGCGACGGTTGATGCGAACTGCGCTCGTGCGGGGCTTCCGTCATGGGTTGGTGCGTTCGCGCGGCCGTGGCTGCGGTATCGACTTCTCGCCCGGTTGATCGGGCTGGACGCAGCCGTCCCTCTGCGGAGTTTCAACTGGGTCGCCCGCGCCGAGAAGCTCGCCATCCCGCTGGTCATCCTCCACGGGTTGAAGGATTCATCGGCTCCGCACGCGGTGGCGCGTCACCTGGCAATCCTCCGGCCCGACCTCGTCCAGCTCGAGAACTTTGTGTCGGATCACACGTTGAACTGGAACTCCGACCCGGGCCGGTGGCAGATGATCGCGCGCGGACGGATCTCCTAGCAGCCCTTTCTATGCCGAAGAACGCCTGGCTGCCCGGTCACTTTCTCGAGGGGCTAGTAATAGAGAGCGTGGCGGACGTTTGTCTTCCGTACCTGTACCGGCAGCAACCACCCACCGACGCGAGCCCGGCGGGCGCTCACTAATGGAGGATCACCGTGAAGTCGAACCCCACCCCCGAAGACCCTCTCGCGCAGCGTCGGGAGTATCTCGTTCAAGAAGTCACCGACTTCATCCGGCGAACGGGCACGAATGAGCGCAAGACTCGCATGGAAGTTTGAATCGGCCTGGGTTTCGTTCCGTTCTTGAAGCAAGGATGGAACGCGATGAACCGGAAGTACTCTCCCGAGATGCGCGAGCGCGCGCTGCGGATGCTCGATGAGGCCAAGGCMTCCGGTGAGCACTCGAATCTGATGTCTGCGGTGCGGCATGTGGCCGGTCTCCTCGGCATGAGCGCGGAGACGCTGCGGGTGTGGCATCGTCGTCGGGAGGTCGACGCGGGCGCGAAGCCCGGTGTCCCGAGCGATGTCGCGGAGGAGAACAAGCGCCTGCGCCGCGAGGTGGCCGAGCTGCGGAAAGCGAATGAGATCCTCAAAGCCGCGAGCGTGTTTTTCGCGAAGGAGCTCGACCGGCCCTGACCG
>NZ_MYFP02000021.1:0-29681 GCF_004514465.2 Microbacterium sp. MEC084 | reverse complement strand
TGCTGACCCCCTGCCGGTCGCCGGCGTCGACCTGCGCCTGCCGCACCCACCGGCGCAAGCTCTCAGCGCCGAAACCGAGCCGCTTCGACACCGTCTCGCACGCGGTCGTGAGGTTCGGGTACTCATCGAGGTGATCGAGCACGAGCCGGATAGCGCGCTGCTTCGTCTCCTCCGGAATCCTCTTCGGCATGATCATCATCTTCCTTCCAGACTCGAAAGGAAGCGGCATCAAACCGGGGACGGTTCACCGATCGAAGACCAACGCAACGCCGGACTCATAGCGATCGTCGGCGCGATCCTGCCCATTCTCCTGGCCACCGTCGGGCGTCGATTCGGCTCGGCCGACGACGTTGCATCTATCCCGCCCTCATCGAAAGGACACTCATGGCCCACCGCCGCCACACACGACTCGGAGCCCTCACGGGGCTGATCACTGCCGCAACTCTCGTGTTGCTCCCGGCCCAGTCTGCTTCCGCGCACGACAACCTCCTCGAAGCGTCCCCAGCGGCGGGCACGACGGTGGCGGCGCTTGACGCGGTGACGCTGACCTTCAGCGCTGAGCTGATCGACTTCGGGCAAGCGAGCTACGCCCAGGTGCAGGGGCCGGACGGCCTCTACTACGAGACGTCCTGCTCGACGATCGACCTGAATGTCCTGACTACGCCGGTCGCGCTCGGAGAGGCCGGCACCTACACGATTGCTTGGAATGCCGTCTCCAGCGACGGTCACCCCATCTCGGAGTCCTACGAGTTCACGTACGCGCCGGCTGAGGGCGCCGAACCTGCGCTCGGATGGGATGAGCCCGCCTGCCGCAACGAGGACACCCGCACGCAGCCCGGCGCCGTGCCCGAGCCTGCAGAACAACCCGAATCGACCGCGGAGGCATCCGCGAGCACCCCCGCGCCGCAGCCGCGCGCCTCGGAGACCACAGAGGTGGAGAACGAGGGCGCCGGACTGGTCGTGGCCGGCGTGATCGGGGCTGGCGCGCTACTGGCTGCAGCTTTCGCCGGTGGGTTCTTCGCTCTTCGTGCGAGGTCACGTCGCCGGTGAGGTGAGGACACAGACCTGGGCGGCATGGACCACGGTGGTGACAGTGTCCGAAGTGAGGACATGCCACCCGTAAGCAAGCGCGCGAGGAACCGTTCCTCGTCGACCTTGCCATAGTGAATGGTCAGCTCGGTGTCGGTCCCCTCGCCGGTGGTCGCGCGCGTGCACTCGATCGGGAGGTCCCGATTATCGGACCTGTACCTCACTGTCGTCATCGTCCTCGAGGTCTTCGAGGACCTCGAAGGGCGATTCGACGTCGCCGCGCCAGGCTTCGAGGCCTTCGCGGATCGCGAGCACCGCGACCACGAGGGCAGCCACCGAGTCGGCCCACCACCAGCCGAACAGGGTGTTGAGGATGAGGCCGATGAACACGGCGCCGGAGAGGTAGACGCAGAGGATGAGCTGCTTGGCGTCGGCGAGCACGCTCTTGGAGTCGAGCTCGCGGCCGGTGCGGATCTCGAACCACGCCAGCAACGGCATCACGACCAGGCTCAGCGCGGTGATGCCAAGACCGAACGGGCTGTGGTCGGGGCCCTCTGTCTGCACGAGGCTCAGGACGGCGTCGACGGTGACGTAGGCGGCGAGGGCGAAGAACGCCAGGCCGATCGCCTTGACAGTGACCTTCTCCCACCGCTCGGGGTCCTTGCGTGTGAACTGCCAGGCGATGGCGGCCGCCGAGAGGACTTCGACGACGGAGTCGAGGCCGAAGCCGATCAGCGCCGCGGAGGAGGCCAGCACGCCGGCCCAGACGGCGACGATGGCTTCGATGACGTTGTAGGTGATCGTGAAGCCGACGATGAAGCGCACGCGACGGTGCAGCGTGGCACGGCGCTTGGTGGTCAGTGGCGCGCTCATGCGGTTGCCGCCGTTCCGCAGCAGCCGGGCACGGTGCACGAGTCGTCCACGCAGGGTGCGCTCTCGTCAACGGCGAGGGTGACATCGACGAGCGCCGTCAGCGCTGCGGCGAGATGGGGATCAGCGATCTCGTACCGGGTCTGTCGACCCTCTGGCTCGGCGACCACGATTCCGCAGTCGCGGAGGCACGTCAGGTGGTTGGAGACATTCGACCTCGAGAGGTCCAGTGACCGCGAGAGCTCGGCCGGGTAGTTCGGCCCGTCGAGGAGGGTCATCAGGATCCGGGAGCGGCTCGGGTCGGCCATCGCCCGACCCAGCCGGTTCATCACGTCGATTCGGGAAGCAATGGTCAGCACGCAATGACTATACATCCAGGGCTGTACTGATCGCAATCTCGGTGCCGTGCGCCAGGTCTTGTCGCCGCCGTCGAGGTTACGCGCAACGGATACCCGCTGGGTCAGGATCCGAGTGACGAGGTGTCCCGCAGACCGACATGGCAGTTCACCATGAGCGGCCCGCTCGGCAACTCGTCAATGCCCTTTCAGTGCCCGACCAGCCCGTCGCGAGTCCCTACCAGGGAACCGCGCGCCACGGGATCTGCCACTTCACTCCGATGCCCGCGTACGCCGACCTGGCTTGGGTCGACATTGCGGACATGCCCATCCTGTCGAGTACGGTCCACGACGCTTCGAGACGCCACCGCGACTCGCTCGTTAAGACGGGCTCGCAGACTGACAAGCTCACGCCAACCGCCCGAATCGACCGCGCGACCGTGCCCTTGCGATTCCTCGTCGGCGATCCGCGCATCGAGGGACGCTAGCGCGCCCCGGCTCGAGATCAGCCAGTGATCGAGCTGGCGCGCTGCACTTTGATCGTCATTCGCTCCGACACGCCACCCTGGGTCATGAGTCACCTTCGCCGCCCTCCCCAACTCGCCCCGCGCCGCACGCACCGAGTCCTCGATCGTCACTTCTGCGACGCCGCGCATCATGCTGTCCGCAATCTGCTCGCGCGCGGCGCTGGCTGTCCACCCCATCGCGATCGCCTCGTTGTGAACCCGCCCGCGGGTCATGCCGACATAGAGTCCCGAGGCATCCACGCCTGGCCCGACCACCGACGCATCCGTCGTCTCGCCCTGGATTCCGTGCACTGTCGACGCGTAGGCCAGGTGCATGTGCTCGGCGGCGTAGTCGAGCGACACGTGCCGCACGTCCCCACTATCGCCAAGGGCGACGAGCTCGACATCTGACGTGCCGAGCCGGCGGATCGTCCACAGCGCACGGTTCTCAACACCCGCCACTCGATCGTTGAGCCGGGTCTGAACGATGTCCCCTTCAAGTAGCCGCTGTTCGCCCTGCCCCACCGCGAGACGGCCAGGATGCAGCTGCCCGAGTTCAACTCGCCGCTCCTGGATCGCCTCGTTGACCGCATCCGCCTCATCGTTCGTGCTCGTGACCAGGGCGACCCGCTTGCGCACGGCCGCCCAGCGAAAGTACGCCTCGACCATCGCCTCGCGCGCTTGCGCGGCATCCGTCACGCGATGGATCTGTCCACGCCCGTCGAGTTCGGTCGCGACGGTGAGGGCGCCCTCCTTCGATGCCGGCTCCCGCATGCGCAGTGTGAGCGCGGCGTAGCCCGGATCGCGGAAGCGATGCACCGCCGTCAGTTCGACGACCGCGGTCGCGCGACGCGTCATGCACGCCATCGCGCCGGCGTGACCCACGGGCATAGCCTGCAGATGGTCACCGACCATCGCGACGCCCGCGCCGGTCTCTGCCGCGATCGCCGCGAGGGCATCGGCGGTGTGGAGGTCGACCATGCCGGCCTCGTCGACGACGACGCGGTCACCTGCGCCGAGTGCGAAAGAGCGCGGACCGGTGTAGATCCGCCCGCTGCGCTCATCGATCTCGCCGACGTGCAGTCGCCTCCATACCTCCGCGCCGGCTTCGTCGCGACCCCAACGCCATCCGTAGTCGACCAGCAGCGCATGCAGGCTCACGGCGGTCGCGCCGATTTCGCGGCCGGCGACGGACGCCGCCTTCTTGGTCGGCGCGACAACGACGAACTGACGTCGTTGCTGAGCGAGCGCGATGCGAGCGACCCGCAGCATCGTTGTTTTTCCGGCACCCGCGGGGCCTGCGACCGAGACCAGCCGATCTGTTCCGGCGATCGCCGACGCCGCTGTGATCTGCCCTTCATCGAGTGATACGCCTGCATCCAGGATCGCGTCTGCAATCCCAGTGACCCCGGCGCGCCGGAATGGCTCGCCCGCCCGGGTGAGCGCATCGAACCTCGCTGCCAGCTCGACCTTCAGCCGGGCAGTCGACGAGGCCATGAATGCCTTGATGTGCTGCGGGCGCTCTCCTTCCGGAGCGAGCAGGTCGACGGTCCGGGTGAGCCCGCGGGCTGCGACGTCGTCGATCAGCTCCTGCAAATCGTCGCGATGGGCCACTACTCCGGTTGCGGCGACCGCCCGAGTGGCGCCGGCCCGCAGGTCGTAGCTGCTGAACCTCCCGCCGCATGCGGTCGACCTCCCATCGGCCTCAACGATCGCCTTGGCCGCGAGCAGGTCGCGGTCGAGCGTTTCGATCGCCGTCGGCCGCGCCCGGGTCGCCGGTCGCTCCTCCAGGATTCCGGCGTCGATAGCGCGAAGCTCGTCCCGGATGAGCTTCTCCCACTCCGACTCGTCCACGACGCCGGGCTTTTTCGGGCGGCTCTTCGCCCATGCGAGTCGGTCGAGATGCTGCAGTACGTCGTGGCCAGGTTGCTGTCCCGGGTGCTCGGCCCGCCATTCCAACAGCAGCTTGGCGCGGTTCGCCTCGATCTGGTTCGAGCGCCGCGAAAGCGGCCGCACGGCGTGGCCGAGTTGCGCAATCTCCCCGTCGTCACCGATCGAATATCCGTTGCGCGCGAGCGCGGCGATCCACTCCGGGTCAGTGCGCAGCGCGAGCTCGCCCTCCGCGTTGATCAGCGTGTGCAGCTTCATCGCGACCCGCGAGTCGACGTTCGACCACTTGCCGTCGTCGCCGAGCACCTTGACGTTCAGCCACAAGTGCCGGTGGATGTGCGGGTCCAGAGCCCGCGATCGCCGGTGCTGGAGTTCGACAACTTCGATCCGGTGAAGCGACTCCCGGATGCTGCCGCCCGCGCCTCGGCGCGCGTTCAGCTCCTGTTGCCAGGTCGTGATGATGCGCGTGCGGAGTCGGTCTTGCAGCGCTTCGAACTCCGTCGCGAGGTCGTGGTTGATCAGGGCCGCGATGCTGTAGGACTTCGGCGCGTTGATCGTGCCGTCCAGGATGAGATCGGCGTGTGGCGAACCGAGTTCGCGGCCGCGCGGGACGTCGGTGACGGGGTCGCGGCCGTCGACCCAGCGGCGGAGCGCAGCGGCGTCGAGGCCGTCAACGGTCACCGCACAGCCTTCCACCGTGAATCGGGTGACATGCTGGGCGTCTCCGCGGCTGTACGCGGCGAGCGCCTCGACTCCCGTCACCGCGCGCAGGTGCGAGTCGCAGCTCCCCTTGAACGCGTAGGCCATCGCCTGCCGAACCCCCTGCGATCCGACACCCCGCTTCCAGCGCTCGAGTCCCCCGCGCACAGCTTCAGCGTACGCCCGATGTGTCTAACTAGCGAGTGCTTACACAGAAGTGCCTGCGTGCATCGCGAGGGGACAGGTTGAGTGGTTCGTGAGCGAGTCCGGCGAGCTACCCTAGACGTGTCCCCAACTCCGACGGAGGGAGCCAACATGGGCGGATTTCAGGACCGGACGCTCAGCCTGCTCGTACCCGCGAATTTCATCAGGGCGATCCGCGAATCGGGTTACGTCAGCCTCTCCACGTCGCTGGCAGAACTGATCGACAACTCGCTCCAAGCGAATGCTGCAGTCATCGACATCACGGTCGGTCGGAGCGATCCTGATGCGCTTCCTCGGATCTGTGTCGAGGACGACGGCGACGGCATGACCCACGACGAACTGGCGGCTTGCCTTCGCTTTGGTGGATCATCTCGCTTCGACTCGCGCTCCTCTCTTGGGCGGTTCGGTATGGGGCTACCTGCGGCATCGCTAAGCCAGGCGCGCAAGGTCGAGGTGACAGCATGGCAAGCGGACACCGCTGCGCGGGCGGTTCACCTCGATGTCGACGCGGTGGCGCACGGCGAGGAAGCACTGTTGCTTCGCGATGGCGCGAGAGGCGCCGCACCATCTGGCTGCCGGGTCGTCTGGACGGAGTGCGACCGGATTGAGTACCGGCGCCTCGCATGGCTGGAGCGCGCGCTTCACCGCGATCTTGGTCGGATGTTTCGGAAGTTCCTCGCCCGCGGCGTGACGTTGCGCATCAACGGACATGCGGTCGAACCGCTCGATCCGATGTTGCTCTCTACGGAACTCAATGGTCACGCGGCCCGACTCGCCTTCGAGCCAATGCGCTACGAGATCGCCACCACGACCGGCGACACGAGTTTTGTGACGGTGACTTTCACGGTCCTCCCCGTCACTCGCTGGCATCACCTCGACAACACCACGAAGCGAAAGGTCGGCATCGTGGGGCACGGCGGTGTCTCGATCCTGCGCGCGGGGCGGGAGATTGCCAACGGCTGGTACCTCATGGGTGGCAAACGGAAGGAGAACTACGACGACTGGTGGCGGTGCGAGATCGAGTTCGACCCCGCGCTCGACGAGCACTTCGGAATCACCGTCAACAAGCAGGGGGTGCGCCCCACTGCGGCGCTTCGTGAAGCGCTCGAACCCGAACTGGAATCCATCGCCCGTGTCTTGAACGCCCGCGTCCGCCGAGCCTTCGAGGAGGTAAAGTTCGAGGCAGCCGTGCAAGGTGCTTGCCGCATCGCCGGTGCCGCTGACGCCGACCTCCCGGTGATCCGCACCTCGGGACGCACCACCGGAGCGCTGAGCTACCACCTTGGGGCAGACCAAATGTCGGGAGAGTCGATGTTCGATTTGACGCTGAAGCAGCGCCACCTTAACGTCACGATGAACATCGACCACCCGGGCTTCACCGCACTGTACGTCCCGCTCCAGGAGTTGGGCGACTCAGGTGCGCCCGTCCGCACGGCACTCGAACTGCTACTCCTCTCGTTCGCGCGATCGGTCGCCTCTGTCGGTGCGAGCGAGCAGGATTATCGTGACCTGCTCCGCGTATGGGGTGCGACCTACGGACGGATGCTGCAGAAGTCATGAGCCACGAGAACGAACCGAAGTTCATCAACATCTCGCTGCCCAGGGGAACACGCCGTGTCGAGCGCGAGGGGTTCCTCCGACTCTGTAAGGCACTCGCTGCGGCAGCCCTCGAGCCGGCCGAGGCCATCGACCGGACCCGCTGGTTCGAGCAGGCCAAAATTGGCGATCTCTACAACCAGCCAACCCTTGCCGCGGCCGCGCATACCCTGATCGACCTGTTGGACCAGGGGTGGCAATTGACCGACTACAAGCACGGACCACTGCTGGCTCCGCCACCGTCGCACGCCGACCCCGAGATCGAGAAGGTACGGATCCGACGCCAAGAGCATCTGCGGCGTGACCCACAGCTTCGGAAGCCGAGCGTCAGACGGTTCGTCGAAGGGATGGAGAAGCCCCGCGAACACGGAGGACGACTAGTCTCCATCTTCAGCCTCATGCGCGATGGGCGTGAGCTAGCCGACGCTCTAGAGCGCGACCCCAATCCCGAGACCATCATCCGCCCATATATCCAGATCGTCGATGGCGGAAAGTGCGAGCTGACGGGCTTCGCCCTCCACGACATCTGGCGCTATTTCCGTCACACCTGGTCGAACGCCTACTCCACGGTCCCTGGACGCTCGATGCCGATCCTCATCCGAGATGCGGCGACGCCGAACCATGCCGTGATCGGCCTCGCCGCCATCTCAAGCCCCGTCGTCCAGATTGCCGAACGCGACCAGTGGATCGGATGGGACACCGACACGTTCCTAGAGTCGGTGCGCGCCAATCCGACGGACGAGATCGCCGTGTGGATCACCGAGCGCATCGACGCTCAACTCAGTGAGATCTACTTCGATGACCTCCTCCGGGACGGCGTCCTCCAGCCCACGGACCTGCGGCACCCCACCCCCGACGCCATCGCCCTACTTCGGGCTGATGCAGAGCGGCATCGCCAGAAGCATCACCGCGCCCCCCTCCAAGCTGTGCGTCAGATTGAGCAGGACGCCTGGCTGGAGCGCGCGCTGACGCCGCTGTTTCGGAGCAAGCGCGCTTCGGTACTCGCGGATACCCTGGAGATCGCCTTCGTCCTCGGCTCGTACCTACGCCCGACTCCAACGGCCGAAGGGTTGAAAGAGGCGCTCAAAGACACGAAGGCTCGGACGCAGATCCGCCGCCTAATGCGTCGTGCTCGGGGGGAGCGGGTAGGCACGGTCATTGCCGACCTAACGGTCTGCGGTGCTGTCGCGCCGTACAGTGCGCTCGCCGCCGGCAAGCTCGTTGGGGCACTTGCGGTCTCCCCGAAGGTCGTCGCGGCGTACCGCGCGAAATACGCCCGCCCAAGCGAGATCGCCTCGTCGATCGCGGGACGCTCCATCGAGCGCGAGTCGCGCCTCTCATTCATCAGCACCACGTCGCTCTACGGCAGTGGATCTAGTCAGTACAACCGACTTCGCTGGCCGGCCGATGTCATGGGCGGGCCACAGGATGAGCAGATCCGTTTTCAGCAGCTTGGTCGGTCGCGCTCATTCGGCACGTCGCAGTTCAGCGACGAGACCGTCGAAGCGCTCGTGCGGTTGTCGCGGCTCAAGGGGGCAACAGTTCGCGTCAATAGCTTGTTCGGCGAAGGCGTCAGTCCGCGCCTGCGGAAAGTCCGACTCGGGCTCGCTGCGCTCGGGTGGCCGACGAACGAACTGCTGAAGCATGGTCGTGAACGCATTGTCTACGGCGTGCGCCTGGTGGAGAACCTGCGCGACTACTCGCTTGGCATCGACTCCGATCCGACCTACCTGATCGACACTGACCTCACCGACGGTGAGGCCGCGGTCGCAGGCTGGTGGTTCGAGCGCTGGGGACGTCGCCGAGCGGAGCAGGGGCCAGTGCGGGAGTCGATGCGTGCCCATCGACTAGTACGACCGTTCCGGCATGGGGCGCGTGTGCCGCTGCCAAGTGAGGAGAAGGCAGACATCGAGCAGAGCGACGTGACGCGCTACGTCGAGAACCTCTAGGAAGAGACGACCTGGAACACCTCCGAGGCGGCCGTAAGGAGAGCAACCGGAGTGTTCGCCTCGGGATCGAGTTCATGGCGCAGCCCGAGAAGACGAACGTGATCACCGGGCGAGAACGGCGGTGTTGGCGAGGTGGTTCGGAGCAGCAACCGCTGGATGCCCGTTTCAGGGTCGACAACCCACCAGCTCCGCTGCCCGTTCTGCTTCCCGATCTTCCCCTCGTAGTCGAACCACTCCCGCTCGCCGATAGTCGTCAGCTCTCGAGTCACCTCGTCCCAGTAGGCCCCGCACAACTGACGTACCGTGCACCTTTCGCAGTTCGCCGGGCTCGGCAAAGGCGTTGGTGCCCCTGACTTCAATTCAACATCGGCATGCTCAATCTGAGCAGTCAGGGATACACGTAGCGCGTCGAGGTCTTCGCTCGACGGAACGGGAATATCGACGTCGCGGTCCCGATACGCGGCAGTTAGACTCGCCGTCGCCAGCCGGGCAGGGTTCGACTGGTCGTCCGCATCCCAAAGTAGGGCGTACAACCGCAGTTGCTCATGATGCCCTGGAGCTTCGACGCCGGTCTTGTAGTCAACGATGTCGACTGATGCCCCTGCAATGGTGAGTAGGTCGACACGCCCAAGAAGCCGCAGTTCGTCGGCGACGAGCACCACTTCGGGATGCGATCCCTTCCCGAGAGCTCTGCGCGTGGGCTGGCCTCTGCGCGCGACACCACTTCCGTCCCGCATGCTGCTCGACGCAGACGAGCGCGGGACGAACACTGTCCGGCTGAGGTAGGTCTGCACCTGGACACGAGCATCAGGAGTCTGAGCACGAAGCTCGCGCGCTATCCGGCGACGACGATCGAGGCCGACGCGTGGGTTGCTCTCCAGTGGCGCAAGCTGCCTAGTCACCATCTCCTCAACGACGGACGTGAGTCCGCCAAGCTCGCGGAGCACCCTTGTTGCCTCAATTGAATGTGCCGACTCGACGCCTGCCTCTGCGAGCGCCTTGACGACGACTTCGAGCGCACCGTGGACGACATCACCGAACAAAGCGGGCGTACTCGGTAGCGATGGATAGCCATGACTATCCCAGAGGTCTGGGTAGGTCGCCCGCACGAGGGCATATCGGCGAGGACAGGTCTCGACCTCTTTCAGGGACGAATAGCTCCAGTAATTCGGCGGCGAAGGCAACAACGCTCGGCTCGACGCAACGCCCGTGTCGATCGTGCCGACCGCCTGCGTCACGTCAGCGCCTTCTCAACCTGGTGGCTGGCGCTCGGCAGGTTCCGTGAGATCACGATGTCGTCGATAAGCCGAACCGGAATGGTCGTCTGGTTCTCCTTGGCGTCGTTGAGCTCAGGGTCGGTCGCAAGGTCAGGAGTGAGGGGGCCATGAACACCGAAGATAAACTGCCGGTCACCCCTCGTCGCCAGGATCGGGGCGCGCACCTGCCCGATGCCGGCGATGTTGACCGGCTGATCGCGCTCGAAGGTCACGCCAGCAATGTCGCGCCCGACGAGGTCGCGATATAGGCGGTCCGTCGAGAGCGCGAGGCGCGTCGAGTCAAGCGTCGGCGCCGTTCCGTCGAGCAAGTAGCGGAGCAGGCTCGCACCGACCTTGCGATCGAGCAGGCCGTGCTCGAAGCGATTGCGAAAGCTCCGCAGGCAGCGGTAACAGGACTCGTCGCAATCCGCAGGGCATACTTCGAGCCGCTGAAGGGTTTGGCGAAGTATCTCGACGCCGAACTGCTCCACGCGTCGAGTGAACCCCGCGCCACCCGCAAGCGTGTCGTAGAGATACAGCTCAGCCTCGAGTCCCTCGGCGCCGCCGAGCGTCAGCGCAGGGCGGTACTCGGCTTGAAGTTCCGTGGCCTCGATATCCAGCCGTTGCGTAGACGCGATAGTCATCGCCTCCGCGATGGTGCGGAGCGCGACCTGCGTGGAAAGGAGCTGGGGGTCGAGGCGAACCGGCCGTTTGACCTTGAGGCGAACCAACAGCACGTCGGTGATGAAGTCGGTTCCGAGCACAAGGCCGCTCGTGGAGGATGACCCTGGGCAGTTCGGCTCCTGCTCATCTGGAAACGGCTTCTTGTGCTGCCCGACGACGACGCCGGTTGCGGACTTGGTCGGCTCGATCAGGCCACATTTGAAGCAGTAGGTGTATCCCTCGTTTCGTGGTCCGGTGTTGGTGACCAGCAGAGTTTCGCGATGGTACGTCTGCTGAACACGGTCGGTGACCTGAGTCCAGGCGGAGTCGTCGGCAGGGCCAGGGGCGACGAGCTTGGCACGCGTGGCATAGCTTCGCGCCGGAGCATCATCGGGGCTGGTGCCGGGGTCTTCATAGGCGGGGTGTGCAAACCCTGGCGGGCGTATCCAGGCCATCGCCTTGCCGAAGGAGTCTTCAGACCCGCAGGCGGGACACTCACGGACTTCACCACGGTGCGCTTCCTCCTGCTCGAAGTAGTTCGCGTAGTGGCAGACTGTGCACTCGAAGTAGAGCTTGTGCCCCTGCCAGGCGTTGTACCGCTCAGCCCAAACCGGGGAGTAGATCGCGCCGGAACGCCATTCCTTGTTGTCGATCCAGACAACCTTGCCTGGTGCGTACTGACTCAGCGCCACGGGAAGTCCCTGGCTCGGCGCGTAACGGAACGCTGCTCGGAATCGCTCGGACTTGTCCACGTCGAAGACATGGAATCCAGCTACGTCGGTTGGGAAGGCATATCGAGGCAGCACGCCCTTGTAAAGCAGCCGGTCGAGCAGATTAGTCTGGCTGCGCTGAGGGCTTGGCTCATCCGCACCATCCTCGCCGGGGCCCTCCGCTTCGACCTCTTCAGCCGCTGGTGAAAGATCCCCCTCGACCGGTGTCGGCAGCGCACCCTCGGCGGTCAAGTCGAGTGCCTTGTCGATGTCCTCCAGCGTCTTGCTGACGATCCCATCGAGGACCGCGTCCCGGCTATCGGATGTCAGCTCAGAGGGTAGCCAGCCGTCGATGTCGGACCTGAGCTGACTCTCGTGTGTTGCCAGCCACCCTGCAAAGTCGGTGCGATTCAGGGGGGATACAGCGCCGACAAAATCCTGAACCGTGCCGAGCACCTCGAACAACTGCGAGGACTGCGTCTCGGGGTCGAAGGTCGGCAGCCGATCCTGGTGGTACCGCTGAAGCAGATAGGCAACGACGTGCCGACGAGCAATCTCATCGTTGTCCATCGTGAGCACGGGATCGTCAACGCGGCCACGGATCATCTCGGCTGGCGCGCGGAAGTAGTGATCGTCGTGGGTGTCGGCGCTGCCGAAAGCGATCACCGTTGCGACCGCGTTGCCGCGGCGTCCGGCACGACCGGCTCGCTGCTGATAATTGGCGCGGGACGGCGGCATGTTGCGGAGGGCGACGCCGGACAGCGCGCCGATGTCGATTCCGACCTCCATTGTCGTCGTACACGACAGCACGTCGATAGCTGCCCGTTCCTGGGCGTTTGGCCCCGGGAGTCCGAGATTGACGTCCTGGAAGAGCAGTTCGTGTTCCTCGGCCTTCGAGAAAACTGCGTCGGACTGCGCCGCGTTCAGCTGAGCGGTATGCTCGGCCGCGATGATGCTCATTGGTGGCTCAGGCGGATTGGCGAGCGCTCGGACGGTGCTCGCGCGGTAATAGCCCTTGCGCGCCTGGAAGACGGGGTCCGTCTCAGGATCAAGAACGCGGACTTCGTTAACTCCGCAGTTGGCGCACTTGTTCGCCCCAGGGAACGGCCGCTGGGTATAGCGGCAGCGTTCGCAGTAGCCCCAATCGCCGCCGAGTTCGAGCGCAACCCGATTGGCGAGCAGATAGTACTTGTTCCCTGCGGTCTCGCAGAACTTCTGACGCAGCGTCGGCAGCCAGCCCTGGTTGAACTGCTTGCTGATGGTGGCGGAGCCAAGCCATCGCTCGAACGGGCGGAACTTGCCGGAGTGTGGACGCACGCCCTCCTTGACGCCACGCCAGTCGGCGGTCATAGCGGGGAACCAGATGCCCCACGACGGCGTGCTCCACTGCGCCAGCCACAGGCGCACGAGCGCCAGCTTCCGCTCGTCGCTGTCTGCGACTCCTGGGATATCCGGCAGGACATCAAGGAGTTCCTCACGAAGCGACCCCCGTTCGCGTAGCGAGGCAAGTCCGAGCGACGACAACCCGTAGTAGCGATCGGTCAAGGTCTTGTAGATGGCTTTGAGGAGCGACTCCGGCGTTTGCGGCTGCATCATGACCAGTTCGGTCCGCGCATCATCGTTTCCGTCGAGTGCGCCAGCATCCAGAACCCGCCCAACGTCAGCAAGCGCACTCATCGACTCGCTCGGACGAAGCTCAGGGCGAAGACGCACCGATAGTCGCTTCGCCCCCACCATCGAGGCAAGCGTCAAGTGGTCAAGGCTGAGCTGCTTGCCGATCCCGGGGATGGTCGAAAGCTCGTTCCACCCACGCACGATGAGCGGACGGATCACGTCGCGCATGGCGTAGCTCTGGAGGTTCGGCGCGAGTCGAGCTGCCACCTGCCGAGAGTCGGAGAACGCCAGCACTTTTCGACCGCGCAGCGGCGCAAAGTCGTCATACGGGCGTGACGGGGGCTGAACCTCGATCTGTCGCGTCACCAGCGCCTGGAACGGCTGGTCACCCTTGGTCTGATGATCCTGGACTGAGGACCGACCGAATCCAGCTCTCTGTCCACAGACCCCACACGGATTGAACTCGCCGTTCGCGTTGACCTCGCTGGTACCGTCAACTTCCTCGTCGTCGGCGATGACGACTTCGCCGGTTCGCTTGCCTGGCAGATACACCGTGCGAACCCGCGAACCGAGCTTCATCGGGTCGAGCCGCCCGGTGACGAGGTCGAGGTCAGCGGGTTGTGTGACAAGTTGCGGATCGGGCTCCTCCATCAGCAAGTCGAGAGGCTGGAGTTCCTGGACCGCACCGGAAGCCACCTGGAAGCTGTTGCCCGGTTCGTGCCAAAGCGACGACGGATTCGCAAGATCGTCCGTGTAGGCACGCAGGTACGCCGATCCACAGTGCCGACAAGTGAAGAGCTCGAAGACTCGGGCACCGCAGGAGCAAGTCACCTGGGGCTGTGCGTAGAGCTTGCCGACGGGTCCGGGCGTCGAGTATCGCTCCCGATCTACGTCCGGGCAGTCGGCATCGGCACACGCCCAGAGGCCGGGCAATCCCCGATAGAAGGCGTGGACGCGGCACGGGAGAAGACCCGCGTCGTCTGGCTTAAGACGAGCAGCACTCCCCAGCGCGACAAGGGCAGTGATTGCGCGATCCGCTGTCTCCTGATCGATACCAGGGAACACTCTCGCGCCGAGTTCACTGACCGGCTGGGCCTGCTGCATCGTCTCGTTGACAAGCAGGTTCATGGGTTCGTAGGAGGCGAGCGCCTTGTCGAGAAGCGCGCCGACCGTCGTGCCTGGTTCGTCGGTCACTCCGCGATACGACAGGAGGCCGGCGACGGCTTCGATGCGTTTGCCCTCTGTGTCGCCGTCATAGAAGTCTTCAAGCGGGACCGCCGCGAGTTCGGAGGCGTCGGCAGCAGAACCGACGCCTGCCCTCGGACGAAGTGCCAACTTCCCGACGATCGTGCGGAAGTCGTCGGCGTCCTTGCCACTGAGCTGCGCGGCGAACCGCCGCGCGTAGTCGGCGCTGTCGAAGCTCGCACTCGTGGCGATCACCTGAAGGCGATCCGCATCAATACCCAGCCGGGCACGCAGCCGCCGCAGGAGCAGCGCGACCTCGGCTCCCGCTGCGCCCCGGTAGAGGTGTGCCTCGTCAACGATGAGCAGGAACTTCTCGTCGGGATTGGTCGCCAACCATTCGCGCGTGGCATCGAAGACCGGGCGCTCCAGGGGGCGCATCATCATGTATTCGAGCATCGAGTAGTTCGTGATGAGCACGTCTGGGGGGGCGTCAAGCACCTCATGCCGCGTCAAGAGTTCGGCGTCGCGAGGCTGAAGGACGGCGCGCAAGAACTCCCCGTCCTTCTTCCAGCGCGACCCCTTCGCCCCATACCACTCGCGGAGATCTGGCTTCGCGGGCCACTTCCCGCGTTCCTTGAGCTTGCCGACGAGTGCGGTCGCGTCCGCGTGATACCGCGATGCCGGGTCATCGCTCCGGTCGAGCAAATCGATGTAGAAGTCCTCAATGGACTTAAGCCGCTGCTGGTCGCGTTCTACCTTCCGCACACCGGGGTACAGCGTGCGGCTGGTGTACCTGGCGAAGCGCGCTGGGCGCTCCGCCCACGACTGAAACTGACTCGTCACGCGGGCATCACCGAGGAGCAAGCGGAGTCGACCGAGTTGGTCGTTCACCAGCGCATTCATCGGGTACAGGATCAAGGCGCGCACCGCAGGACGAGCGAACGAGTCCGGGCGGTGAGCTGCCTCCGCCGCGAGCTTCGCCAGCATCGGGAGCAGGAACGACTCTGTCTTGCCAGAGCCGGTACCCGTGGTCACAGCCAGGCTCAATCCGTCACGTATGGTGAGCTCCAGGGCTTCTGCCTGGTGCGTGTAAGGCGGGTCGTAGAGGAGCGGCGTTCCTTCGTCCGAACTCGTGAGACGAGCGAACAGCGTCTGAACTGCTGGGTCGAGCGCCAACTCCGCGAAACGCCGATCGGTCTGATAGCGCGGGGTGCTCTCGATGAACGGTGCACGGAAGATCACTCCGTCCTCGTCCAACAGCGCGCGTCGTTGTTCGATGAGCATCGGATGCCCTACGTGATAGGTCGCTTCGATGTAGTCGCGCAGAGCAGCCTGAATCTTGGTGATGGTCTCAGCGATCGTTGGTGCCTCTACCGTCACTGGACTTCCTCATCGGTCGTGGTGGTCATCCACAGGGTCTCGGTCAACACCGACGCGAGACCTGTCAGCGCGGATGTCGGGAGCCGGTAGGAGAACAGCGCACCGCTCGACTTCTCCACCGACAATCCGACGAGTCCAAGGTATCGCTCCGCCCAGCTCGGCAGCGGTGAAAAGAAGTCAACGACCGCCTGCGCGGGGTCGGCTCCGGGCACGGGACGAGTGCGGTACGGAAGCGGGGTGCCCCGCGCCGCGTCGATCGCGGCTTGGAGCCGCCACGCCTCGTCGCGCGCCGGAGCCACCGAACTGTCGACGGGAAGATCAAGAAGGCGTTCGGGAGCACCGCCGACCAGTCGCACGAGGCACCAGCGGTCCGCGCCATACGCCTGGGGACGCCTCCCCACGAAGTCGCCGGAGTCGCCCTCGGCCGGATCGCGCCAGCGACCGCGATAGTACATCGGACGAGTAGCGGGATCGATGATCGTCAGCCCGTCAACGAAGCCTGCTGCCAGTGCGACGTCGAGTCGAGTCCGGTACTCCGCCAGGTAGTCGGGTGCCGACACCGAACTCGGCTGCCCGATCCACCGTGTCTGGCTGATCTCATGAAGACCGGCAGCACGAAGACGCGCCACGGCGTCGTCCGGGTCGAGTACCGCCGTGCGTGTGTATCCCTCGTGCTCAACGGTGATGTCGCTTCCGACGAGCGGCAGGCTAAGAGGCCGGATGCCCGTCAGGAGGTAGCGACCAGGAGACCGCTCGATGAAGCTCGGCGGCCCGAGATAGAGCAAGCGAGTCGCCCGATCGCTGGTCGCGTCGACCAGTTCGAGCAGATCGCCCGTCGAGATCATCTGGTCGAGGATCGCCATCAGGTCATCCCGTGTTGGCGGCTGCTGGATGACTGGCATCAGGACTTCCAGTACCGCGTCCACGAGCGCCCTCGGCGTCGTCGGGCAGAGGAACGCGGCCGCCCGCCGGAGCGAAGCGCTGAATGCCTCCGGGTAGTCCAGCGCGATGCTGTCGGCATCCAGCCCCAGCACTCGTACCGAGGTCGCGGAAACCTCGTCGGCACTCCGTAGCGAAAGCTCCATCAGAATCCCCTCACCGCATCCTCTGCGTCCTTGAGCGCCCGCGTGCCAAGCACGGCAAAGCGCGCGGCCCGCAGCAGGATCGGCGAGTTCAGAACGTGCTGGAGCAGCACCCTGCGCTCGCCTGCCTCCCACTGCAGTATCTGCCCAGGATGCCCCGCGAGAGTGAGGAGGAAGCGAGCCGTCGAAGGGCGGTTGACGATCCCGTTCGCGCGAATTGCGCTCTCCGCGACTTCGGCAAAGCCAGTCAGGAGGGACGCTGGATTGAGCCAAGCGTGGAGGTTCATGCCGATCGTCCTTGCCAGCTTCCTCTGTTCATCGGCTTCTCCGACCGCGCGCTGCATGTCATCGAGAAAGTCCTCCAATCCGTCGGCGCGCGCCATGTCGCGCTCGACCGATGCCCATCGTCCTCCCGCGACGAGCGACACCAAAGCTCGGGTAATCGCTGCCAGCACCATGTCGCGCTGGAACTGCGCGAACACGTCACCGGGGAGATCAGCGTCGGCCCATTGCTGGTAGGCGCGCACAAGCTTCATCGCTTCCTCCGGCGTCTTGCTCCCCGTCGGAACATCAGGGATGAGACGCCGCACCCCTCGAAGTAGGTTCGGGTCCGTCGGGAGCAGGACCGTCGCCGTGGCGTCGACGCCCTCCCCGGCAACCGCGCGGAGCAGTCCGCCAGACGCCGGAACCTCGATGTCCACTCCGGCCTCACAGACGCTGGCAGCCAGCGGCGACTCCACTCGAAAGAGTTCGACGCGCGTCGCGCCGCTGTCCGTCCGATCGATGAGACGCGCACGGTTGCTTTCACGATCTCGAAGCAACTGCCATCGAAGCGGCTGGAAGCCACGATCCGCCGAGAGGACGGCGTACCCCACGCCAGCACGAGAGACCGAAAGCTCAATCGACTCAGCCCGGTCGAAGTAGCGGCTGAAGCGGGTGTCGCCGCGAACCTTCTTGGCGACACCAACCCAGTCGGTGTCACGGAGCGGCAACGTGATCTGCTGACGAATGTTGGCAAGCTCAGCACTCGTCTCCGACCGGAGCGCGACGGCAAGGTCGACGTGAAGCCCCTCGGGGCCGGCGATGGTGATAGCTTCCGGCTCCCACAGTTCGCTCATGGTAGGGCGAGCTGGGGATGCCAGCAGGCGGATTCCCTCGCCAGCCTCGGCCGTCTCGGAGCGCGCCTGCGGATCACGGATGGTGACCTGCAGAGATCCCTCGACGAGGGTCTGCTGCTGGGCACCCGTGAGCGTCACACTCAGTTCGTGCGGACCGACAGGCAAATCATCGAGGCTCAGGAAGAGTTCGCGCACGCCGTCCGGCCAATCCAGCGTGTAGCGGTTGCCAGCGAGGGTGAACGTACAGCCACTCGGGATCTGTTGAACGTGGATGCCGACAAGCCCTGGCTCACCAGCCAACCACTCGACCGCGCCCTCACCGTCCCACGCACTGGCGGCGAAGCCGACTGGACGAATAATCGCGTCGGACATGACGCTCAGACCCGAAGCGACCAGGGCAGCGGTGACTTCCTCGGTCAGACGCTCGGGGACGGCAAGCCGCACCGCCTCAGCACCGACAACGTCGAGTGCGGTCGGCTCCACCCAGGGCAGATCAGGCACCGACCACTCGTCGTCGTGGAGGACGTAGTAGATGCTGTTGGGGTGGATCAGTTTGCCCTTGACCTCAACGGCTGACCCCGGAGCGCGGCGCTTGAACAGCCAGATCGGTCCGCGGCTGACCTCCACCTGATCGCGGACAAGTGCATTGACGGCAGGCTCGCCGTTCTCCAGTTGGATGAACGGCACCTCGGGGTTTGGGCGTCGCGTGAGACGGACTTCTTGACCTGCCGCCGTCAGTCGACCGCGCGCCACCATCGTCTGGTCGGCGCCCTCAACCCGTGCTCGCTTGGTGCGGAGTTCCTCATAGACGTGTGGCAGCCGCCCGCTGAGCGTGCTGAGGTCGGGCAGTTCCGCGAACAGTTGCCAGCCGTTCTCTCCAGCACGGAGGACGAGGCGTGGATCAGTCGGACTCGGCAGACGATCGTGTGAGGCCGATCCTGTCCCTCGCGAGAGTCCTGGCTGGAACCCGCGCGCCCGTACCCGGTTGGCTGCCTGACGCGCGCGATTCAGCCAGAACTTCGCCTGACGCTCTTGCTCGAGTCCATCAACCAGGCGGAGCAGTGTCGAGCGGAGCAAGTAGGGGGAATCCTCCCCCTCGCCCGACAGCAACGCGGCGGCGACCTGCCCGAGCAGGGAGGTGTTCTCGCAGAAAATGCGGAACCGTTCGGTGTACCCCCAAGTGCGCGCCGCAAGGTGCTCGCCAAGCTCCTCGGGGTTCTGGAGCAGGCCGGTCGTCAACCCCATGCGGAACTCGTAGAGGAGTTGAGCGAGATGTCGCTGGAGATAAATCGGCAGGACCGCGTGGGTGATCGGCCAGGCGATGATCGGGAAGTTCCTGGCGAACGCGCCCTTCGGGACAGCTCCGCCGTATTCGGTATTGAACTTGCGGAACCACATCCGAATACGGTCGCGGCTGCCGTACTGCGCCCATCCCGGTGTCGACTGCTCGAAGCTCAGCCAATACTCGCCG
Organism: Microbacterium sp. MEC084; assembly: GCF_004514465.2. Lineage (NCBI taxonomy): Bacteria > Bacillati > Actinomycetota > Actinomycetes > Micrococcales > Microbacteriaceae > Microbacterium > Microbacterium sp. MEC084. The sequence goes on along the minus strand of NZ_MYFP02000021.1, from coordinate 10,124 downwards.
CCGATGTAGTCGTAGCCGGACTCAGCGGCGTAGACGATGAATGGGAGCCAGTTCTGCCGCCAGTAACGATGGTCAAATCCCTGCGCCACCGCATGGCGGACGGCGGCGCATAGAGCGTCTAGGTCCGTCTCAGAGAGTCCATGCTCCAAGGCGAATACTGGGGCATCAGCCGCCAGAGTGCGCCGAGATTCCTGGAGGGCACGGAAGTGCAAGTCAAGACGAACGTGGAGGTGGCCGAGCACATCGAGCGCAGTATCCGCGGTCAACGGTGTCACAGCACTTCCCCCTTCTCGTGTTGATCGCTTATTCATGCCCAACGCGACATCGGCCTACAGTCTGGCCCAGGCCACAGACATAGTTTGATCGATAGGCAAGAAAACGACGGTCAACCGGTCCGGACCGACCATCCAAGGCCGACACCGATTCTTTCCGCTGACCCCGCGATGTCTCTCGATCTCGTACCCCAGCCGACGCGCAAGTGCACGTCCGATGGGGCAGGAGGGCCGCCCCTCCTGGATGTGCGTGGGATCCAGCGGGTGTCCGTGCCCGACTCGTAGACTTGCGTTGGAGGTCGAATGGCACCGCAATCGGCATGGAGGTCCAACGACATCGTTGCGTACTACGCCTTGCGCGACGTTGCGGACGTGGCGACCGCGGCCGTCTTGCGTCTTGCCGCGGGCGGCGCGATCTCGCGCGACAAGGCTGTCGCCGAGGTATCGGTGATCCGACATGAGCTCTTCGATGTCGACGCATTCGACCGATCGACACTTGACACGTTGATTGATCGCCTCGCGCACCGCATTGCCGAGTTCTCGGGGCCGCGGCCGTGACGGACCTCGAACTGGAAGCCGCCGAGACGCGAGCGATCTTCGACGCGACGATCGTTCCGTTCCTGTTCCCGTCAATGGACCGCCCCGAAGCTCCGACCCTGACGCTCGTAGTCGGGCAGCCCGGCGCTGGTGCCGGCCGAGCGGCTCGGGCGCTGCTTGCGGAGCATCCTGGTGCGGCGATAGTCGACGGAGGAGGCCTGCGCGCGTTCCACCCTCGCTACTTCGAGTTGTCGCGATCCCGGTCGCCGGAAGCGTTGCGCATCTTCGCCGAGGCAACCTCAGCATGGCTGCGTGACTGCCTCGCGTATGCGCGCCAAAATCGGCGGTCGCTCTTGGTTGAGGGATCCTTCTCGTCCGCTCGAGTAGCGAGTGCCACCGCGGAGTTGTTCCAGCGTGAAGGGTTCGAGACTCACGTGGCAGTCGTAGGACAGTCCCGCGCTGTCAGCCTGCTGTCCGAGGCATCGCGGCACCTGCTTGCAGTTCTCGACGAACGGAGCGCTCCATTCACTGACCTCGCAACGCACGACGTGGGGTTCGATGCGACACGCGCTCTGGTGAGCGAGCTCGAGGGCGAGGCATCCGTCGATCGGCTTACGGTGGTCGGTCGCGCAGGCGACTGGGTCTTCGATGCCCGTCGCGCCGACGGCTTCGCGGGAGCCATCCGGGCGCTCGTACGCGAGCAGGTGACGCCGATGTCCGGACCCGAGGGGAGGCGGTGGCTTTCGGAACTCCGCGCAAGCACCGAGTTCGCGCTGAACACCGGCCGCGTGCACGCTCCACTGGCCGAAGTGCTTGTGGAACTGCACGAGCTCGCGCTTAGCGAGGTTCTCCCTCGCCTGCCGCTGCCCGTGGAGTCTCTGGCCCGCTCGAGAGCGGAAGCGACAATCCACGCTCGGATCGACGCACTGCGGCGGGCAGCACCAACCGAGAGCACGAGTGTCGGCATCGCGGAACCGGCTATTGCCACGCCGGTGCCGAGCCTCGACATCGGACTGGGATGAGCGAACGCGCCCCGCTGGCGCGCCTCGTCCCGCTGCGCGATCAAGATGTCGCAACCACGCTCTATGGTGGAGTGCGACCTGGGGAAGGACAACGTCATGGTTGCTGAGACTGACACGCTCGTGCCGGTTTGGGCTCTCACAACCGAGCCGGTGAGCGTTCCGAGCGTGCTCGATGAGGCTGGAATGACTCCGGCCCGGCTCACGGAGCTGCGGACGGTGCTCGCGGCGCTTGCCGATGCACCGGTCGCCACGCTCGAGGCGCATCCGGTGCCCGCCGCCCGCGAACGCACAGGTGGGATCGCCCTGCACGCGGCAAGCCCGCTCGCACAGCAGCTTTCGCAGCTCGTTGCGCAGACCGCGAAGGCGGCTCCCGCCAAGATCAACGTCGCGGAGACTGGTGAGGTTCTCTACCGGATGGTCGTGCCCGCCAAGGTCGCGGCGCAGGTAGGCAAGGGCCTGGTGACGCCAATGACTTCCAAGGCCGTTGCGGGCGGCGTATACAGCGCACTGCGCGACTCGACCGGGATCGTCGCCAAGGCCACGTTCGTTCCGGTCGCGGGAAAGGCCGCCGTCGCCGGGGCGGCGACGGGCTCGGCTGCCACGGCCGGAGCGGCGGTGGCGAGCGCTGGGGCTTTGACTGTGGCTGCTCCGCTTGTGCTCATGGCCGTCGCGGTCGCTGTTGCCGCGCATGCCGACCATGAGCGCCAGAAGGCAATCGAGCGGATCACTGATCTGCTTGAGCAACTACATGAGGACAGCCTCGACGCCGAGCGCAACAATCTCGACGGCTGTCGAGACGCGATCGACAAAGCGACCGCGATTCTCCTCGATCAGGGCCGGATCGGGCACTCGCTTGGGCTCGACTCCTCGACCTTCGAGATCAACAAGGCCATCGAAGCGACCCGTCGACGGCTCACGAAGTGGCAGGCCGCGCTCGACGGGCTCCCTGAAGGTCCGGTCGAAGTCGGCACGCTCACCAAGTCGTTCCCCGGCATCGACGAGGACGGCGGCACGTTCCGCGCGCATCTCGAACTCGCGCGACTCGCGATCGCTCTCAAGCGGCGAGTGTTGGTGCTGCAGGCTGTCGAGCACGCGCAACTAGACGACAATCCCTTCAAGCGCTTCCTCGGCGAACTGCATGACGACGAGCGCCGCGTCAACGAACTCGAGGCCGGTATCAGTTCCGTGCTACTCAAGCTGTCGACGCTGGAGCTAAAGCGTCATGGCGGCTTCCGGATCCCGGCATTCACCCCGGGCGAAGTCGACGACCTCCTCGAGGCTGCATATCGCCTCCGGGCATTCGGTCAAGAACTCAACCTGGCGATGCAGCCGACCGATGTGGCAATCGAGATCGAGCGTCGCAAAGACGGATCGCTGCTGGTGTTCCCCGCTATCGCCGCCTGACACGCCGAGAGTCTCGTCGAGCACCTCGACCGGCAGGACCCATCTGAGTACGTCTCGCGACAGGACAGCGCAACCCGGGCACTCCGGCGGCTCCAGAAGCAGCCAGCACGAGCGCGGCGGCGAAGGCAACGGATGCCAGGGCAACGACGAGAGCTCCGAGGCGCAGCATCCGCTTCCCGTTCCCTGCGCATGCCGCTCCTACGAGCCTTGCTGCGGATACGACCCCGAGGGCGCCGCTCGCGACCACGGCGACGAGCGCGCCCGTCGCTACGGCGTCGCCACCCATGATTCGAGCCTCGCGCCGGGGCGGTTCACGGTCCTGCGCGGAATTCTCACCTGACCTGTGTCCGGCGTCTTCCTGGTAAGTGGCACGAGAAGCGACCGGAGGGGTGCGCAGTGCCGGGTCGTGGAATACCGGAGGCCCGGAGCGCCAGCGGAGGGGTGAGGATATGCCGCGAAAGCCCGGAACGGAGCGCCCTGGAGGAAGCTAGGATCAGCCACCGGGAAGTCGCTCGCGACCGTGTGCACGCCGTCACCCATCGCTCAGCGCGACGAGCGCCTGGATGAGCTGAGCGCGGTTGCGCGACGGATCGAGGATCGTGTCGGCGACGAGCACTCGGAGAGGCAGCCCTGGATCGACGCCCCCTAACGGGGCCAGGCACCAGCGCTGCTCGTCCTCGATGCTGTATCCCGGTTCGGCGTCTGCTCGCCAGGTGAGCGCGCTGACGGCGACGCGGTAGAGCACTGCCTCGGTCTGCGATCGGTCGATGAAGCTCGGAAGGGAGTCGTGGATGGTGGTCATCGGTTCATTCCCATCTGGTCGTTGTTGAGCGCCTGCGGGTGCGGTGCAGCGGGGTCGAGATGATGCCGGCGTCGCGGCGGCTCACGATGGCGGAGGCGGTTGTTGACCTGCCGCGCGATCGCATCCATCCGCGCGTCCTCGATCTGCTCGGGCGTCAGGAGCGAATTCGGTTCCGGGCCGGGGCGTCCACGAGCGAGTGCCTTGCGGAGGCGCTCAAGCTCCTCCTTCTGAACGGCGAGGTGGTGGGCCGCGCGAACTCGAAGGGATTCCCGCTTCCACGCGGCGAAAAGTTCGGGCGGTGTGGCAATCTCCCGGAGCGCGAGGTCAAGCTCAGCTTTCGTCCGCACCCGGTCGAAGAACTCGTCCGCTGCGGCGCGGTTCGCGAAGCGCTCTTCGAGAGAAACATTGTGCAGTCGCCGCACGGGGAGTCCTGCCCCGACGCGACGCTTCTCCCGATCGCGCCAGCGCTGCTGCGCAGCGAGGGACTTTTCCTTGTTTGCGGCGTAGTAGGCGCGCCGTCTGGCGCGTTGCTCCTCGGGGTTGCGGGCGTAGGCCTCGCGGCGGCGCCGGCGGCGCTTCTCCGGATCGGCGTGGTACTTCTCGCGCTGGTGGGCATTCGCCTGCTCGCGATGCTTGTCACGCCAGCGCTTGTTGCGTGCCCTGACGCGCTCGCGGTAGGCGTCGGGATCCTGCGCACGCTGCTTCGCCCGAGCCTGCCGCTGGTACTCGCGCTGCTCGTCGCGGTGCCGCGCGTAGTAGTCCCGCGCATATTGGCGTCGAGCCTCCCGCTTGCGCTTCGCCCGGTCGTACAGCTCCGCCTGGGCGTGCGCGATCTGCAGGCGCACGTCCTCCGTTTCGCGGGCGACGCCGGCGTCGCGGTGTTCGTGGGCGTCGGCTTCGTCGCTCATCGGTCGCTCCCGATCCGCGCGGCCAACTCCCTGATCCTGGTCGGCTGGAAGCCCGACCAGTGGTCGTGATCGTCGATGACCACCACCGGCGCCTGCGAGTAACCCAGGTCGTCGGTGACGTACTCACGCGCCGCCACGTTGCCCGGCTCGGTGAGGTCGATGACCGTGTGCGCGATGCCCTCGGCATCCATCACCTGCTTCGTCAGCCGGCACTGCATGCAAGCAGGTCCCGTCGTGTACACAGTGATCATCGCCGGAGGGCTCTCGGAAGCGTGTCACCGGTGCTCCGGTGCGTCTGTGCCGCCATCCACGTCTCGATGTCGGAGAGCTTGTAGACGACCGTCCGACCGAACTTCACGAAGTTCGGTCCGTCGCCAGTGCGCCGCCATGACCCGAGTCGACTGAGCGGGACGCCAGGGAGCAAGTCGGCGAGTTCCTGCGGCGTCAGGAACGTGTGCTCGGGATCCTCCGAACGCACCTGCATGATCGTGACCATCGTTCACCTCCACTTGCGCATGATCACCGTCATTAGACTTGAGTGAAGCACTATGTGCTACTCTCCGCAAGAGGTGAATGCGAAAGCGCCGTGCGGTTAGACAGACTGAGGAGGTGAAGGTCGACGTGACAACGCTCGAAGGCTCCCCCGTGACATCGCAGGATGCGACGCAGCCCGTCGGGTCCGCACTGCGCATCGCTCCCGCATTCATCGCCACGACCACGGACGCCCCGCTGGGGGTGTCAACGGCGTTGTCGGCTCTGTATGTCGCAGATGCCGGCCGGTACGTGATCAAGTCCGTCACCAACACCGCCATCCGCGACGGCGTCGAGCTGAACTACCCGACGGTCGCGAAGGTCGGCATGCAGGCGATCGTGCAGACCGCGGCACCGCGGTGCATCTTTCTGACGCTTGACGACGAGACAGACCCTCTCGCGCGATGGCTCTCCGTCTCGGAACTGACCACCTCGCAGGGGCGGCTCCTGCCGCCGGCACTCGTTGCCGAGGTCGTACGGCGCGGCGCTGGTGAAGCACGGATGCAGGTCGTCGAGCTGCTGTACGGGTCAGCGGCGCTGGCGGGGCTGCCGCCGGCGAAGCTGATCCAAACCGAACTCGGCGTGCCGCACCGCACGGCGTCGTCGTGGATCATCGCCGCGCGCGCCGCGGGGCGGCTCGCGGGCATGAACTACAACGCTGGTCGACCGGCCGGTGGGTAGCGTCCAGCCGTACCAGACCAAAAAGGGTCGCCGGTACCTGATCCGGTACTTCAAGCCGGACGGCACGCAGGCCGCCAAGCGAGGATTCCTCACCAAGCGAAGCGCGGAAGACTATCTGTCCTCGGTCGCAACGGCCATCGCAAAGCGCGAGTACCTGGACCCTGCCCACGCCCGAATCACGATCGGTGACCTGGCACCCGACTGGCTGCAGAACCAAGCAGCGGTCTTGAAGCCATCGTCCCTGCATCCGCTCGAATCCGCCTGGCGCATACACGTCCAGCCGCGCTGGGGGCACGTGCGGGTCGGCGACGTGCGGTACAGCGACGTGCGCGCCTGGGTGACGGAGGTGTCCGCGGACCGTAGCGCCTCCACCGTGATCCGCGCCCACGGCGTGCTCGCCGCCGTCCTCGACGGAGCCGTCCGTGACCGCCGCATCCCGGAGAACCCGGCACGAGGCATCAAGCTGCCCCGAAAGCAACCGAAGCGCCGTGTCTACCTCACGCACGCGCAGGTCGACCAACTCGCGTCGGCGTCAAAGCATCCCGAGGTCGTGTACTTCTTGGCCTACACCGGCGTCCGCTGGGGGGAAGCGACCGGCCTTCGCGTCGCCGACCTCGACCCCAACCGTCGACGGGTGCATGTCCGCGAGAACGCGGTGATGGTCAACGGGAAGGTGCACACCGGCACGCCCAAGACCCACGTCTCCCGGTCAGTCCCGTACCCCGATTTCCTGGATCGCGCCATCCGCGCGCTCGCGCTTGGAAAATCGGCAGAATTGCTCCTGTTCGGCGACGGCATCCAGCATCTCCGGTTGCCGAACTCGCAGGACGGCTGGTTCGCCAAAGCCGTGCGCCGTGTGCGCGAGGCGGATGCAACCTTCCCCATCGTGACCCCGCACGATCTGCGCCACACCGCGGCGAGTCTCGCGATCAGCGCCGGCGCGAACGTGAAGGCTGTGCAACGGATGCTCGGTCACGCGTCAGCAGCGATGACTCTCGACACGTACGCCGACCTCTTCGAGGATGACCTCGACTACGTGGCCGACGCGCTCAGTCGCGCTCGCCTCGCGGCGCCGGTGATCACGGTCACTGAGACCGGCCCGAGGGGCACCGGCACCTGACGCCCCATTCACGGTGGCTCGATGCCGCTCCCGACTGCCGCAACGCTGCGTGCCGGTCGCGCTTCGAGAGCACCACCTGGGCACCGAGAGAGCGTTGGCAGGGGGCCTTGGCGCTCGTCACCCGATTGCTGAACGGCAAGGGCTCGAGCACGAGCACGGGCGGTTCCGAGGCCTGACTTTGCGTCGGAGGTTCAGGATGTCTAGCGTCGCCCCGGAGCCGTCGCTGAATCGGCCTGACTTTCGTTCCGTTCTTCAAGCAAGGATGGAACACGATGAACAGGAAGTATTCGCCGGAGATGCGTGAGCGGGCGTTGCGGATGCTCGCGGAGACGCGGCCGTCGCACCCGACGATGATGAGCGCGGTTAGGCATGTGGCTGGGCTGCTGGGGATGAGCCCGGAGACGTTGCGACTGTGGCAGCGCCGGGCCGAGGTCGACGCCGGTGTCAAGCCCGGGCTGACGACGGACGCGGCGGTGGAGATCAAGCGGCTGCAGAAGGAGAACGCCGAACTGCGCAAGGCCAACGAGATCCTCAAGGCTGCGAGCGTGTTTTTCGCGAAGGAGCTCGACCGCCCCTGACCGAGATGGTCCGGTTCATCGATGAACACAGGGATCGTTTCGGGGTCGAGCTCATCTGCCGGGTCCTCAAACCGGCAGTCCAGGGCTTCCTCACCGCGCGCGGCTACCGCGCCGCTGTCAGCCGTGCGCCGTCAGCGAGGCAGCTGCGCGACGACCTGCTGGTGCCGGAGGTCGCTCGCCTACATGCGGAGAACTACGGCGTCTACGGACGCCGGAAGATGCACGCACTCATGCGGCGGCAAGGGTGGGAGATCGGTCGCGATCAGACCGAACGGCTCATGCGGCTCGCCGGGGTGGAGGGCGTGAAGCGGTCCAAGCGGATGTTCACGACGAAGTCCGACCCGGCAGCGGAGAAGCCGAAGGATCTCGTGCAACGCCGGTTCACTGCCCCCGGCCCGCGCCGCCTCTGGGTCGCTGACGTGACATACGTCGCAACATGGTCCGGGTTCGCGTATGTCGCGTTCGTCACCGATGTCTATTCGCGTCGCATCGTGGGCTGGAACGTCGCAGCCACGCTCAAGTCCGACATCCTGCCACTACGGGCGCTCGATATGGCCGCCTGGGACGCCGGCGGACGCCTCGACGGCCTGGTTCATCACGCCGATCACGGATCGAACTACCTCGCCGTGGTCTACACCGATCGGATCGAGGAACTCGGCGCGAAACCCTCCACCGGGACCGTCGGCGACTCGTTCGACAACGCCCTCGCGGAGGCGGTCAACGGTCTCTACAAGACCGAGCTGATCCGTCAGCGCGGCCCCTGGCGAACCGTCGAGCAGGTCGAGCTAGCAACCCTTGAGTACGTGTGGTGGTGGAACAATCAGCGCCTCCACGGCGAGCTCGACATGCGCACCCCGATCGAGGTCGAAGACGCGTACTACGCTGACCTGGAATCAGCCAATCCGGCACCTGCTGGACAAGGCTCCCGATAGGAACGAAAGTCAGGCCGATTCACGCAGACGGTTCATCGGAAGTCACATCTTGGCTCGGCCCGGCTGGCGCGCATCCCGCCGAGCACGTTTGGCTGCCCCACTGCCAGGCGGGGCAGAACTTCGCTTCTACTCCGCGAAGTCGTCGTGCAGCACGACCCGGGACAGCTCGACCTGTCCGCCGGCTGTGCCGTTGCGGAGCACCCAGTAATGAAGCCGCCGCGCCGACGGCGAGTTCTTCTCGATTGCGCATCGCCAGCCTTTCGCCCCGTCGACGTCACGGATCCGCTGCGGGTCATCACCGCCTGTGCCCGAGCGCCATGGGTGCAGATCCCGACCGTTGACTGCGTGCGCGCGTCCCGTCACGACGTCCACGACGGCGCGCATGGCCTTGTCGAACTGAGCGTCGTCCAGCGACTCGAGCGAGGATGCGAAGCGCTCTCCGATCACGTAGTCACCGAGCGGCGTAGACGGCCTCTCATTAGGGTCGATGCGGTCGATCCACGCAAGGAAGATCTCGTGGCGGATCCACTCTTCGTCGGTGAGCCAGCGGCTGCGGCGGTACTCACGGGAGGGAGCAGTACCCACACTGCTCTTGCGCGCCACCTGGGCTGCCTTGATGGCGTCCTTGCGTGCCTCACGCTCGGCGGCGAGCTTCGATGCGAGCTCGATGTTCTCTCGCGCCTCGTCACGCAGCTGCTGTTCCAGGTGCTGAATCTGGCTCGCGGCCACGACTCCCGGCGTCAGGCGCGCGATCGCCTTGCGGAGCACGCCCAGCTCCGCCTCGAGCATCTCGACTCGAGGAGCCAGGTCAGAAGCAGCCGCGGGACTGTCCCGAGGCGAGGCAGGCGGAGTCGCGCCATCGCTGACTCGGGCCACCGCGGTGTCAGCTGATGAGTCCGCCGTCGGCACGATGCTCGGTGCGAAACGCTCCGGCTCGAGCCAGCCCGGTGTCCCCGGAACGAGCGGCACCGAAGGCGTGACCTCAGGGTCGGCGGGGATCCCAACCGCGGTGAGCGTGATCTTGCCGTCCAGCCGGCCCACACGCACAGGCAGGAGCGTGCCTGTGGCGACAAGCTCGTTGATGGGTGTCTGAACCGTCCCCGGTTTGATGCCGCTTCCTTTCGAGTCTGGAAGGAAGATGATGATCATGCCGAAGAGGATTCCGGAGGAGACGAAGCAGCGCGCTATCCGGCTCGTGCTCGATCACCTCGATGAGTACCCGAACCTCACGACCGCGTGCGAGACGGTGTCGAAGCGGCTCGGTTTCGGCGCTGAGAGCTTGCGCCGGTGGGTGCGGCAGGCGCAGGTCGACGCCGGCGACCGGCAGGGGGTCAGCA
>NZ_MYFP02000003.1:0-298851 GCF_004514465.2 Microbacterium sp. MEC084 | reverse complement strand
TTGCTCACGTGTTACTCACCCGTTCGCCACTGATCCACTCCAGCAAGCTGGAGCTTCACCGTTCGACTTGCATGTGTTAAGCACGCCGCCAGCGTTCATCCTGAGCCAGGATCAAACTCTCCGTGAAGAAAAAATGCTGACCCCACCGGGAAAACGGTGAAGCAGCGAGTTTGATGCTGACCAAAAACGGATGTCAAAACTGACTTCCAAAATTGATCCAAAGGAATCTCGCAACCAACCAAAAAGGCCGGTTGCCGAGGTTATTTGGCATTTGACAAGTGCACGCTGTTGAGTTCTCAAGGATCGGATGCTCCCAGCCCTGCGACTCCCGCCGCAGCCCTCCGGGGCAACTTCTCTATCTTATCCATCTCGCTCGGCTTGTCAATCCGACACGCCGAGGCGCTGTCTGAGCGACGGGCGCCGGCATCGTCGAGGAGACCTCGAGGAGCTGGATCCTCCACCCTAGACCCGAGGGTCGGCGCGCTCAAGAGCCCGCTGTTCGGAGTGGAGTTCGTCGTCGACCTGGGGTGGGAGCCTTCCGGCTCAACCTCACCGCTTGGCGGCGACAAGGGAATACATTACGTGGATCCGAGGGGCGGGGCAAACCCGGCCATCCCCCGGGCGTGTCGCGCCCCCGGGGCGGGGCCCGTCAGGCGACGAAGAGGCCGGCGAGCGCCTTCTTGCCGCGCCGCAGGACGGACACTCCCCCGGGGAGGGAGCCGGTCACGACCGCGGAGTCGTCGTCGACCTTGGCACCGTCGATCGCGACGCCGCCCTGGGCGATCGCACGCCGCGCCTCGGACGCCGACGACACCAGCCCGGTCTCCACGAGCGCCTGCACGACCGGCGTCCCCGACGCCACATCCGCGTGAGGCAGCTCCCGCAGCGCGGCGGCGAGGGTCGCGGCGTCGAGCGTCGCGAGATCGCCCTTGCCGAAGAGCGCCTCCGAGGCCGCGACCGCGGCCTGCGTGGCCTCGGGGCCGTGCACGGTCGTGGTCACCTCGAGCGCGAGGCGCTTCTGCGCGGCGCGGCGGAACGGCTCCTCGGCGACGAGCCGCTCGTACTCCTCGATCTCGGCGCGGGTGAGGAACGTGAACACCTTCAGCCGCGCGATCACATCGGCGTCATCGGTGTTGAGCCAGAACTGGTACATCGCATACGGGCTGCACATCTCGGCGTCGAGCCAGATCGCGTTGCCCTCGCTCTTGCCGAACTTGGTGCCGTCGCTGTTCGTGATCAGCGGCGTGCCGATGGCGTGGACCGAGACGCCCTCGACCTTGTGGATCAGGTCGACGCCGCTCGTCAGGTTCCCCCACTGGTCGCTGCCGCCCGTCTGCAGCACGCAGCCGTACTGGCGGTGGAGCTCCAGGTAGTCCAGACCCTGCAGGATCTGGTAGCTGAACTCGGTGTAGCTGATGCCCGCATCCGAGTTGAGGCGGGCGCTGACCGCGTCCTTCTTGATCATCGTCCCGACGCGGAAGTGCTTTCCGATCTCACGCAGGAAGTCGATCGCGGACAGCGGCGCCGTCCAGTCGAGGTTGTTCACGATGCGCGCGGCGTCGTCGCCGTCGAAGTCGAGGAAGCGCTCGACCTGCGCGCGCAGCTTCTGCACCCACTCCGCCACGGTCTCGCGCGTGTTCAGGGTGCGCTCGGCGGTCGGGCGCGGGTCGCCGATCAGCCCGGTCGAGCCGCCGACCAGCGCGAGAGGCCGGTGGCCGGCAAGCTGGAGCCGGCGCATGGTGAGCAGCTGCACGAGGTTGCCCAGGTGCAGGCTCGGCGCGGTCGGGTCGAAGCCGCAGTAGAACACGATCGGCGGGCCCGCGAGCAGCTCGCGCAGCGCCTCCTGGTCGGTCGACACGTGCACGAGCCCTCGCCAGAGGAGCTCGTCCCAGATGGTGTCGAAGGACGGATCGGTCTTCGGTGCGGCCACGGTCTCGGTCACCCCACCAGCCTAGGGCGTGCGCCGGGTCAGGCCGCGCCGATGCCGAACCACACGAGGAAGGCCAGCGACAGGGCCTGCACCCAGCTGACCATGCTGCCCACCAGGAAGTACTCGGCCCGGTCTCCCCCGTCGCCGTCGCGCGAGATCTCGGGGAAGCGCACGATGCCCTTCGCGGCGATGAACGCCGCGAGCAGCGGGTAGGCGGCGGCGAGCGTGAGCGCGAACACGATCGCGCGCTCGAGCGGGCCGATCAGCCGGCCGCCCCTCATGACCTGACCCGGACCGAGCTTCGGCATGGCCGTCGGATCGACGATCTCGTGCCGCTCCTCCGGGATCGGATCCGGAGCGATGTTCTCGCGCTCGAGAGCGGCGCGCACGACGACGTTCGCGGCCTCCATCAGGTAGGCGACGGCGCCGAGCGTCAGGACGATCGCGGGAAGCGACAGGGCACCGACCGGAGACGCGATCGACACGGGACCGAACAGACCGGATCCGGCGTCCGCGGGCACCAGGACCACCGCGAGCGCGGCGAGCGAGCCGACCGCCGCGGCGGGCCAGATCGAGGCCGGCGACCGGCCCATGTCCGGCATGAGCTGCAGCCACAGCGCGCCGACCACGACCGCCGCGATGCCGGCGAACGGCGCGGCCGTGACGACGCCGAGCGCCAGGATGGCCACCGCCACGACGCCGAGCGACGCCAGGCGGATCGGCGCCGGCGAGCGCTTGAAGACCGTCCGCACGAGATCGGCGGCGCCGACCGCGAGCAGCAGCAGGCCGGCGAGGATCATGCCCCCATCATGCCCGCCGCGTCCGACATCCCGGCGTCACCGGGCCGCGTTTCCCGGGGCGGGACCTCACAGACCGAGGGCGTGGACCGCTGCCTGGGCGCGGGCGACGAGCTCGGCGCGCTGCTCGGCCACGCGCTCCGGAGCGGTGCCGCCGGCGCCCGTGCGGCTCGCGACCGAGCCCTCGATCGAGAGCACGGCGCGGACCTCCGGGGTGAGGTGGGACGAGACCGACGCGAGCACCTCGTCGGAGGCGTCCTCGAGGCCGATCCCGCGCTCCTCGCACGCCCGGACCAGCGCGCCCGAGATCTCGTGCGCGTCGCGGAACGGGACCCGCCGCTTCACGAGCCACTCGGCGACATCCGTCGCGAGCGAGAACCCCTGAGGCGCGAGCTCCGCCATGCGGGCGGCGTCGAAGCGCATGGTCGCGACCATGCCGGTGAACGCCGGCAGCACGACCTCGAGGGTCGCGACCGAGTCGAACACCGGCTCCTTGTCCTCCTGCAGGTCGCGGTTGTACGCGAGCGGCAGGCCCTTGAGCGTGGTGAGCAGGCCCGCGAGGTTGCCGACCAGGCGCCCCGCCTTGCCGCGCGCCAGCTCGGCGATGTCGGGGTTCTTCTTCTGCGGCATGATGCTCGAGCCCGTGGAGTACCCGTCGTCCAGCGTGACGAAGCCGAACTCGCGCGTGTTCCAGAGGATGATCTCCTCGGCGAAGCGCGACAGGTCGACGCCGATCTGCGCCGCGATGAACGCGAACTCCGCCACGACGTCGCGCGACGACGTGCCGTCGAGCGAGTTCTCTGCGGGCCGGTCGAGGCCCAGCTCGCTCGCGACCAGCTGCGGGTCCAGGCCCAGCGTCGACCCGGCGAGCGCGCCGCCGCCGTACGGCGACACGGCGGCGCGGGCGCGCCAGTCGCGGAGGCGCTCGAGGTCGCGCACGAGCGGCCAGGCGTGGGCCTGGAGGTGGTGCGCCAGCAGCACCGGCTGAGCGTGCTGCAGGTGGGTGCGGCCGGGCAGGATGACGTCGGGGTGCGCGTCGGCCTGCGCGACGAGCGCGTCGATCAGCGCGAGCAGCTCCTTGGCGATCACGCGGGCGTGGTCGAGCAGGTACATGCGCACGAGCGTCGCGATCTGGTCGTTGCGGCTGCGGCCGGCGCGCAGGCGGCCGCCCAGCTCGGGCCCGACGACCTCGATCAGCGCGGCCTCGAGCGCGCCGTGCACGTCCTCGTCGCCGGGGCGGGCCCGCAGCGAGCCGTCCTGGACGGCCTTCGCGAGGGTGTCGAGGCCCTCGTGCATGCGGCGCTCCTCGTCGGGCTCCAGGTATCCCGCCGCCGCGAGCGCCTTGGCGTGCGCGTGCGAGCCCGCGATGTCGTACAGCGCCAGCTGCCAGTCGAAGTGGGTGGAGCGGCTGAGCGCCTGCAGCTCAGGCGACGGCCCGGTCGCGAAACGCGCGCCCCAGAGGGCGCCCTCGTTGGTCCCGTGCTGGCCGCTCGGCTGCTCGCTGCTCATGCGTCCCAGCCTATCGAGCGCGCGCCGCCCTCCCCGCCCGAGGTCGCTCCCTCCGGGGCGCCGGAGATCCCCGGAGCGCGCTCTACGCCGCGCCGGCCGGCGCCTCGCGGGGACCGACCCGGGCCACCCAGCCGACCAGGCGCTCGAGCGGGCCCCGCCCGAGCAGCAGCGCCCACGCGGTGCACCCGGCGAGCGTCGCGATGGTCAGCGGCCAGAACGGATCCAGCGCGCGGAACGCCGCGAGCTCCGATCCCGCCTCGCCCGCCGGCGGCTGCAGCGCCGCCCATGTCAGGAGCTGCGCCGTGTACGCCGTGAGCGGCATCGAACCGACCGCGCGCAGGGGCAGGAACACGGCCCGCGCGGGCGTCGCGCACAGGAGCGTGCACAGCGCGATCGCTCCGAGCGCGAACCCGCCCGATCCGACGGCCTCCCCCATGCCGCTCGAGTGCGCGGTGCTCGACAGCACCACGCCCCAGATCGAGTCCGCGGGCGCGAGCTCCGCCCAGCGGCCCACGATGCCGTAGCCCACGGCCGCCAGCACCGCGCCGACCGCGAGCAGGAGCGTCGCGGTCGCGGGACGCGCGAAGGCCATCCGGCCCGTGCCGATGCCCGCGAGGACGAAGGCCAGCCACAGCGCGAACGGGTAGTGCCATCCGATCGTGTGGGCGACGGTCTGCCCCGCCTCGCCGTCCCACAGCGGCAGCTGGTCGATCGCGAAGACGGCGAACGGCGCGGCCACGGCCACGCCGGCGGACGCCGCGAACAGCCACCCGACCGGCAGCCGCAGGAACGGGAGCGCCAGGAGGAACAGGATGCCGTACGCGGGCAGGATCACGAGCACGGGGGTCTGCAGCATCACGAGCAGGACGCCCAGCAGCCAGATGCAGGCGGCGCGGAGGGCGAGCGAGCAGCGGGCGCTCGCCATCCGGGCGCCGTCGAACGGGCGCTCCCCGCCCGTCACCAGCGCGAGCGACACCCCTGCCAGCGTCGCGAACAGGATGGACGAGCGCCCGTTGACGACGTCGGTCCACGTCGCTGGATGCGTCCATTCGAACGCCGTGGTGTCGAGCAGGTGCGCGGCGAACATGCCGACGACGGCGAGGCCGCGCGCGAGGTCGATCCCGGGCTCGCGCCCGGGACCGTCCAGCCGCGCGCGGCCTCGGTCGAAGCGGCCTCGCAGGCCGCCGTGGGTGGTGCGGGTCAGGCCTGCCGCAGCAGCCACACCAGCAGCGCCTTCTGCGCGTGCAGGCGGTTCTCCGCCTCGTCCCAGATCACGCTCTGGGGACCGTCGATCACCTCGGCGTCGACCTCGTAGCCGCGGTCGGCGGGAAGGCAGTGGATGAAGATCGCGCCCGGATCCGCGACCGACATGGTCTCCTGCGTGACCTTGTAGGCGCCGAGGTCGCGCAGGCGCGCGAGCTTCTCCTCCTCCTTGCCCATGGAGACCCAGGTGTCGGTGACGACCACGTCGGCGCCCGCGGCGGCCTCGAGCGGGTCGGTGTAGAGCGTCACCGAGCCCCCGGTCTCGAGCGCGATGCGGTCGGCGTCGGCCACGACGTCCTCACGGGGCGCGTAGGACTCGGGCGAGGCGACGCGCACGTGCATTCCGGCGGTGACGCCCGCGAGCACGTAGGAGTGCGCCATGTTGCTCGCGCCGTCGCCGAAGAACGACAGCGTGAGGCCCTTCAGGTCGCCCTTGTGCTCGCGGATGGTGAGCAGGTCGGCCAGCAGCTGGCAGGGGTGGAAGTCGTCGCTGAGCGCGTTCACGACCGGGACGCGCGTCCCCTGCGCCATCTCCTCCAGGCCCGCCTGCGCGTACGTCCGCCACACGATCGCGGCGACCTGGCGCTCGAGCACGCGCGCGGTGTCGGCGGGCGTCTCCTTGCCGCCGAGCTGGCTGTTGGCGGTCGAGATGATAAGCGGCGTGCCGCCCAGGTCCGCGATCCCGACCGCGAACGACACGCGCGTGCGGGTCGACGACTTGTCGAAGATCACCGCGACGGTCTGCGGGCCCGCGAGGCTCTTGTCGGCCCAGCGGTCCTGCTTCAGCGTCGCGGCGAGATCCAGGATCTCGGCCTGCTCGGCGGGCGTGATGTCGTCGTCGCGCAGGAAGTGGCGGGTCATGCGGGGTTCCCCTCGGTCGTGGCAGCGGCGTGGCGGGAGGCGACCTCCTCGAGCGCGGCCGCGAAGGTCGACGTGAACTCCGCGACCTCGGCGTCGCCGATCGTGTAGGCCGGCGCGATGCGGATCGCGTCGTCGGTGGGCGCGTTGACGATCAGTCCCCGCGCGTGGGCGGTCGCGCGCACCTCGGCGGCGACGGGCGCGGTCAGCGCGATGCCGATGAGCAGGCCGGAGCCGCGCGTGCCCGCGACCAGCGGCATGCCCTCGACGGCCGCGCGCAGCTGCGCGCCGCGCGCCGTCACGTTGGCGAGCAGGTCGCGATCCTGGATCTCCTGGATCACCGCGTTCGCGACCGCGCTGGCGAGCGGGTTGCCACCGAACGTCGAGTTGTGGGTGCCGGGATAGAACAGGTCGCTCGCGTCGCCGAACGTCACGACGGCGCCGAGCGGGAAGCCCGCCGCGATGCCCTTGGCGAGCGTGATGGCGTCGGGCGCGACGCCCTCGGCCTGGAACGCGAACCAGTGGCCCGTGCGCCCCATCCCGGTCTGGACCTCGTCGAGGATGAGCAGCGCGCCGTGAGCGGTCGTGAGCTCGCGCGCGCGCCGCAGGTAGCCCTCGGGCAGCGGCAGCACGCCGGCCTCGCCCTGGATGGGCTCCACCACGAGGGCCGCGACCTGCTCGCCGCCCGCGAACAGCTCCTCGAGCGCCTCGAGCGTCGGCTCGATGTGGGTGACGCCCGGCAGCAGCGGACGGAACGGATCCTGGTACGCGGCCTTGGGGGTGAGGGCGAGCGCGCCCGTGGAGCGCCCGTGGAACGCTCCGTGCAGGCTCGCGATCACGGCGTCCTGGCGGCCGGTCTTCGCGGCGTGCAGGCGCGCGAGCTTGATCGCGGTCTCGTTGGCCTCGGTGCCCGAGTTCGCGAGGAACACGCGGCCCCGCTCCCCCGTGCCTGCCAGCTCCTTCAGCCGCGCGGCGAGCTCGAGCTGCTGCGGCGTCGCGAAGTAGTTCGACACGTGCGCCAGCGTGGCCGCCTGGCGGCTGACCGCCTCGACGAACACCGGATGGGCGTGCCCGAGCGAGTTCACGGCGATGCCGCCGAGGAAGTCGAGGTAGCGCGTGCCGTCGGCGTCCCACACGTGGGAGCCCTCGCCGCGGGTGAGGAGGGCGAGACGACCGCCCAGGCTCATGAGGTCGCGCGCGGCCGCGTCCTGCCAGGCCGCGGTCGCGGCATCCGTGGTCTGCTGTGCGCTCATGATGCGGTCACCTGCGTTCCGATCCCCTTGCTCGTGAACAGCTCGACGAGCACAGAGTGCTGCACGCGGCCGTCGATGATCGCCGCCGCGCCGACCCCGCCCTCGACCGCGTCGAGGCACGCCTGCATCTTCGGGATCATGCCGCTCTCCAGGCGCGGCATCATCTCGCGCAGCTCGTCCGCGGTGAGGTGCGAGACGAGCGAGTCGCGGTTGGGCCAGTCCGCGTACAGGCCGGCGACGTCGGTCAGGACGACGAGCTTGCGCGCCTTGAGCGCGATCGCGAGCGCCGCGGCCGCGGCATCCGCGTTCACGTTGAGCGACTGGCCGGGGTGGTCCAGATCCGGCGCGATGCTGGAGACGACCGGGATGCGGCCCGCGTCGAGGTGGTCGAGCACGGCGGAGGGGTCGACCTTCACCACGTCGCCCACGCGCCCGAGGCTCTCCTCGACGCCGTCGATGACCACGCCGCGCTTGCGTCCGCCGAACAGCCCGGCGTCCTCGCCGCTCAGCCCCGTGGCCAGCGGCCCATGCGAGTTGATCTTCGCGACGAGCTGCGGGTTGATGTGGCCCGTGAGCACCATCCGGACGACGCTGATCGCCTCCGTGCTCGTGACGCGGTAGCCGCCCTTGAACTCGCTCGGGATCGCGAGGCGGTCGAGCATGCTCGAGATCTGCGGTCCGCCGCCGTGCACCACGACCGGGCGGACGCCCACGTAGCGCAGGTACGCGATGTCCTGCGCGAACGCGTCCTGCAGCTCCTCGCTGATCATGGCGTTGCCGCCGTACTTCACGACGACGATCTGGTCGCGGTAGCGCTTCACCCACGGCAGCGACTCGATGAGGGTGGCCGCCTTCGCGGCGGCCTCCTCGGGGCTGGTGTCCTGGATGTCGATGTGATCGGAGCTCATGAGGAGTAGGCGCTGTTCTCGTGCACGTAGTCGTGGGTCAGGTCGTTCGTGAGGATCGTCGCGGCCGCGTCCCCGGCTCGCAGGTCGATCAGCACGTGGGTGGCGCGCGGCGTCAGATCGACCTCCTCGCGCGGGCGATCCGGGCCGCCCTTGGTGCACACCCGCACGCCGTTCATCGACACGTCGACGTCGTACGGGTCGAACGCCGCCTGCGTGGTGCCGATCGCGGCGAGCACGCGGCCCCAGTTAGGGTCGTTGCCGAAGATCGCGGCCTTGAACAGGTTGTTGCGGGCGACCGAGCGACCGACCTCGACCGCGTCGTCCTCGCTCGCGGCGCCGACGACCTCGATCGTGACGGCGTGGCTGGCGCCCTCGGCGTCGTCCTGCAGCTTCTGCGACAGCTCGCGGCACAGGTCGATCAGCGCCTCCCGGAACGCGGTCTCGTCCGGCTCGACGCCGCTCGCGCCGCTCGCCAGCAGCGTGACCTGGTCGTTCGTCGACATGCAGCCGTCGGAGTCGAGGCGGTCGAAGCTCACGCGGGTCGCGGCGCGCAGGTGCGCGTCGGCCGCGGCCGCGTCCAGCACGGCGTCGGTCGTGATGACCACGAGCATCGTGGCCAGGCCCGGCGCCAGCATGCCCGCGCCCTTGGCCATACCGCCGATCGTCCAGCCGTCGGCGCTGCGCACGGCGGTCTTCGGCACGGTGTCGGTGGTCATGATCGCGGCGGCCGCGTCGTCTCCGCCGGCGGAGCTGAGCGCGGCGACGCCCTGCGTCGTGCCCTCGAGCACCTTGGCGCGGAAGACGTCGTCGCCCGAGCCGATCAGGCCGGTCGAGCACACGAGCACGTCGGCCGCGCTGACGCCGAGCAGCTCGGCGGCCTTCTCGGCCGTCTGGTGCGTGGTCTGGAAGCCGAACTCACCCGTGAAGCAGTTGGCCCCTCCGGAGTTCAGAACCACGGCCTCGACCACGCCGTCCGCGATCGCCTGCTGCGACCACAGGATCGGGTTGGCCTTGGCGCGGTTCGTGGTGAACACCGCGGCGCCCGTCTTGAGCGGACCGCGGTTCACGACCACGGCGACATCCTTCGCTCCGGTCGACTTCAGCCCCACGGCGACGCCCGCCGCCTCGAAGCCCTTGGCTGCGGTCACACTCACGGCGCCACTCCGTTCACGCTGAGCGCGCGGCCCTCGGGGAGGCCGAGCGCGATGTTCATCGACTGGATGGCGGCGCCAGCCGTGCCCTTGGTCAGGTTGTCGACCGCGGTGACGACCACCACGCGGCCGGCCGCCTCGTCGACCGCGAGGCCCATCAGCGCCGTGTTGGCGCCGATCACGTCGGCCGTGCGCGGCATCCGCCCCTCCGGCAGCAGCTGCACGAACGTCTCGTCGCCGTACGCCGCCTCCCACGCCTGGCGCACCTGCGCCGCGGACACGCCCTCGGCGATCCGGGCCGTGCTGGTCGCCAGGATGCCGCGGGCCATCGGCACGATCACGGGGGTGAAGGAGATCCGGACGTCGCCGATCGCGCCCGCCGCGCGCAGCGACTGCGCGATCTCGGGGATGTGGCGGTGCGTGCCGCCGACGGCGTACGGGTTCGCGGATCCGAGGATCTCGCTCGCGAGCAGGTTGGTCTTGAGGCTCTTGCCCGCGCCCGACGGGCCGACCGCCAGCACGCTGACGATGTCGTCCGCCGCGATCACGCCCGCCGCGACGCCCGGAGCCAGGCTCAGCGCCACCGTCGAGGCGTTGCAGCCCGGCGCGGCGATGCGGGTGGCGCCCACGAGGCGCTCGCGCTGCTTCGCGCCGCCGCCGATCGGCAGCTCCGGCACGCCGTAGGTCCACGGCTCGTGGAAGTCGCCGCCGTAGAAGGCGTCCCAGTCGTCCTTCCCCGTGAGGCGGTGATCCGCGCCGCAGTCGATCACGAGCGAGACGTCGGTGAGCGCATCCGTGTACTGCCCGGACTGACCGTGCGGCAGCGCGAGGAACACGACGTCGTGCCCGGAGAGGATCTCGGGGGTCGTGTCCTGCAGCGTCAGGTGCGCGAGGGATCGCAGGTGAGGCTGGTGCTCGATGAGCGGCTGACCGGCGTTGGAGTGCGCGGTCACGGTGCGGATCTCGACGTCGGGATGATCGGCGAGCAGACGGAGCAGCTCGCCGCCCGCATAGCCAGAAGCGCCGGAGACGGCGACCGAAAGGGTCATGGGTTCCACCTTATTGTCCGTGAGCGAGGGCCGTTGACGGCGACGCCACTGACCTGGATCCCAGGCCGCTCGACCGGGCCGTCAGGCGCGGGAGCTTCGCGGCGTCGCCGAGATTCGGCGGCCACGCGGACGTCGACGCGCGTCGATGCTCGGAGCGAGCATCGGGACGAGGGCGCCGGCGGACATGCCGCGAGCGTAGCAGAACGCCCGCGGCCGACGTACCGTGGGGCCATGGGCGAGGCAGCCGGATCCGGTCTCGAGGCCCTGCTCCGCCAGCGGCGCCGGGAGATGATCGAGTGGCATCTGGAGGCGCGGGGCATCCGCGACCGCCGGGTGCTCGATGCCATGGACCGCGTGCCGCGGGAGCGGTTCGTGCCGGAGCACCTCGCGCGCGACGCGTACTCCGACTCGCCGCTGCCGATTGAGCACGGCCAGACGATCTCGCAGCCGTACATCGTCGCGCTGACGGCCGAGGCCGGGCGGATCTCCCCCGGCGACCGCGTGCTCGACGTCGGCACCGGCTCGGGGTACGCGGCCGCCGTCTACGCCGCGATGGGCGCCGAGGTGTGGTCGATCGAGTACGTGGCGGAGCTGGCCGCGACCGCGCGGCGCGCGCTCGACGCGGCGGGATTCGAGCGCGTGCGGGTCGCCTCCGGCGACGGGACGCTGGGGCTGGCGGACGCCGCGCCGTTCGACGCGATCCTCGCCGCGGCCGCGGGCCCCGAGATCCCCGCCCCATGGCTCGACCAGCTCGCGGACGGCGGCCGCATCGTGATGCCGCTAGAGCGCGGCCGCGGGTGGCAGCAGCTGATCCGCCTCATCCGCCGCGGCGACGAGTACGACCGCGACGACCTCGGCGCCGTCCGCTTCGTCCCCCTCCGCGGCGAGCACGGCCTGCGCTGAGCGCGGCGCGGCTGCGAGACAGCAACGCCGCGCTGAAAGCGCAGTGGTGCGCTGCGGTTTCGGCGCGGCGTTGATGTTTCGGCGCGGGGTTGCATTGTCGCCGGCGCGCCTCGGTCGTTCGTCCACAGATCCGGATCCGTCGGGATCCGCTCCGATCGGATCGTGACGTCCGACACGCGACGGCAGGGTGCGGGAGCGTGCCGCCATGTCGATCGCGCTGCCCGAGATTGTCACCATCCGACCGTGTCCGGTGCCGCTGATGCGGCCTGGAGACGCCGCCTTCCGCCTCGACGTCGCCGAGCGCCGGGGCGAGCTGCATCGCGTGGCGCTCGGCGTCTACGCACCGAAGGCGCTCTGGGACCTGCTCCCGCCGTGGGACCGATACCTGGCCCGGGTTCACGCGCATGCGCTGCTGCGCCCCGGTGCCGTGTTCGCGCTCGAATCGGCGGCCGTGCTCGCGGGCCTGCCGATCGTCGGCGAGCCGACGGAGATCCACGTGCTGAGCGCCGACGGCACCTCCCGGCTGGTCGGCCAGGTGCGGACCCACGTATCGACCGACCAGCGCGAGATCGTCCGGATGGACGGGATCGCGTTCGTCGCGCCCGCCGACACGGCGGTCGACATCGCGCGCCACCGACATCCCGCGCTGGGCCTGATGACCGCCGACGCCCTGCTGCGACTCACGCCCGCACTGGATGCGGGTCACCTGCTCGAGCTCAACGAGCTGAGGACGAGCGCGCGCGGACGCGCCGCCGCGCGATGGCCGCTCACCCGCGCCACGCCGCTCGCCGAGAGCAGTCTCGAGTCGATCAGCCGCGCGGGCGTCGAATGGCTCGGGTACCCCGCACCGGAGCTTCAGGTGGTGTTCCGAACCTCCGCCGGCGACGTGTTCCGCGTCGACATGTACTGGCGTGCTCAGCGCCGGATCGGCGAGGCCGACGGCGATCTCAAGTACGACGGCGAGAGCGGACGCGCACGCCTGCGGGAGGAGAAGCGACGCGAGGACATCCTGCGTCGCGGCTGCGACGGCTTCGCCCGGTGGGGATGGGGCGAGGCTCGCGATCCGGATGCGCTCGACGCCGCGCTCCGGGCGAGCGGCTTACGACCGGAGCGGCCCCGTGTGGCGGCACCGTTGCTGACGCTGCCTGCGGCAATCGATCCTCCCCGCGGCCGGACCGCGACTCCGCGCTGACCAAGCAGCTCCGCGCCGAGACTGCAGCGATCCACTGCAGTCTCGGCGCGGAGTTGCCGTCTCGCGGATGGCGCGGCGGCGCGAGGCGGCGCGGAGCTACTCGCGGAGGGCGGCGCCGTGGCGCTCGGCCGCGAGCGCGACGCCCGCGAGCTTGGCCTCGGTGGCCTCCGCGGCCGTGAGGGTGCGGTCGGGCGCGCGGAAGCGCAGCGCGAAGGTCAGGCTCTTGCGGCCCTCCGGGATGCCCTGGCCTCGGTAGTCGTCGACCAGGCGCACGCCCTCGAGCAGCTCGCCCGCTCCCTCCACGAGCGTGCGGCGCAGCTCGCCGGCCGGCAGCGCGGCGTCGACCACGAGCGACACGTCCTGCGTGGCCGCGGGGAACGTGGACAGCGAGGCGACCGTCACGCGCTCACCCGCGAGCGTCAGCAGCGCGTCGAGGTCGAGCTCGGCCACCGTGACGCGGCCGTGCAGGTCGGCGTCCTCGGCCACCTGCGGCAGCAGCTCGCCGACGTAGCCGACCTCGGCGCCGCCGACCGTGAGCACGCCGGTGCGGCCCGGGTGCAGCGCCGCGCGACGGCCCTGCGCGACCTCGATCTCGACGCCCGCGGCGGCCGCGATGACGCGGACCGCGTCGAGTGCCACCTCGAGGCCCGCGGCCTCGGCCTCGCGACCCGGCTGCTTGGGCGCGACCGCGCCGGCCAGCAGCAGCGCCACGTGGCGCGGCTGCGGCGGGATGGACGCGTCCAGGCGCGCGAGCGTCTCGGCGTCGGGGCGCACCGCGAGCGGCGGCACGCTCGGCGTGCCGTACTCCACGCCCGGCTTCGGCAGGAACACCGCCCCGATCTCGTACAGCGCCAGGTCGGTGAGCCCGCGCGCCACGTTGCGGTGCGCGGTCTGCAGCAGCCCCGGGACGAGCGATCGGCGCAGGAACGGCGCCTGGCCGTCCAGCGGGTTCGCGAGGCGCACGCTGGGCAGGTGCTCGCCCGACGCCGAGCCGTGCAGGTCGTTCTGCTCCTCGGTCGTGAACGGGAACGACGGCGTCTCGACGAACCCGGTCGCCGCGAGCGCGTTCGCCACGCGGCGACGCCCCTGCTGCGCCGGCGTGAGGCCGCGGCCGGACGGCGGGGTCGGCAGGACGGACGGGATCTTGTCGACCCCGTCGATGCGCGCCACCTCCTCGGCGAGCGTCCACTTGTCGGTGAGGTCGGGGCGCCACGACGGCGCCGTGACGCTCCATCCGTCCGCGGTCTCCGCGACCTGGCAGCCGATCATCGCCAGCGTCTCGGCGATGCGGGCCGCGGTGTAGTCCACGCCCACGAGGCGCTGGACGAAACCGGCGGGCAGTGCGATCGCCTCGGGCGCGTAGGTCGCACCGAGCGCGCTGCCGAGCTCGTCGGCCGTGCCGCCGCCCAGCTCGACCATGAGGTCGACCACGCGCTGCGCCGACGCGGCCGGCAGCAGCGGGTCGACGCCGCGCTCGAACCGGCGCGACGCCTCGCTGGGCAGCTTGTGGCGGCGCGCCGTGCGCGCGATCGACACGGTGTCGAACACCGCGGCCTCGATCAGCACGTCGGTCGTGTCGTCGCCGATCTCGGTGCGGGCGCCGCCCATCACGCCGGCCAGGCCGATGGGGCCCGAGTCGTCGGTGATCAGGAGGTCCTCGGTGGAGAGCTTGCGCACCTGGCCGTCGAGCGTCTCGAGGGTCTCGCCCTCGGTCGCGCGACGCACGGTGATCCCGCCCGTGAGCCTGTTCAGGTCGTAGCCGTGGATCGGGCCGCCGAGCTCGAGCATCACGTAGTTCGTGATGTCGACCAGCAGCGAGATCGAGCGGATGCCTGCGAGCGTCAGGCGGGCGACCATCCACGGCGGGGTCGGCCGCGACGGGTCGACGCCGCGCACTGCGCGCGTCACGAACTCCGTGACGCCGTTGCGGCCGCGGATCGGCGCCCGGTCGTCGACGACGACCGGGAACCCGGCGCCGGATCCGATCGACGCCAGCTGCGCGGGGTCGCGGAAGTCCGCTCCGGTCGCGTGGGCGTACTCCCGCGCGATGCCGCGGATCGACATGGCGTAGCCGCGGTCGGGCGTGACGTTCACGTCGACCGCGACGTCGTCGAGGCCCAGGAGCGCGATCGCGTCCGTGCCGGGCTCGGGGTCGAGTCCGAGCTCGGCGAGTCGCAGGATGCCGTTGTGCTCGTCGCCGAGGCCCAGCTCGCGCGCCGACGCGATCATGCCGTCAGAGACGTGCCCGTACGTCTTGCGCGCCGAGATCGCGAACGGGCCGGGAAGCACGGCGCCGGGCAGCGACACCACGACCTTGTCGCCCTCGAAGAAGTTCGACGCACCGCACACGATGCCGCGCGGCTCGGGCTCGCCGACGTCGACCTGGCACCAGCGGATGGTCTTGCCGTTCTTCTGCGGCTCCTCCTCGAAGGAGACCACGCGGCCGACGACGACGGGGCCGGTCAGCTCGAAGCGGATGACCTCCTCCTCCTCGAAGCCGACCGACACGAGCGCCGCGAGGACGTCCTCGGGCGTCGCCCCTGCGGGGACGTCCACGTACTCACGCAGCCACGAAAGCGGGACGCGCATCACACCACCATCCCGAACTGCTCGCTGAAGCGGACATCGCCCTCGGCCATGTCGCGCATGTCCTGCACGTCCGAGCGGAACATCAGGGCCCGCTCGATCCCGATCCCGAACGCGAAGCCCGAGTACACCTCTGGGTCGATGCCGGCCGCGCGCAGCACGTTGGGGTTGACCATGCCGCAGCCGCCCCATTCGATCCAGCGCGCGCCGCCCTTGAAGGTCGGGTGCCACAGGTCGAACTCGGCCGACGGCTCCGTGAACGGGAAGTAGTTGGTGCGCAGGCGCGTCTTGGCCTCCTCGCCGAACAGCGCCTTGGCGATGTGGTCGAGCGTGCCCTTCAGGTGCGCCATGGTGATGCCCTTGTCCACGACGAGGCCCTCGGCCTGCGTGAACACCGGCAGATGCGTGGCGTCGAACTCGTCGGTCCGGTACACCCGGCCCGGGCACAGCACGTAGATCGGAAGGTCGCGCTCGAGCATCGAGCGCACCTGCACGGGGCTCGTGTGCGTGCGCATCACGAGGTGGCGCGCCACCGGATCCACGAAGAAGGTGTCCTGCATCTGACGCGCCGGGTGGTCCTCGTCGAAGTTGAGCGCGTCGAAGTTGAACCACTCGTGCTCGAGCTCGGGGCCCTCCGCGATCTCCCAGCCCATGCCGACGAACACGTCGCTGATCTGCTCCTGCAGGACGCTCATGGGGTGGCGCGCGCCCACGCGGGTGCGCGAGGCGACCGCCGTGATGTCGATGCGCTCCGCCTCGAGCCGCGCGGCGGTCTCGGCCTCGGCGAGCTCCGCCTCGCGGGCCGCGAGCGCCTGGTTGACGCGTCCGCGCGCGCCGCCGACCAGCTTGCCGAACTCCGCCTTGCGGTCGTTGGGGACGTGGCGCATCTGCGCGTTGAGCGCGGCCAGCGGGGATCCCTCCCCCGCGTGCGCCGATCGGGCGGCCTTCAGGGCCGCGGTGTCGGGGGCCGCGGCGATCGCCGCCAGCGCGTCCGCGACCGCAGCCTCCACCGCCTCAGGGGTGATCTCGGGAACGTCAGGCACGAGAACCGAGTCTATCCGCGGCCGGATGCCGCCCGTGCCGCGCCCCTGGGGGCGCGGCACGGGCCGGATCAGCGGCCGCCGGGCCCGCGCTCGAGGTCGTGCAGCTCCTGCGCCGCGATCACCTCGGTGTCGGTGCCCTCGTGCAGGCGCGGCGCGATGGCCTCCTGCGCGGCGCGCACGCGCGGCGACTTCTGCATCCGCTTCTCCACCAGGCGCGCGGCGCCCGACAGCAGCAGGCAGAGCCCGATGTAGATCGCGCCCACGACGATCGTGGACTGGATGATCGGCGAGTCGAGCGTCGCGGCGGCGCCGAGGCGCTTGGCGAAGAACAGCAGCTCCTCGTACGTGATGATGAAGCCGAGCGCGGTGTCCTTGAGCGTCACGACGAGCTGCGACAGGATGACGGGCATCATCGCCCGCACCGCCTGGGGAAGCAGGATCAGGCGCATCACGCCCGACTTGCGCAGACCGATCGCGTAGCCGGCCTCGCGCTGACCGCGCGGCAGCGCCTCGACGCCGGCGCGGATGACCTCGGCCAGCACCGAGCCGTTGTACGCGACGAGCGCGATCACGACGACCCAGTAGCTCGGCATCCGGATGCCGATCACGGGCAGGCCGTAGTACAGCAGGAACATCATGACCAGGACGGGCACGGCGCGGAGGAACTCGACCACGGCCGTGACGGGCCAGCGCACCCAGGCGTGATCGGACAGGCGGCCGATCGCGAGCACGAACCCGACGGCCAGGGCGCCGACGGCCGCGAGCGCGAAGGCGCTGACCGTGTTCCACAGGCCGATCGCGATCTGCTCCCAGATGCGCGTGTAGCTGAACGCCTCCCACTTCGAGGCCGCGAACTGGCCCGTGGCGAACAGGCGCCACACGAAGAAGGCGACGATCCCGAGGACGACGACGATCGTCAGGATGCCGATGATCCGGTTGCGGATGATCGCCCGGGGGCCCGGGACGTCGTACAGAACGCTGCCGCTCATCGTGCCACCGTCCAACGCTTCTCGAGGTTGCGCTGCACCCACGAGAGCAGCATCACCAGGGCCACGAAGATCACCATCACCCACACGATCACGAGCAGCTGGTTCTCGCCGCGCTCGCTCAGCCAGTCGCGCATCGATCCGAGGTTGAGGACCGAGAAGCCCGCCGCGACGGTCGTGTTCTTCAGCAGCGCGATGAACACGCTCATCATGGGCGGGATGACCGAGCGGAACGCCTGCGGCAGCACGACCAGGCTCATGACCTGACCGAAGGTCAGCCCGATCGCGCGTGCCGCCTCGGCCTGCCCCACGGGCACGGTGTTGATGCCGGAGCGGATCGTCTCCGCCACGTACGTCGCGGTGTACACGCCCAGCGCCGCGATCGCGAAGCCCATCGCCGCGGGGCCGCTCGCACGGACCTCGATCAGCGGCGGGAGCGCGAACGCGAAGCCGAAGAACACGAGCGTGAGCGGCGTGTTCCGGATGGTGTTGACGTAGAACGTGCCGACGGCGCGCGCGATCGGCACCGGCGAGACGCGCATCGCGCCCACGATGGTGCCCAGGATCAGCGCGACGAGACCGCCGCCGAAGAACAGCTGCAGCGTGCCGAGCAGCGCCTCGCCCCACAGGTCGAGGTTGTCGGTGATGACGCCCATGCCGCTCCTTTCGCGCGCGTCGGATGGGAAGGATCAGGGCCCGGGACGGCCGTCGCGCGGCCGTCCCGGGCGGGTGCCGTCAGTCGACGGCGGGCTGAGTCGCCTCGACGCCGGCGGGCGCGAGGTGCTTCTCGAACAGCGCGTTCCAGACGTCGCCGCCCTCCGTGAAGAGGGAGTTGATGTGGTCCTTGAGCGCCGTGTCGCCGTCGGCGATGCCGACGCCGTAGCGCTCCTCGCTGAAGATCTCGCCCGTGAGCTTGAGCTCCTCCTGCTCGAGCGCGACGTAGCCGGCGAGGATCGCCTCGTCGGTCGTGATCGCGTCCACCTGGCCGGCCTTGAGCTGCTCGACGCACTCCGAGTAGGTCTGGCGCTCGGTGACCTCGCCGCTGTACTCCTCGCGGATGCGCTGCAGCGGGGTGGAGCCCGTGACGGAGCAGGTGACCTTGCCCTCGAGGTCCTCGGGGCCGTTGATCGAGTCGTCGTCGGCCGCGACCAGGAGGCCCTGGCCCGTGATGAAGTACGGCCCGGCGAAGTCGATGACCTCGTCGCGCGCCGGCGTCATCGAGTAGGTGCCGACGTAGTAGTCGATGTTCCCGTTGATGAGCTCCTGCTCGCGGTTGGCCGACGGGATGGTCTCGAACTGGATCTGGTCCTCGCCGAAGCCCAGCGACGCCGCGATCCAGCGCGCGATGTCCACGTCGAAGCCGGTGCGCTCGCCGGTCACGGGGTCCTCGTAGCCGAGGCCCGGCTGGTCCGCCTTGACGCCGATGACGACCTCGCCGGCCTCCGACATGCGGTCGAACGTCGGGCTTCCCTCGAGCTGGACGTCGGTCGCGACCTCCCAGAGGGCGTCGCCGCCGTCCCCCTCGCCTGCGCCGGGGTCGGTGGGCGATCCGCTGTTGCACGCGGTGAGCGCGAGCAGGGCCGTCAGGCCGATGCCGGCGCCCGTGAAGATCCGGGACTTGCGCATGTGATTCCTCCTTGGTGGGGTGGTTCCTCATCGTCGCGCGGCTTCGCGCGACGGCGGGTCAGTGCGTGATGAGCTTCGAGAGGAAGTCCTTCGCGCGATCGCTCTTCGGGTTGGTGAAGAACTCCTCGGGCGTCGCCTCCTCGACGATCTGCCCGTCGGCCATGAACACGACGCGGTTCGCCGCCTTACGCGCGAAGCCCATCTCGTGGGTCACGACGATCATCGTCATGCCCTCCTTGGCGAGCGACACCATGACGTCCAGCACCTCGTTGATCATCTCGGGGTCGAGCGCGCTGGTGGGCTCGTCGAAGAGCATGACCTTCGGCTTCATCGCCAGGGCTCGCGCGATCGCGACGCGCTGCTGCTGGCCGCCCGACAGCTGGGCCGGGAGCTTGGCCGCCTGGTGCCCCACGCCGACGCGGTCCAGCAGCGCCTTGGCCTGCTTCTCGGCCTCGGCCTTGCTCAGGCCGCGCACCTTGATCGGGCCGAGCGTGACGTTCTCGAGGATCGTCAGGTGGGCGAACAGGTTGAACGACTGGAACACCATGCCGACGTCCGCGCGCAGCTCGGCGAGCCCCTTGCCCTCCTTGGGCAGCTCCCTGCCGTCGATCGTGATGGTGCCGCTCGTGATCGTCTCGAGGCGGTTGATCGTCCGGCACAGCGTCGACTTGCCGGACCCCGACGGGCCGATCACGACGACGACCTCGCCCTTGCCGACCGTGAGGTCGATGTCCTTCAGCGCGTGGAAGTCGCCATAGTGCTTCTGCACGTCCTTGACGACGACGAGGGGCTCAGTCATGCGATTCACCCTAGGCCGTCGTGCGGAGCCCGGCCAGCAGGCGGAGCGGCGCTTTACCGACTTGTAACAGGCCGTGTGCGCGAATCGGAATATCCCGGTCAGCCGCCAGTCCGGGTATGTCGCGGGCTCCGACGGCGGCTCAGGCGCGCTGCGCGAAGGCGCTCTCGTAGAGGCACACGCTGGCGGCCGTGGCGAGGTTCAGCGACTCCGCGCGACCGAAGATCGGCAGCTTCAGCGCGCGATCCGCGAGGCCCAGCGCGGCGTCCTCGAGCCCGTGCGCCTCGTTGCCGAACAGCCAGGCCGTCGGGCGCGCGAGGAGCCCCTCGGCGCGCGCGGCGAGCAGGTCGTCGCCCTTCACATCGGCCGCGAGCACCGTGAGCCCGGCGGCATGGGCGCGCTCGACGATGTCCTCGAGCTCGCCCCCGACCGCGACCGGCAGGTGGAAGAGCGATCCGGTCGTGGAGCGAACGACCTTCGGGTTGTACGGATCGACCGTGCGCCCCGTGAGCACGACGGCGTCGGCGCCGGCGGCGTCGGCGGCGCGGATGATCGTGCCCAGGTTGCCCGGGTCGCGCACCTCCTCGCAGATCGCGATGAGACGCGGCCCCTCGGCGAAGATGTCCTTCACGGCCGTGGGGTTCTGCCGGGCGACCGCGACGAAGCCCTGCGGCGTCACGGTGTCGGCCATCGCCTCGAGCACGGCCTCCGAGACGAACTGCGCG
The DNA here is from genome assembly GCF_004514465.2 of Microbacterium sp. MEC084. Lineage (NCBI taxonomy): Bacteria > Bacillati > Actinomycetota > Actinomycetes > Micrococcales > Microbacteriaceae > Microbacterium > Microbacterium sp. MEC084. Next base: position 278,276 of record NZ_MYFP02000003.1, on the reverse strand, counting down.
TGCAGGCCCTCATCTGTCAGCAGCGTGCGGACGTCCTGGTGCCGCTCGAGGGCGGTGGGCGTGGCGAACAGCTCGACGAGGGTCTCGGGCCGGAAGGCGAGCGCCTCGCGCACCGCCTGCGGCCCCTCCAGGAGAAACAGCCCGGTCTCCTTGCGCGCGTTGCGCTTGGCCAGCTTGGCGACGGCCCTCACGCGCGGCGACCGCGGATTCTCCAGCACGTCGACAGTCTATGGCCGCGCAGGCATACCGACATGAAGCGCAGGTGACGCGCGCGCCGCGCGCACGTCACCTCGGGGAACACGCAGCGACCCGCAGGGGCCTGGATGACCCGCGTCACGCCCCCGCTCCGTCCCTCCGCTCGGACCACCGGTGAGAGTGAGAGCCGGCAGCAACCCCGGGTCATCGACGGTCGTGCGAGCGTCCCCGTGCGCTTCTCCGACCGTCGCATTCGCGACGGCCGGAGCCTCTGCGCCGGGGGCCCAGCGAGCGTGCCGCGAAGCGGCCAAACGCAGCGCGAAGCGCTGCCGAACGGAGCGAAGCGACGTTCCTCGCTCGCGAGTGTCCGGCGCGCCAGCGCCAGCGCGAGCGTGCGACCGCTTCTGAAAAAACAAGAGGGCGCCCCGAAGGGACGCCCTCTCGCGAGAAGGGTGCTTACGCAGCCGACTTGGGCGCGTTCACGTCGCTGGGCAGCGCGGCCTTGGCGGTCGCGACGAGCGAGGCGAACGTGGCGGGCTCGTTCACGGCGAGCTCGGCCAGGATGCGACGGTCCACCTGCACGCCCGCGAGGCCGAGGCCCTGGATGAAGCGGTTGTAGGTGATGCCGTTCTGACGCGCGGCGGCGTTGATGCGCTGGATCCACAGGCGACGGAAGTCGCCCTTGCGCTTACGACGGTCGCGGTACGCGTAGACGAGCGAGTGGGTGACCTGCTCCTTCGCCTTGCGGTACAGGCGCGAACGCTGGCCACGGTAACCCGAGGCGCGCTCGAGGATGACGCGACGCTTCTTCTGGGCGTTGACTGCCCGCTTGACTCTAGCCATTCTTCATTCTTCCTAACGGGATGTTCGCGTCAGCGACCGAGGAGCTTCTTGACCTGCTTGAGGTCGTTGCCCGAGATGACCTGGTCCTGGTTGAGACGGCGCGTGCGACGGCTCGACTTGGACTCGAGGTTGTGGCGCATGCCCGCCTGCTGCTTCTTGATCTTGCCGCTGCCGGTGATCTTGAAGCGCTTCTTGCTGCCCGAGTGGGTCTTCTGCTTCGGCATCTTCTCTTCCTTCGTGATGCGCCCCTCGGGGCGACGTTGTGTGCACCCGCCGGAGCGGGAGTCTGTGGGGCGGATCACTCCGCGGCCGGGGCCTGCGCCTTCGCCTCGCGCGCCGCGGCCTTGGTGGCCGCGCGCTGCGCGTTCTGCTCGGTCTTGACCTCGGACTTGTTCTTGTGCGGCGCGATGACCATCACCATGTTCCGGCCGTCCACCTTGGGGTTGGACTCGACGGTGCCGAACTCGGCGACGTCGTCCGCGAACTTCTTCAGCAGGCGAACGCCCTGCTCGGGGCGCGACTGTTCGCGACCGCGGAACAGGATCATGGCCTTCACCTTGTCACCCGACTTCAGGAAGCCCTCCGCGCGCTTGCGCTTGGTCTCGTAGTCGTGTTCGTCGATCTTCAGGCGGAACCGGACCTCCTTGAGGACCGTGTTGGCCTGATTGCGACGGGCCTCCTTGGCCTTCTGCGCGGCCTCGTACTTGAACTTCCCGTAGTCCATGATCTTGACGACGGGAGGCTTCGAGTTGGGGGCCACCTCGACGAGGTCGAGATCGGCCTCCTGCGCCAGGCGGAGGGCGGCCTCGATGCGGACGACGCCGATCTGCTCGCCGTTCGGGCCGACGAGTCGGACCTCGGGCACGCGGATGCGCTCGTTGGTACGGGGATCGCTGATGCGGAACTCCTTGGGTGGGTGACTGAGGCCACCGTGACGACGTTTTCGTGCCACGGGCGGGAGAGAGACTCAGCATCCACCCGGCAGACGTCACACGTCGGCCTCACCCGACCAGGCATGCCGCGGCGGCCTGGAACACTCGCGCGAACGCGAGGGAGTGCATGACCCGGTAGCCTTATGACGGCAAGCGCGGGTGGGAAGTGAATCCTCTTTCGTCCGGCTTCTCATGCGAGAAGGTCCGGAGCCCGGGAAAGTCTAGCAGAGAGCGGCACATGAGCACCAACCCCGGCCACACCCACTCCTTCGACGCCCAGCGCGAGGCGCGCTGGGAGGAGCAGGACCGCGCCGCGGCCGACACCTCGGCCGTGCGGGACATCGCGGACGTCGCGGCCGTCGAGGTCATCGGCTCGGCCTGCGTCCACCTCATGAGCGCGGCCGCCGTCAAGCTCGGCCTCGCGGACTCCCCCGACGCCGACGCCGACATCGACCTCGACGAGGCGCGCAAGCTCATCAACGCGCTCGCCGGCCTCGTGACCGCCGCCGCCCCCGAGATCAGCGACATGCACGCGCGCCCCATCCGCGACGGCCTGCGGTCCCTGCAGCTGCGCTTCCGCGAGATCTCGACCATCCCGGACGAGCTGGGCAAGGGCCCCGGCGAGAAGTGGACGGGCCCGGTCGTCTGACCGGCACCCGCCCCGCGGCGGCTACTCAGTGCTCGCGAGCTTGACCGCGAGCGAGTCGACGAGGGTCGCCACGCGGTCGTCGGTCGACCAGCGGCGCGCCAGGCGAGCCAGCACGGCGTCGAGCTCGGTCCGGTCCAGCCCGGACATGAGCGTGAGCCGCACCACGAGCTCGGGCCCCTGCAGCCGCGCGGTCGGGTCTCCCGGCTCCACCTCGAGGTCGAGCACGGCGAGCTCGCCCGCGATGCTCTCCTGCAGGCCGAGGAAGACGTCGGGGTCGGCGAAGCTGGGGGTCCACGGCTCGCCCTGCGCGATCGCCCAGACGGCCGGGCGGCGGACGACGAACTCCGTGTCGGACGTGGGGTCCAGCACCATCAGGTCCGTGTGCTCTGCCGACGCGGCCAGCGCCGCGCGCACCGCCTCGACGGGGATCGGACGGGCCTTCGCGTCCCAGCGACCCAGCGCCTCGACGGAGCTGAACACCGGCAGCACGCTGCGGCCGTCCGGCGCGGCGACCGTGACGATCGAGAGCTCCTGCGTCTTGTCCACCACAAGCCCGTGCGCGCCGACGCCCTCGTCGCCCTTCTCTGCCACCAGCGGAATCAGCACGCGCGCGCGACGCAGCGCGTCGACGACCGCGACCTGATCCCCGTCACCCGCGCGGAAGGCGGTCAGCGCCGCGAGCAGCGCGGGGTCGGCGGAGCCGTCGTCGGACGCGTGGGGGTTCGCCTCGAAGTGACGTCCCTCCCACGGGACGCCGGCGGAGTCTGCGCGGTCAGTCGGCCGCGACATCCAGCGCCTCGGCGAGCGTGAACGCGCCCGCGTAGAGGGCCTTGCCCACGATCGCGCCCTCGACGCCGTTCGGCACCAGGCGACGCAGCGCCGCGATGTCGTCGAGGCTCGAGACGCCGCCAGACGCCACGATGGGCTTCGGGGTGCGCGCCGTGATCTCGCGCAGGAGGTCGAGGTTCGGCCCGCGCAGCGTGCCGTCCTTCGTGACGTCGGTCACGACGTAGCGGCTGCAGCCGGCCTCCTCGAGGCGCTCCAGCACGTCCCAGAGGTCGCCGCCCTCCTGCGTCCAGCCGCGCGCCGCGAGCGTCGTGCCGCGCACGTCCAGGCCGACGGCGATCGCGTCGCCGTAGCGGCCGATGACCGACGCGGTCCACTCGGGGTTCTCGAGCGCCGCGGTGCCGAGGTTGATGCGCTGCGCGCCGCTCTCGAGGGCCGCCTCGAGCGAGGCGTCGTCGCGGATGCCGCCCGACAGCTCGACGTTCACGCCGCGCAGGTGCTTGATCACCTTGCGCAGGACGCCCGCGTTGCTGCCGCGGCCGAACGCCGCGTCCAGGTCGACCAGGTGGATCCACTCGGCACCCTGCTTGGCCCAGTTCTCGGCCGCCTCGATGGGGTCGCCGTAGTCGGTCTCGGTGCCGGCGGCGCCCTGGGTCAGGCGGACGGCCTTGCCGTCGGCGACGTCGACAGCGGGCAGCAGGATCAGTCCGGGGGTGGACGCGAAGTCGTTCATAGCTCCCAATGTGCTTCGGATCCGCGAGCGCCGGGAATCTCCCGTCGCGGGCACGATCTCAGAGGTTAGCCCCGCGGAGGCCGTCGATCCAATTCCGCAGCAGGCGGATGCCCGCCTCCCCCGACTTCTCGGGGTGGAACTGGGTGGCCGAGAGGGGCCCGTTCTCGACGGCCGCGAGGAAGCGGCCGCCGTGCTCCGCCCAGGTCAGGACCGGCTGCGGGAAGGGCGGCTGGACGTCGAGCGTCCACTCCTGCGCGGCGAACGAGTGCACGAAGTAGAAGCGCTCGTCCTCGAGCCCGCGGAACAGGCGCGAGCCCTCCCCCGCCTCCACCGTGTTCCAGCCCATGTGCGGCACGACGGGCGCCTTGAGCTCCTCGACCACGCCGGGCCACTCGCCGAGGCCCTCCGTGTCGACGCCCCGCTCGATGCCGTGCTCGAACAGCACCTGCATGCCGACGCAGATGCCCAGCACGGGCCGTCCGCCCGCCAGGCGGCGCTCGATGAGCTCGGGACCCCGCACGGACCGCAGCTGCTCCATGACGGCCCGGAAGGCGCCGACGCCGGGGACGAGCAGGCCGTCCGCGTCGAGGATCAGGCCGCGGTCGCGCGTGAGCCGCACGTCCGCTCCCGCCGACTGCAGGGCCTTGACGGCGGAGTGGATGTTCCCGGAGCCGTAGTCCAGGACCGCGACGACGGGCTTGTCGCCCTCGCGCACGGCGTCGTCGGGGGTGTTCGCCTCGCTCACAGGGCTCCCTTGGTCGACGGGATGCCCTCGACCAGCGGATCGAGCGCCTTCGCCTGGCGGAACGCGCGCGCGAGCGCCTTGTACTCGGCCTCGGCGATGTGGTGCGGATCGCGGCCCGAGATGACGCGCACGTGCATCGTGAGGCCCGCGTTGAATGCGAGCGCCTCGAACGTGTGGCGCACGAGCGACCCGGTGAAGTGACCGCCGATCAGGTGGAGCTCGAAGCCGGCGGGCTCGCCCTCGTGCACGAGGAACGGCCGGCCGGAGATGTCGACGACGGCCTGCGCGAGCGCCTCGTCCAACGGCACGAGGGCGTCGCCGTAGCGCGAGATGCCCGACTTGTCGCCGAGGGCCTCGCGGATCGCCTGGCCCAGCACGATCGAGATGTCCTCGACCGAGTGGTGGGCGTCGATGTGGGTGTCGCCCGTCGCGGTCACCGTGAGATCGGTCAGCGAGTGCTTCGCGAACGCCGTCAGCATGTGGTCGAAGAACGGCACGCCGGTCGAGATGGTGCTGCGGCCGGTGCCGTCGAGGTTCAGCTCCAGCTCGACGCTCGACTCGCTGGTGGAGCGGGTGCGGCGTGCGATTCGGGCAGTCGTCATGCCCGCGAGTCTAGTCGGGGCGCGGTCGCCGCCGGACCGCGCGGCGACCGCGCACGGCCTCCGCTCAGCGACGGCCCAGCTCGGCCAGGGCCTCCAGGAACGCCGTGGTCTCCTCCTCGGTGCCGGCCGTGACCCGCAGGTGGCCGGGGATGCCGATGTCGCGGATGAGCACGCCTCGGTCGTACAGCGCCTGCCACGTCGCGGCGGGGTCGGAGACGCCGCCGAACAGCACGAAGTTCGTCCACGACTCGTACGCGCGGTAGCCGAGCGCCTCGAGCGTCGCCGACATCCGGTCCCGCTGCACGACGATCTCGTCGACCATCCGCAGCATGGTGTCGGAGTGCCGCAGAGCCGCGGTCGCGGCCGCCTGCGTCAGCGCGCTGAGGTGGTACGGGAGACGGACCAGGCGCAGCGCGTCGATCAGCACCGGATCGGCCGCGAGATAGCCCACGCGGGCGCCGGCGAAGGCGAACGCCTTGCTCATGGTGCGCGAGACCGCGAGGCGGGGGCGCCCGCCCAGCAGCGTCAGCGCCGAGGGCGACTCGTGCGGCGCGAACTCCTGGTACGCCTCGTCCACCACCACGATGCCGTCTGTCGCGTCGTACACGGCCTCGACCACGTCGAGCGACAGCGGCGTGCCGGTGGGGTTGTTGGGGGCGCACAGGAACACGACATCGGGCCGCGCCTCCGCCACCTGGCGGGCCGCGTCCTCCGGGTCGATCGTGTAGTCGTGGCCGCGCGTGCCGCCGATCCACTCGGACCCGACGCCCCGTGTGAGGAGCCGGTACATGGAGTAGGTGGGCTCGAAGCCGAACGCCGAGCGCCCGGGACCCGCGAACGCCTGCAGCACGTGCTGCAGCACCTCGTTCGAGCCGTTGCCGGCCCAGATCCGGCTCTCGTCGAGGCCGTGGCCGAGGTACTGCGCGAAGCCCTGCCGGAGCTCGGTGAACTCGCGATCCGGGTAGCGGTTGACGTTGCGCAGAGCCTGGGCCACCGCGTCGGCGATGTCGTCCGCGACCTCGGCCGGCACGGGATGCGTGTTCTCGTTGACGTTGAGTGCCACGGGGAGAGGCGCCTGAGGTGCCCCGTAGGGCTTCTGCCCGCGCAGGTCGTCGCGGATCGGCAGTTCGTCGAGAGTGACCGTCACCCTCTCAATGCTAGGGCCGCTCGGACGGGTGGCCTCTCGTCCGTCAGCGGGCCGAGGAGTACTCCGCCGGGATCGCGAGCCGCTCTCCGGCGGCGACCGACGAGCTCTGCATCTGGTTCAGCGCGACGATCGCGTCCACCACGTCGCGCGGGTCCGCGGCCGGAGCGATCTCCTCCGCGATCGACCAGAGCGAGTCGCCCGCCATGACCGTCACGGTGTCGAACGTGCCGGCGGGTGCGCCGTCCTCGCGCGACGCGAGGGCGCCTCCGCCGCTGATGACGGCGAGGGCCAGGCCCGCGGCGACCGGAGCCGCGGCGAGGGCGGCCAGCACGCGACGACCGCGGCGCGTGAGCCGCAGCCGCGTCGCCGGCGTCACGCGGACGGCGCGCTCGGTGCGGAGGGCACGGGCGGGGCGGACCGGGGCCTGGTAGGCGGTGATGCTCACGGTGGTCATCTGCGGCTCCTTCAGCTTCCTCGAGAGGATCGGAGAGGCTTCGCATCCGGCACTCGGCCGGGAGGGCCGGATGCGAAGCTCTGTTCCGAATCTATCTTCGAAGCTTCGAATCTGTCAACGTCTTCTTCGAAAACCGGTCCGAGATGTCACGCGACACGCTCGAACAGATCTTCCGGATCCGCGTGGTTCTCGGATACCGTTTCGATGAAGCACACTCCACCACGGGCCACCGACATCGGATGTCGGAGCGAAGGAGCACGGGACATGAGCGCCGTCGACACCAGCACGTCGGACCTCGACGCCGGACAGTCGGCCGCGGCCGACGAGAAGCCCCGCACGCGGCGCCGCAAGAGCCTCAGCGACAAGCAGCTGGCCATCCTCGAGGTCATCCAGCGCTCGATCCAGACCAAGGGCTACCCGCCCACGATGCGCGAGATCGGCGACGCGGTCGGCCTCAAGTCGCTCTCGAGCGTCACGCATCAGCTGGGGCAGCTCGAGCTGAGCGGCTACCTGCGCCGCGACCCCGGCAAGACGCGTGCGATGGAGGTGCTGATCGACCTCCCCGGCCAGTCGGCGGAGAACCTCGACGCGGGCATGCCCACGGTCGGCGACGCCGCCATGGTGCCGCTCGTCGGCCGCATCGCGGCGGGCGTGCCGATCACGGCCGATCAGCAGGTCGAGGAGATCTTCCCGCTCCCCCGCCAGCTGGTCGGCAAGGGCGAGCTGTTCATGCTGAAGGTCTCGGGCGAGTCCATGATCGACGCCGCGATCTGCGACGGCGACTGGGTGGTCGTGCGCGTGCAGAACACGGCGGAGAACGGCGACATCGTCGCGGCCATGCTCGACGGCGAGGCCACGGTCAAGGTCTTCCGGCAGCGCGACGGCCACACGTGGCTCCTGCCGCGCAACTCCGCGTTCGAGCCGATCCTCGGCGACGAGGCGGTCGTGCTGGGCAAGGTCGTCGCGGTGATGCGCGCGGTCTGACCTCCGCGGCTCCCCGATAGCGTGGGGGCATGGCACAGACGCTCCCATACGGATCCTGGCCCTCGCCGATCGCGGCAGCCGACATCGCCGGAGGCTCGCCTCGCCTGGACGGCGCGCGCTTCGTGGGCGACGAGATCTGGTGGAGCGAGAGCGTGCCGTCGGAGCGAGGGCGCACCGCGGTCTTCCGGCTCACGGACGACGAGCCCGAGGCGCTGCTGCCGGCGCCCTGGAACGCGCGCTCGCGCGTGCACGAGTACGGCGGCGGTGCGTGGACCGTCACGCCGGCCTCCGAGCTGCTTTTCGTGGAGGGCTCGGATCAGCGCGTGCACCGGTTGACCGTGGGCGGCGCGCCCGAGCCCCTCACGCCGGCGGGCCTGGGGATGAGCTTCGGCGACCTCACGTTCGCCGCCGGTCCCGACGGCGGGGGCCGGCTGTGGGCCGTGCGCGAGACACACGCCGGCGACCGCTCCCCCGTGCGCGATATCGTCGTGATCCCGCTCGACGGCTCCGCGGCCGACGATCCCGAGGCGATCCTCAGCGTGGTGGCCGGTTCGGACTTCCTCGCGTACCCGGCGCCGCGCGGCGACCGACTCGCCTGGATCGCGTGGGACCACCCGGACATGCCGTGGGACGCCTCCGAGCTGCGCGTGGGCCGGATCGGCCCCGACGGGCGCGTGGCGGAGCACGTGGTGGTCGCGGGGGGCCGCACGGAGGACGGCGGGATCTCGGCGCTGCAGCCCGAGTGGACCGGCGACGACGAGCTCATGTTCACCGCCGACCCCGAGGGCCGCTGGAACCTCCACTGGGTGCGGTTCGACGGCCTCGGCGCGACCGGCCCGGAGCCGATCTACCCCGCCGACGCCGACACGGGCGGACCGCTGTGGAACCTCGCGACCCGCTGGTTCGCGGCGCTCGACGACGGCCGGATCGTCGCGGTGCGCACGCACGGCGCCGACGAGCTCATCGTGATCGATCCGACGTGCGGCGCGGTGGACGGCCTGGAGACCTCGCTCACCGGCGGGGTGCTCGTGCGGGACGCACAGGGCTCCCGCGTCCTGCTCACGGGCGCCGGCATCCGCGTCCCCGGAGGCCTCTGGCTCCTGGACGTCGACGCGCGCACGCTCACCGCGCTGCGGGGCGGGGTCTCGGCGCTCGCCCCTGAATGGATGCCGACCTCCCGCGCCGTGACCTTCGAGGGTCCGGACGGCGACGTCCACGCGTTCGCGTACCCTCCGACCAACCCGGATGCGACCGCTCCCGAGGGCGAGCTGCCTCCGTACCTCGTGCTCGTGCACGGCGGGCCGACCGCGCACGCGTCGGGCGAGCTCTCGCTCGCGGTCGCGTACTTCACGAGCCGCGGCATCGGCGTGCTCGACGTGAACTACGGCGGATCGACCGGCTACGGCCGCGCGTACCGCGAGCGGCTGCGCGGCCGCTGGGGCATCGTCGACGTCGCCGACACGGCCGCCGCCGCGCGGGGGCTCGCGGCGGCGGGTCTGGCGGATCCCGCCCGGATCGCGATCAAGGGCGGCTCGGCCGGCGGCTGGACCGTGCTGTGCGCGGTCGCCGACACGGACGTGTTCGCCGCCGGCATCAGCCGCTACGGCGTCGCGGACCTGCGGCGGCTGGCCGACGACACGCACGACTTCGAGGCGCGGTACCTCGACGGCCTCGTCGGCCCGCTCCCCCAGGCCGAGCCGCTGTACGTCAGCCGCTCGCCCCTGTCGCGGCCCGAGACGCTGCGGACGCCGCTGCTCATCCTGCAGGGCGCCGACGACCCGGTGGTGCCGCCGTCGCAGTCCGAGGCGCTGCGCGACGCGCTGGCGGCCAACGGCGTGCCGCACAAGTACCTGCTGTTCGAGGGCGAGTCGCATGGCTTCCGGCAGGCGGAGACGCTCGTGCGCGCGTTCGAGGCCGAGCTGGCCTTCCTGGGCGCGATCCTCGGGTTCGAGACCCCCGGGGTGCCGCCGATCGACCTGGACTGACTCCGGGTCAGCCCAGCCGCATCCCGAACGCCTGGACCCCCTCGTGCGAGGGCAGGCGCGAGAACCCGACGCGGTCGTAGAACGCCAGCGCGCCGGCGTTCCGGGTCGCGGCGGTCAGGTGCAGCCCCGGCACGCCTCGGCGGCGCAGCTCGGCGACCAGCGCCTCGATGAGCCGGCGCCCCCACCCCCGCCCCTGCGCCTCGGGCAGCAGGTCGATGTGCAGGTGCGCGGGGTAGCCCGCCGCGGCGTACGGCTCCGCGCCCGGCCGGCGTCCGTAGGCGTAGAGCAGGATGCCCTCCTGGCGCGTTCGCTCCCGCTCGGGTCGCGCGCGTCCCTCGGTGCGCGACGGCCACCAGTCGACCCGGAACCACTCCTCGAAGGCGTCGGTGTCATCCGTGCCGACCACGTACCCGATCACGCGGCCCTCGTCCTCGAGCACGAAGGCCAGGTCCGGGTGGCGGGACACGTACGGCAGCGCCCACACGTCCGCCCACAGCCCGTCGTCCTCGAGCACGCCCGTGGCGTCCCCGCCGTAGTCGGCCGTGCGCAGGCAGATCTCCGCGACGGCGTCGCGGTCGGCGGCTGCGTACGGCCGGATCCGCATGCTCAGGCCACGCGGAAGGGCTCGAGCGCCGCGGCGAGGCGCTCGGACACGTGGGCGTGCACCAGCGTGCCGCCCTCCTCGTGCGAGCGCTCGAGAAGGTGCCCCTGCTCGTGGATGGCCGAGATCAGCTCGCCGCGGTCGTACGGGACGAGCGCGCGGATCTCGACCTCGGGCATTGGCAGCGCCGCCTCGATGGCCGCGCGCAGCTCGTCGATGCCCTCGCCGCTGCGCGAGGACACGAAGACCGCGTTCGGCTCGAGGCCCCGCAGGACGAGGCGCGTGTCGTCGTCCACGAGATCGGCCTTGTTGAAGACGACGATCTCGTGGATGTCGCGCGCGCCCACGTCGCCCATCACGTCGCGGACGGTCTGCAGCTGCCCGGCCGGGTCGGGGTGATGCGCGTCGACGACGTGCAGGATGACGTCGGCGTCGGCCACCTCCTCGAGGGTCGAACGGAACGCCTCCACGAGCTGGTGCGGCAGGTTGCGCACGAAGCCGACCGTGTCGGCGATCGTGTAGACGCGGCCGTCCGAGGTCTCGGACCGCCGCACCGTGGCGTCGAGGGTCGCGAACAGCGCGTTCTCGACCAGGACCCCGGCGCTGGTGAGCCGGTTCAGCAGGCTCGACTTGCCGGCGTTGGTGTAGCCGGCGATCGCGACCGAGGGGATCGTGTTGCGCTTGCGCTCGCCCCGCTTCGCCTCGCGCGCGGGCGCGAAGTCGCGGATCTGCCGGCGCAGCTGCGCCATGCGCGTGCGGATGCGACGGCGGTCGAGCTCGATCTTCGTCTCACCGGGACCGCGCGAGCCCATGCCCGCGCCGCCGGCGCCGACCTGGCCACCCGCCTGGCGGCTCATCGAGTCACCCCAGCCGCGCAGGCGCGGCAGCAGGTACTCGAGCTGCGCGAGCTCGACCTGAGCCTTGCCCTCGCGGCTCTTGGCGTGCTGGCTGAAGATGTCGAGGATCACCGTGGTGCGGTCGATCACCTTGACCTTGACGACGTCCTCGAGCGCGCGCCGCTGGCTGGGTGCGAGTTCCGTGTCGGCGATCACGGTGTCGGCTCCCACGGCCGCGACGATGTCCTTGAGCTCGTCGGCCTTGCCGCGACCGATGTACGTCGCGGGGTCCGGGTGCGGGCGCCGCTGGAGCACGCCGTCCAGCACCACGGCGCCAGCGGTCTCGGCGAGCGCCGCGAGCTCGCGCAGCGAGTTCTCCGCGTCGGTCAGCGAGCCCTGCGAGTACACGCCCACGAGCACGACGTTCTCGAGCCGGAGCTGCCGGTACTCGACCTCGGTGACGTCCTCGAGCTCGGTCGAGAGGCCGCCGACGCGACGCAGCGCCGCGCGCTCCTCGCGATCCCACTGCTCGCCGTCCGCCGTGCCCTCGCCGGTCGTGGTCGCATCCTGCAGCGCCTGCGCGGCTCCGAAGACCCGTGCCCCGGTGCGCGCCTCGGCGCGCGAGAGCACGCGATCCACCAGATCCGGCTCTGCCTGACCGACGACGCCGTCGGTGTCGGGATCTGGTGTGGTGGTGTCAGTCATCCATGCCTTTCGTCGCGAGCCGATGCGCGGCGCCTGCCGCGTATCGAGCTCTCCAGCCTATTCTCCCGCGCCCCGCGCGGCCATGGGCCCCTCGGCACCGGATGAGCACGTCCGGGCACTCCCGGGCCGCCCGCTCCTCCGGTACGCTGGCCCCCTATGGTGGACCACTACTTCTCTGCGAGTCCCACCAGTGCCGAGAACCTCCGACGCATCCGCGTGCCCCTCGCGGGACGCACCGTGGAGCTGACCACAGCAGCCGGTGTGTTCAGTCCCGAACGACTCGATGCCGGGACGGCGGTGCTGCTCGCGAACGCCCCGGAGCCTCCCTCCGGCGGCGACTTCCTCGACCTCGGATGCGGCTGGGGACCGATCGCCCTCAGCATGGCCCTCTCCTCGCCGCACGCCCGGATCTGGGCGGTGGACGTGAACGAGCGCGCCCTGGACCTCGTCCGCCGCAACGCGGCCTCCCTGGGGCTCGAGAACGTCAACGCCGTGCTGCCGGAGGATGTTCCCGCGGAGGTCTCGTTCCGCACGATCCGCTCCAATCCGCCCATCCGGGTCGGCAAGTCGGTGCTGCACGAGCTCATGGAGACGTGGATCCCGCGGCTCGCCGAGCGCAGCGACGCGTACCTGGTCGTCAAGCGCGATCTGGGATCCGACTCGCTGCAGCGCTGGCTGGCCTCCACGTTCGACGACGGCTACAGCGTCTACCGCACCGCGACCGGCAAGGGATACCGCGTGCTGAAGGTGCGCCGCCACGGCACGCCGCGCACCGAGCCGCTTCAGCTGCCCGGGGTCTGATCGGCGACGCCGAGGCGCCGCAGGTCCTCCGACGTGTCGACGTCGGCCAGCTCGGCGGCCGGCAGCGGGATGCGGATGGCGTCGCCCACGGTCTCGAGGAGCGCGCGCAGGGGCCGGTCACGCGGATCGCCGAGAACGGCGACCCGGGCGCGCAGGACGCGCTCGTCCCACGCGGCGCACAGCGGCTGGTCCCGGCCCGACGGATCGACCGCGAGGGCCACCGCGCCGGGCGCGGCCGACGCCAGCCGCCGCAGCGCGTCCGGGGTCACGAACGGCATGTCGCCGCCGAGCACCAGCACGACCCCGTCGGCGGGCGGCAGGGCCCCCAGCCCCGCGGCGATCGCGGCGAGAGGGCCCGCGAACGGCGGCTCCTCGCGCACGACGGCGACGCCGGCGGGCACCCCGGCCGGGTCGCCCACCACGACGGGCTCGGCGTCGATCGCCCGCAGCGCGCGCACCACGCGCGCCACGATCGGCTCGCCGCCCACCTCGATGGCGGGCTTGTGGCGGCCGCCGAGCCGTGACGAGCGGCCGCCCGCGAGGACGATCCCTCGCAGCGCCGGCGCCTCCATCCGCGGTCCGGTCAGGCGAGCGAGACGGTGCCGGTGTACACGAGCACGGCGGGGCCGGACAGCGACACGTGCTCGCCGTCCTCGGCGGGGAACATCCGGACGCCGAGCGTGCCGCCGGGCACCTCGACTCGCCAGTGATCGGGCGCGTTCGCGCCCGCCCAGTCGCGCACGGCCAGCGCCGTGGCGGCGACGCCCGTGCCGCAGCTGAGCGTCTCGCCCACGCCGCGCTCGAAGACGCGCATGCGCACCCGGCCGACGCCGTCCTTCACGAGCGGCTCCCGCGGCACGACGAACTCGACGTTCGCCCCGTGCGGCGGCTCCGGCTCGATCGCGGGGCGATCGGTGAGGTCCAGGCCCTCGAGCTCCTCGTCGGACGCGAGGGCGACCACCACGTGCGGGTTGCCGACGTCGATGCCGAGGCCGGGACGCGCGACGCCCAGGCCCTTCGCGCGGACGAGAGGGTCGCCCGGCTCGGCGCGCCAGCGGCCGAGGTCGACCTGGTAGCCGGTCTCGCTGCGCATCACGTCGCGGACGCCGGCGCGGGTGCCGACGGGCAGGGTCGAGCCGGCGGGGAGCTCGGCCAGGCCGGCCTCGAGCAGGTAGTGCGCGAACACGCGAACGCCGTTGCCGCACATCTCGGCCTTGGAGCCGTCCGCATTGCGGTAGTCCATGAACCACTCGGCCTCGGGCTCCTCGGCGAGCGCGGCGGCGCCCTCGGGGATGCGGGACGAGCGCACGACCCGCAGCAGGCCGTCGCCGCCGATCCCGAAGCGGCGGTCGCACAGCGCGGCGACCTGCTCGTCCGTGAGGTCCAGCTCGCCCTCGGGGTCGGCGACGATCACGAAGTCGTTGCCCGTGCCGTGGCCCTTGGTGAAGGCGATCTCGGTCATCGCACCAGTCTATTCGCGGGCGGTGGGAGGCGGCGCGGGTCGCGCCGCGGCTCGGCCGTCGAGTCCGATGCTCAGTCGTCGGATCCCTGATGCTGGAGTGGCTGATGCGCGCGCTCGAGTGGGCACCAGCCCCTCCGATCCGGCAACCGAGCGGCCGATCCGACGACCGAGCGGCTCAGTCGTCCGGGATCAGCCGGTGACCCGCGACCCGCACCGTCTCGGGCTGGTAGCCGATGGCGTCGTAGTACGCGAGCACGGCTTCGTTGTCGGCGCGCACCATCAGCATCGCCTTGGGGCAGCCGAGGGCTTCGAGCCGTGTCTCCGCTTCTGCGATCAGCCGCCGGCCGATCCCCTCACCCCGTCGGTCCGCCGCGGTTGCGAGGTAGTACAGCCACCCGCGGTGCCCGTCGTACCCGGCCATGACCGATCCCACGACCCGGTCGCCGTCGGCCGCGACCAGAAGCAGATCCGGCCAGACGGCGCGGGCGCGCGCGAGGTCCTTGTGCGGGTCGTTCCACGGGCGGGTGAGACCCGCCTCGCTCCAGAGCGCGACGACCTGGGCGTCGTCGTCGGGTGCGCAGGGCCGGATGAGGACGGTCGCCGATCGAGTCTGCCAGGCGCGCCGGCTCAGCGGAGCACGTACACCGCGTATTCGCCGTCGGTGCCCTCGCGCACGAACCCGCATCGCTCGAGCAGACGGCACGACGCCGTGTTGCCCTCGTGCGGATCGGCGTACAGCGGGCGGCCCCGCTCGCGCTCGAGGAACGCGCGCATGGCGGCGGAGCCGACGCCCCTCCCCCAGAAGCCGCGACCGAGCCAGTACCCGGTGAAGCGGCGGCCGTCGTCCGCGTCCCACGCCACGATGCTGCCGGCCACGGCGCCGTCGACCACGATGGTCTGGACGAACGAGTCTGGCCCGGCGAGCACGCGCGTGCGCCAGTGCCTCAGGAACGCGTCGCGCTCCCGGGGGACGAAGCGCGAGCGGGCGACCGCCTCGGGATCGTGCTCGTACGCCAGGAAGGTCTCGAGATCGTCCTCGACCACGTCCCGCAGCAGGATCTCCATGCGCCGACCCTGCCACGGGCCTCGGACATCCGCGACGGGTCAGGCCCGGGCCGCGAGCGCCTCGGCGTCGGTCGAGCCGGCGTCGGACCACGCGACCTCGAGCCCGGCGGCCGGCGCGTAGCGCTTGAACCACGACACCTGGCGCCGCGCGTACCGCCGCGTGAGCGCCTGGGTCTCGGCGATCGCCTCGGCCTCGGTGAGCTCGCCCCGCAGCTGCGCCAGCGCCTGCGCGTAGCCGATCGCCCGGGACGCGGTCCGCCCCCGCTCGAGGCCCTGCTCGCGCAGGCGCGCGGTCTCGTCCAGCATGCCGTGGGCCCACATCCGCTCGACGCGGCGGTCGAGACGCTCGATCAGCGCGGCCCGCTCCATCCGCAGGCCCACCACGCTCGCGGGTCGCCAGGGCACGGGCTCCTCCGGCAGCGTGGCCCCATGGGTCGCCTCCCCCAGCGCGAGGATCTCGAGCGCCCGGACGACCCGCCGCCCGTTGCGGGGGTCCACCCGCGCCGCGGTCGCCGGGTCCTGCGCCCGAAGCCTCGCGTACAGCGCACCGGCGCCGTCGCGCTCGAGCTCGGCCTCGAGCGCCGCACGCAGCGCCTCGTCGCGCGGCGGGAAGCGGAAGTCGAACAGCACGCTCGACACGTACAGCCCCGATCCGCCCACGAGGATCGCGTGACGGCCGCGCGCGAGGATGTCGTCGATCGCGGCCCGCGCGTCGTCCTGGTAGCGGGCGACCGCGGCGTCCTCGGTCACGTCGAGCACGTCGAACAGATGATGCGGGATGCCCCGCCGCTCGGAAGCCGGCACCTTCGCCGTCCCGATGTCCATGCCGCGGTAGAGCTGCATGGCGTCGGCGTTGACCACCTCGGCCCCCGCGCCGCGGGCGGCCAGGGCTTCGGCGAGATCCAGCGACAGGTCGCTCTTGCCGGTGCCCGTGGCCCCGACGATCGCGAAGAGCCTCGGGGTCACACGCCCACGCGGAGGGTGGGCAGGCCGAGCTTCACGGCGCCGGCGGCCGTGGTCGAGCCGGGCGTCGGCACACCGCAGGACTCCGCCTGCGAGCGGTCCCAGGCGTCGCCCGCGCGCGTGCGGCGGATACGCAGCGGGGCGCCGTCCTTCGAGTCCGCGAGCAGGTGCGACGGGGCCGCGTGGGTGACCTCGACCGTGACGACGTCGCCCGGCCGCGGCAGCGGCGAGCCCGCGGGGACCTCGAAGTGCACGAGGCGGTTGTCCTCGGCGCGGCCCGTCAGGCGGTGGGTCTCGGCGTCCTTCTTGCCCTCACCGGTCGACACGAGCACCTCGAGCGAGCGGCCGAGCTGCTTCTGATTCTCCTCCAGCGTGATGCGCTGCTGCAGCGCGATCAGCCGGTCGTAGCGCTCCTGCACGACGTGCTTCGGCACCTGGTCGGGCATGGTCGCGGCGGGCGTGCCCTCGCGGATCGAGTACTGGAACGTGAACGCGCTGGCGAAGCGCGCCTGCTCGACGACGCGCAGCGTGTCCTCGAAGTCCTCGTCGGTCTCGCCGGGGAACCCCACGATGATGTCGGTCGTGATCGCGGCGTGCGGGATGCGCTCGCGCACGCGGTCGAGGATGCCGAGGAACTTGGCGCTGCGGTACGACCTCCGCATGGCGCGCAGGATCGTGTCGCTGCCCGACTGCAGCGGCATGTGGAGCTGCGGCATGACGGCCGGGGTCTCGGCCATCGCTTCGATCACGTCGTCCGTGAACGCGGCGGGGTGCGGGCTCGTGAAGCGGATGCGCTCGAGGCCCTCGATCTCACCCGCGGCGCGCAGCAGCTTGCCGAACGCCTGGCGGTCACCGAACTCGACGCCGTACGAGTTGACGTTCTGGCCGAGCAGTGTGACCTCGATCGCGCCGTCCTCGACGAGCAGGCGGATCTCGTTCAGGATGTCGCCGGGCCGGCGGTCCTTCTCCCTGCCCCGGAGGCTCGGCACGATGCAGAACGTGCAGGTGTTGTTGCAGCCGACGGAGATCGAGACCCAGCCGCTGTAGACGGAGTCGCGCTTGGTGGGGAGCGTCGAGGGGAAGGTCTCGAGCGACTCGAGGATCTCCAGCTCGGCCTCGCCGTTGTGGCGGGCCCGCTCGAGCAGGCTGGGCAGCGACCCCATGTTGTGGGTGCCGAACACGACGTCGACCCACGGTGCCTTGCGCTGCACGGTCTCCTTGTCCATCTGCGCGAGGCAGCCGCCGACGGCGATCTGCATGCCGTCGTGCTTGTCCTTGCGGGACTTGAGGTGGCCGAGGGTGCCGTAGAGCTTGCCGGCCGCGTTGTCGCGCACCGCGCACGTGTTGATGATCACGACGTCGGCGTCCTCGCCGTCGGCCGCCCGCACGTAACCCGCGCTCTCGAGGGAGCCGGCGAGCCGCTCCGAGTCGTGCACGTTCATCTGGCAGCCGAAGGTGCGCACCTCGTACGAGCGCGGCCGGCCGTCGGCGGTGACGGCGGCGGGCGAGGGCTCGATCAGAGTGGGGGCGCTGGAAGGGGTAGTCATGGCCTGCTCATTCTACGTTTCGCTGCCCCGGTGGGGCCCGGGAGCGCACGGGCCCGCGGCGGTGCTCAGTCGAACCGCACCGACGAGCGCGGACGCCTGGCCTCATCCAGCGCGGCGCGCGCCGCCGACATCGCCAGGCCGCCGTAACCGCGGCGGGCGAGCTGCCCGGCCAGGCGCCGCAGCGCCGTGTCGTCGTCGTAGCGCAGCAGCTGGGGGGCCTTGCCGCGCGCGTACTCGAGGGCGCGCTCGAAGTCGTCGTCGGGCAGCTCGGCCAGCGCCTGGTCGATCACGGCGCGATCGATGCCCCGCGCGGCGAGGCTCTGGGCGATCGCGCGGCGCCCCTGGTTCTTGCGCTCCACCCCTGCGTACACCAGCTGATCCGCGAGGGCCGCGTCGTCGAGCGCACCGAGCCGGACGAGCCGATCGACGATCTCGTCGATCGCGTCGACGTCGAGCTCGCTCTCGCGCAGCTTCGCGCGGGCCTCCGAGATCGACAGCGACCGGCGCCGCAGCGCCTTGATCAGCCGGTCCTCGGCCTGCTCGCGCAGCGCGCCGGCATCCGGCTCGGCGGGTTCCTCGTCCTCCGGGAGCTCCACGAAGCGCACGCCGCCCGATTTCTTGACCTCGAGCGGCTTCACGGGCGCAGGCCTTCGGTCGCCGGGCCGCGAGCCGAGGTCGCGCCACGTCGTGTGCCATCCCTCGCCCGTCGGATCGTCCGCGGCGGCCTCGCCGCCCCCGGCCGGAGCCGCGGGCTCGACGGGCGCCGCGCCTCCCCCGAAGAGGGGGATGACGGGGGCGAGGCGCTCCTCCTCGCCCCCGTCAGTCGCCATGGTTCACCCCGGTTGTTGAGCGACGCCGAAACACGGTTGTTGAGCGACGCCGAAACATCACGCCGTGCGGCGGGCCGCCACCTCGGGCGCGGGCGCGTCGACCGCGGCGGTCTTGGGCTGGCCGACGCCGAGCTTCTCCTTGATCCGGTTCTCGATCTCGAGGGCCACGTCGACGTTCTCGATCAGGAAGTTGCGGGCGTTCTCCTTGCCCTGGCCGAGCTGGTCGCCGTCGTACGTGTACCAGGACCCGGACTTCTTGACGATCCCGTGCTCGACGCCGAAGTCGATCAGGCTGCCCTCGCGCGAGATGCCGGTGCCGTACAGGATGTCGAACTCGGCCTGCTTGAACGGCGGGGCCATCTTGTTCTTGACGACCTTGACGCGCGTGCGGTTTCCGACCGCCTCGGCGCCGTCCTTCAGGGTCTCGATGCGGCGGATGTCGAGGCGCACGGAGGCGTAGAACTTGAGCGCCTTGCCGCCCGCGGTGGTCTCGGGCGAGCCGAAGAACACGCCGATCTTCTCGCGCAGCTGGTTGATGAAGATCGCGGTGGTCTTGGTCTGGTTCAGGCCACCCGTGAGCTTTCGCAGCGCCTGCGACATGAGTCGCGCCTGCAGACCCACGTGCGAGTCGCCCATCTCGCCCTCGATCTCGGCGCGCGGCACGAGGGCCGCGACCGAGTCGATCACGACGAGGTCGATCGCGCCGGAGCGGATCAGCATGTCGGCGATCTCGAGCGCCTGCTCACCGGTGTCGGGCTGGGACACGAGCAGCTGGTCGATGTCGACGCCGAGCTTCTTGGCGTACTCGGGGTCGAGCGCGTGCTCCGCGTCGACGAACGCGGCGATGCCGCCCGCGCGCTGCACGTTGGCGATCGCGTGGAGCGTGAGGGTCGTCTTACCCGACGACTCCGGGCCGTAGATCTCGATGATGCGGCCGCGGGGCAGGCCGCCCACGCCGAGGGCGACGTCGAGGGCGATCGATCCGGTGGGGATCACCTCGACGGGCGCGCGCTCGTCGCTGCCCAGCCGCATGACCGAGCCCTTCCCGAACTGCTTGTCGATCTGGGCGAGGGCCGCGTCGAGGGCCTTCTCGCGATCGGCTGCTGATGCCATGACCTGCTCCTTCGTGCTCGTGTGTCCGTCGCCTGTAGGCTGTCGCGCCCCGCCCGGGCGTGCGGGGTCTGCGACAAGGCGCGTGGCTCAAGTGCCACCTGCCACGCTAGGCAGGGCCACCGACATCGAGTCCGGCGCCCCCGTCCCGGGGAGCAGATGAGCGGCATGTGCCACCTGGGGACGACACTACGCCGATCTCGAACGGATCTTCGAGGACACGCCGAAGGCGTGCATCCGCTCTTCGAACGCTCTCAGCGCCGCGGCTCGAGGCGGCCCGCGCCGTAGCGGCGGCTGGCGGGCACGTCGGTCTCGGCGCACAGCGCGAGCCAGATCTCGCGCGGCGGCACCCCGTCGTCCAAGGCCTGATCGGCCGTCCGGCCGATGCCGGGCAGCACGAGATCGCTGAGCAGCGACGCGCCGCGCGCGCCGAACTCCTCGTCGACCGCGCGCAGGAACTCGCTGCGCCTCATCGAGCGCTCAGCGCAGCGACAGCTCGGTGCCGACCTCGGCGACGAGGTCGTCCGGAACGACATCCGGGAACGGCTGCACGCCCTCGAGCACGGCGATGCGGTCGCCCACCTCGCGCATGATCGACGAGATCGGAACGTCGAGGGCCTCAGCCACCGACGCGAGGATCTCGCTCGACGCCTCCTTCTGCCCGCGCTCCACCTCGCTGAGGTAGCCGAGCGCGACGCTCGCCCTGCTGGCGACCTGACGGAGGGTCTGGCCCTTCTGCTGACGCATGTCTCGCAGCACGTCGCCGATCTCTTGACGAACCAGGATCATCGCGGCCCCCTCCTCACTGCTTTCCCGACGGGTGCATAACAGTACAACACCGTCGCGGCCAATCTAATCCCGGGCACTGAATGCGGGATGGGAAATCCCCAAGATTCACGTCATCGAAACACACGAAAGCATCACGACAGCGCGTCGAACGCGTCCTCCAGGGCCCGCACGCGCGCCGCCTCCCGGATGGCGGCGCGGTCCCCCTCGAACACGTGCGAGGTCACGAACGTGCCCGACGGGATCGAGACGCCGATGTGGACCGTGCCCACGGGCTGCCCGTCGGGCGAGTCCGGCCCCGCGATCCCGGTCGTCGAGATCCCCATGTCGGCGTCGCGGCCGCCCACCGCGAGCGCGTGCCGCACGCCGTCCGCCATCTGCCGCGCGACCTCGGGATCCACCGCGCCGTGCGCGCGGAGAAGACCGGCGTCGACGCCGAGCAGCGAGGTCTTGATCGCGCTGTCGTACGCGACCACTCCCCCGCGCAGCGTCAGCGAGGCGCCGGGGACCGACACGAGCGACGCCACCACGAGCCCGCCCGTCAGCGACTCGGCCACCCCGAGCGACCAGCCGCGTTCGCGCAGCAGCGAGAGCAGGCCGGCCTCGACGGTCATCGCGCCGCCCGCGCTCCCCGCACCTGCGCGACCACGTAGTCGATCCCGCTCGCGATCGTCAGGATGACAGCGAGCCACATCAGCACCAGCGTGACGATGCTGAACGGCTCGACGCCGATCAGCAGCCAGATCGGGAGCAGCGCCCACGAGAGGGCGACGGCCTGCACGAGGGTCTTGACCTTGCCCATCCACGCGGCCGCGACCACGTGCTCGTTCGCGATGACCAGGCGGTGGATCGTGATCCCCCACTCGCGGATCAGCATCACGATCACCATCCACCAGGGCACCTCGCCGAGGATCGCGAGCCCGATGAAGCCGGCGCCGGTGAGGAGCTTGTCCGCGATCGGGTCGAGGAGCTTGCCCAGGTCGGTCACGATGTCGTGGCGGCGCGCGAGGTAGCCGTCCACCCAGTCCGTCGAGATGCCGACCACGAAGAGGACGGCGGCGATCCAGCGCAGCGCGAGGTCGTCGGCGCCGAGGCGCCCGCCCATCACGAGCAGGATCACGAAGAGGATCGCGAGCGGGATGCGCGCGCTCGTGATCGCGTTGGGCAGCTGCCGGGGGATCGTCATGGGATCAGTCTCGCCCGGTCAGCTGCCAGGCGTCCTCGTCGCCCTCGTCGTCCTCCACCGGATATCCCTGGAACTGCGCCTCGATCGGGTCCTCGCCGTAGCGGTCGTCGCCGTAGCCGTCCTCGGTCGCCGGCGCCTCGGCCGCGGCGGCGGCCGGTGCGGTCCGCGCGGGCGGCTCCTCGCCCTTGATGCGCGCCAGCACCTCGGGGAGCTGCTCCGGCGTCACCAGCACGTCACGCGCCTTGGAGCCCTCGGAGGGCCCGACGATCTCGCGGGATTCGAGCAGGTCCATGAGGCGCCCCGCCTTCGCGAAGCCCACGCGCAGCTTGCGCTGCAGCATCGAGGTCGACCCGAACTGGCTCGTGACGACCAGCTCGGCCGCGGCGAGGAGCACCTCGAGGTCGTCGCCGATGTCCTCGTCGATCTCCTTCTTCTTGGACTCGATGGCCTCCGCGACATCCGCGCGGTACTCGGGCCGGGCCTGGCCCGTGACGTGCTTGACGACGCGGTCGATCTCCTCCTCGGTGACCCACGCGCCCTGCACGCGGATCGCCTTCGAGGAGCCCATGGGCGAGAACAGCGCGTCACCCTGGCCGATCAGCTTGTCGGCGCCGCCCTCGTCGAGGATGACGCGGCTGTCGGTCACGCTCGTCACGGCGAACGCCAGGCGCGACGGCACATTGGCCTTGATCAGGCCCGTCACGACGTTCACCGACGGGCGCTGCGTGGCGAGCACGAGGTGGATGCCGGCCGCGCGCGCGAGCTGGGTGATGCGGACGATCGAGTCCTCGACGTCGCGCGGCGCCACCATCATCAGGTCGGCGAGCTCGTCGACCACGACCAGCAGGTAGGGGTACGGCTTGAGCACGCGCTCGCTGCCCGCCGGCACCTCCACCTCGCCGCGGGCGAGGGCCGCGTTGAAGTCGTCGACGTGGCGGAAGCCGAACGACGCGAGGTCGTCGTACCGCATGTCCATCTCCTTCACGACCCACTGCAGCGCCTCGGCGGCCTTCTTGGGGTTCGTGATGATGGGCGTGATGAGGTGCGGAACGCCGGCGTAGTTCGTGAGCTCCACGCGCTTGGGGTCGACGAGCACCATGCGCACCTCGCTGGGCTTCGCCCGCATGAGGATGCTGGTGATCATCGAGTTGATGAAGCTCGACTTCCCGGAGCCGGTCGAGCCGGCCACGAGCAGGTGTGGCATCTTGGCGAGGTTCGCGACGACGAAGCCGCCACCCACGTCCTTGCCCACGCCGACCGTGAGCGGGTGGCTCGACTTCTGCGCGGCGGCCGAGCGCAGCACGTCGCCGAGTGCGACCGTCTCGCGGTCCGTGTTGGGGATCTCGATGCCGATCGCGCTCTTGCCGGGGATCGGCGCGAGGATGCGCACGTCGTTCGACGCGACAGCGTACGAGATGTTGCTCTGAAGCTGCGTGATCCGCTCGACGCGCACGCCGGGCGCGAGCTCGATCTCGTACTGCGTGACGGTCGGGCCGCGCGAGAAGCCGGTGACCTTCGCCTCGACCTTGAACTCGGCGAGCACGCGCGTGAGCTGCTCGACGACGCGGTCGTTGGCCTCGCTGCGCGCCACGGACGGCGGGCCTGCCGACAGCGACGCGGGCGAGGGCAGCACGTACGGCGCGGCCGGCGGCTGCGGGCCGCGCGCGCCCGGGCCGTCCGTTCCGAAGCCGATCAGGCCCGGCAGCTCGCCCGTGTCGGAGTCGTCGCCGTCGCCCACGAGCCCGGTCGAGCCGCGCTCGGCGAGACCGCCGGTCAGGCCGCTGAGCGAGCTGAGCACGGCGGTGGCCGAGTCGGGCTCGGGCTCGGGATCCGCGACGACGATCGCCTTGTCGTAGCCGCCGTCGCGCTGCTCGGTCAGCAGCTCCGTCAGGTCCTGGGGCGAGTCGACGACATCCGGGTCCTCCTCGCGGCCGGACTTGTTGCGGCGCCACCACGGCAGCGCGGCCTCGGCGTCGTCCTGCGGCAGCACCTCGGTCGCGGCGGTGGCCGCCGGGTCGGCCTTGTCGCCGGGCTCGGGGCGCTCGGCGCCGAACATCCAGGCGTACAGGTCGCCCAGGCGCTGGCCGATGCGGTTCGGCGGCGTCTTGGTGATGATCAGGACGCTGAGCGCGGCGAGCAGCGACAGCGCGACGTACGCGCCGATGTCGGTGAGCAGCAGCGCGAGCGGCTCCCCGACCATCCACCCGAACAGGCCGCCCGCCTGGCTGAGGGCGGGCATCCCGAGCGAGGGCTGCGGGCGCTCGCCGGCGACGTGGCAGAAGCCGGCGACCGTGAGCGTGAGGAGCGCGAAGCCGATGCCGATCCGGCCGTTGTCGTGCACGGACGACGGGTGGCGGAACAGCCAGCCGGCCAGCAGCAGCAGCGCGACCGGGAAGACGAACGCCGTGCGGCCGATCAGCCCGCCGAAGGTGTAGGCGCTGATGTTCGCGGCGACCTCGTGGCCGATGAAGAACCACTCGGTGACGGCGCCCGCCACCGCGAGGAGCACGAGCAGCAGCGGGAATCCGTCGCGGCGCTGATCCTTCTCGAGCGCCTCGAGGCCGAACGCCCGGAACAGGCCGCCGACCGCGTGACCGAGGCCGTTCCAGGCGCGCACGGCCACCGGAGGCCGGTCGGAGGCCTCGAAGTAGGGCTTGGGGGCCGGATCCGGCTTCTTGCGCGCGCGCGAGCCGTTCGCGGCCTCGTTCTTCGAGGCCGCCCGGCTCCTGGTGCCGGAGGTCTTGGACGCGGCGGGCGTGCGTGGCATGCCTCCACGGTACGCGCGGGGGCCGACATCCCGCGGGAGCGACGCCGTGGATGCCGCGGATCCGCGGGGCTGGGCGGCTCAGCCGGCGAGGGCCCGCAGGCGCGCCACGTGGGCGGCGTGCTGCTGCGCGACCCACTCGTCCGCCAGCCGCGCGTCGGTGGTGGGCTCCCCGCCCGCGGCCTCGCGCTCGAGCGCGTCGAGATAGCCGCGATCGCGGGCGAACAGCTCGGCCATCGCCTCGGAGCCCCGCGTGACCGGCCCGTGGCCGGGGACGATCACCCGCGTGCCGCGCCGCGCGGCCGAGGATTCGAGCAGATCGAGCGCCGCGCGGTAGTCGCCGACCGGATCGGACGGCGGCTCGCGGTCCTCGCCGGCATGGCCGACGTCGAGCAGCGGGACCTCGCGCTGCGAGAGCATGTCGCCGACCAGCAGGGCCTCCCCCACCGCGAGGGCGAGGTGGCCGGGGACGTGGGCGTCGTGCCGCAGCACCGCGATCCCCGACGGCGCAGGCGGCGGAAGCTCGTCCGCCTCGTCCGGCAGCGCCGCGAGCACGCCGAACAGCTCCTCCTCGAGCCCGGGCGCGGCCTGGGCGGCCTCGGCCCACGAGCGCCCGCGGTCGCCCGCCATCACCGCGACGGCGCGCGCGGTCGCGAACCGGGGCACCTCGCCCAGGTCCGGGTGCCACAGCACGTGATCCCAGTGCGGATGCGTCGCGACGCCCGCCGCGACCCGCCAGCCACGCGCGCGCATCGCCGCGGCCAGCCCGTCGAGCTCGGCCGTCGTGATCCCGGGGTCGACGATCAGGGCCGATCCGGAGCGGTCGACCACCACCACGGTGTTCGACGCCCAGATCTCCGACTCGGCGACGAACACGCCGGGGGCGACCTCCGCGAGCGACCGAGCGGTCATCCTGCGCGGCTCAGGCCTCGATGACGAGGGGGACGATCATCGGCCGGCGGCGCAGCGACTGGTTCACCCAGCGGCCGATCGTGCGGCGCACGGTCTGCGACAGGGCGTGGTTGTCGCGCACCCCCGACGCCGCTGCCTCCTCGAGCGCCTTGGCGATCTTCGGCTTGACGGCCTCGAACACCGCGTCGTCCTCGGCGATGCCCCGCGCGTGGATCTCGGGGCCCGTGATGATCCGGCCGGTCGCGGCGTCGACCACGACGATGACCGAGACGAAGCCCTCCTCGCCGAGCGTGCGGCGGTCCTTGAGGTCCGCGTCCGTGATCTCCCCCACGGTCGATCCGTCGACGTAGACGAAGCCGAGGTCGAGCTGCCCG
The DNA here is from genome assembly GCF_004514465.2 of Microbacterium sp. MEC084. Taxonomy (NCBI): domain Bacteria; kingdom Bacillati; phylum Actinomycetota; class Actinomycetes; order Micrococcales; family Microbacteriaceae; genus Microbacterium; species Microbacterium sp. MEC084. Next base: position 252,279 of record NZ_MYFP02000003.1, on the reverse strand, counting down.
GCGACGCGCGCGACGCCGTCCTTCAGGTCGACCACCGTGCCGTTCTCGCCGATGATGGTGCGCTCCTCCGGGATGCCCGTGTCCTGCGCGAGCTTGGCGTTCGCCATCAGGTGCCGGTACTCGCCGTGCACCGGGAGCACGTTCTTGGGCTTGAGGATGTTGTAGCAGTAGAGCAGCTCGCCCGCCGCCGCGTGACCCGAGACGTGGACCTTCGCGTTGGACTTGTGGACGACGTTCGCGCCGAGCTTGGTGAGCCCGTCGATCACGCGGTAGATCGACGTCTCGTTCCCCGGGATCTGGCTCGAGGCGAGGATCACGGTGTCGCCCTCGCCCGGCTCGATCGCGTGGTCGAGGTTGGCCATGCGGCTCAGCACGGCCATCGGCTCGCCCTGCGAACCGGTCGACATGTAGACGATCTGGTCGTCCGGGATGTCCTTGGCCTTCTTGTAGTCGACCAGCACGCCGTCCGGCACCTTGAGGTAGCCGAGCTCGGCGGCGATCGTCATGTTGCGCACCATGCTGCGCCCCAGCAGGGCGACGCGGCGGCCGTTGGCGGCTGCGGCGTCCAGCACCTGCTGCACGCGGTGCACGTGGCTCGAGAAGCTCGCCACGATCACCCGGCCGGGGGTCTTGGAGATCACCTGGTCGATGACCGGGCCGATCGCGCGCTCGGTGGGCGTGAAGCCGGGCACGTCGGCGTTGGTCGAATCGGGCAGGAACAGGTCCACGCCCTCCTCGCCGAGCCGTGCGAACGCGCGCAGGTCGGTGATCCGGCCGTCCAGCGGCAGCTGGTCCATCTTGAAGTCGCCCGTGTGGAGCACGAGGCCGGCCGGCGTGCGGACCGCGACCGCGAGCGCGTCGGGGATCGAGTGGTTGACCGCCACGAACTCCAGGTCGAACGGGCCGATGTCCCAGCTCTCGTCCTCCTTGACCACCGTCAGGAGCGGCTTGATCCGGTGCTCCTTGAGCTTGGCCTCGACGAGCGCGAGCGTGAGGGCCGAGCCGATCAGCGGGATGTCCTGACGCAGCTTGAGCAGGTACGGGACGGCGCCGATGTGGTCCTCATGGCCGTGCGTGAGGACCACGCCGACGATGTCGTCGAGGCGCCCCTTGATGGGCTCGAAGTCGGGCAGGATCAGGTCGACGCCGGGCTGGTGCTCCTCGGGGAACAGCACGCCGCAGTCGATGATCAGGATCTTGCCGTCGAACTCATACGTGGTCATGTTGCGGCCGACCTCGCCGAGGCCGCCGAGCGGGGTCACGCGCAGCGTGCCGGGCGCGACAGCGGGGGGATCGTAGACCGGAGTGGACATGGGTCCGCCTTTCGCGGGCGCCGCTCGCGCGGGCCCTTCCGGACGCCCGCGGGGCATCCGGATTCGTTGTTGTGTTGTGCTGTGCGGCCTTCTCGGCCGCGGGAGATCCGTGGGCGCGTCAGCGCGTGGTGCCCGGCACCTTGGGCAGGGCGCCGCCGGCGGCCGCGTTGCGGTCGGGGCGGAAGTTGGAGAAGTCGACGCCGTCGACGTCCTTCACGAGGGCGAGCTCGTCCTCGATGATGGCGGCCTCCCACTCCTCCGGACCCACGAGCGGCAGGCGCACGCGCGGGCTGGAGATGCGGCCGAGGCCGTGCAGGATGTACTTCGTCGAGACCGTGCCCGGGACGTGCGTCATGACGGCGCGGACGAGCGGCTCGAGCTTCTTGTGCTGCTCGGTGGCCGCGGCCAGGTCGCCGCGGTTCACCGCGTCGACGATCACGCGGTACGGCGCGGCGGCGATGTTGGCCGTCACGCCGATCAGGCCCGTGGCGCCGATCGCGAGGTGCGGCAGCACGTTGGCGTCGTCGCCCGAGAAGTACATCAGGTCGGTCTGGTTGAGCACGCGGCTGACCTCGCTGAAGTCGCCCTTGGCGTCCTTCACCGCGAGGATGTTCGGGTGCTTCGCGAGGCGCAGCATGGTCTCGTATTTGATCGGCACGCCGGTGCGGCCCGGGATGTCGTACAGGATGACCGGCAGATCCGTCGCATCCGCGACCAGCCGGAAGTGCGTCAGGATGCCCGCCTGGGTGGGCTTGTTGTAGTACGGCGTGACGATCATGATGCCGTCGGCGCCGGCCTTCTCGCTCTTCTGGTAGAGCTCGATCGCGTGCGCGGTCTCGTTCGAGCCGCCGCCCGTGATGATCTTGGCGCGGCCCGCGGCGACGTCCTTGCCGACCTCCACGAGGCGGATCTTCTCGGGGTCCGTGAGCGTCGAGGTCTCGCCCGTCGTGCCGGTGACGACGATCCCGTCGGCGCCCGACACGATCACGTCGTCGATGTGCTTCTCGACGGCGGGCCAGTCGACCTCGCCGTCGGCCGTCATCGGAGTGACGAGCGCGACGAGCACCTGTCCGAAGGGGTTGCCCGAGTGCGTCATGGCTCCAGGCTATCGCGCGCGGGCTGGGTGACTCACGCGCGCGCGTTCCATGTGACGGGTCCCGTCCTCAGGGGACGTGGGGCTGGTGTGCGCGGGTCGGCCCCAGCAGGCCTCAGCTTCACCGCAGCCCCTGAGGACGGGACAGTGCGGCGAGGATGGCGCGCTCCACGATCGGCCACTCGTACATCACTAGGGAGTAGTCGAACCGCAGCGGTGTGAAGCCGAGCGAGATGGCGATCGCGTCACGGCGCAGATCCTTGTGGCGCTCGCTCGGGCCGTCGTGGTTCTCCTTGCCGTCCACCTCGAGGATCACGCGGCCCGCGAGCACGAAGTCGACCCGGCCGACGTGACGGATCCGCACCTGACACGCCACGAGGAACGCCTCCTGCCCCAGGCAGTCGGCCGCCTGGATCAGTGCATCGATGAGCGGCACCACCCCGAATCCGGCACCCTGTCCATCCCAGTGCGAGACGCATCGGCATCCGGCATGCGTATGACTGCTTCCGTGCTCGCCCAGCCAGACATGCGCCCGGCGATCGCGCTCGAACGTCCAGATCCCGTGATGGCGCAGAGCGGACGCGCACGCGAGCGCGCCACCATGCTCGGCCGCGAGCACGACTTCAGCGGGCGCCGACCGACCGCGGTACACACCCCGGCGAATGCGGATGAGGACACCCACCGAGCACGATGCAGCGATGTCTCGCTTGGTCATGCCCCTCGCGTACAGCTCGGCGGTGCGCCACACTCCCGCCTCGATCACTCTCATGCAGCACACGGTGCTCGAGCAACCCGCCTCGATCGGCCGTATCCGGCATCTGTGGACGAGCCCATCCCGTCGCCGGGGATGTGGACGACATCCCGGCGCGCGCCCGCCGTCCCGTCGTCAGGGGACGTGGGACGCGTGTGCGCGTGTCGTCCTCATCCGTCACCACCTGCACCGCCTCCCCCGAGGACGGGACAAGTCCGGAGGCCCCGGGCGGCCCGGCCCGGACGCCGGGTCAGGAGCGGCGGAGGACCTCGAAGCGATAGCGGGTGCCGGTGCGGCTGGTGTGCCAGCCGCCGTCTGCCGGGTCGGAGCGGACGAGGTGCCACGAGTCGTCGATCTCGGGCGCGTAGGCGTCGCCGTCGACGTCGAGATCGATGCGCGTGACCCAGAGCTCGTCGAGCAGCGGCATGGCCTGGCGGTAGATCTCCGCTCCCCCGATGACCCACACCTCGTCGTCGAGCTTCGCGGCCTCCTCCAGGGCGTCGTCGAGCGAGTGGACGACCTGGGCGCCGGGGGCCTCGAAGCCCTCGTCGCGCGTGACGACGATGTTGGGGCGGTCCGGCAGCGGGCGGAAGCGCTCGGGGAACGACTGCCAGGTGCGGCGGCCCATCAGCACGGGGCATCCGCTCGTGGCGCGCTTGAAGAACGCCAGGTCCTCCGGCAGATCCCACGGCATGCCGCCCTGGGCGCCGATCGCGCCCGTGGACGCCTGTGCCCAGATCGCCCGGATGGGCATCAGACCGCGACCGCGCCGCGGATCGGCGGGTGGTGCTGGTAGTCGTGCAGCGCGAAGTCCTCGAACTCGTACTCGAAGATCGACGCGGGCTTCCGCGTGATCTCGAGCGTCGGGTACGGGTAGGGCTCGCGCGAGAGCTGCTCGGCGACCTGCTCGCGGTGGTTGTCGTAGATGTGGCAGTCGCCGCCGGTCCACACGAACTCGCCGGGCTCGAGACCGGTCTGCTGCGCCATCATGAGCGTCAGGAGCGCGTACGACGCGATGTTGAACGGCACGCCGAGGAACATGTCGGCGCTGCGCTGGTAGAGCTGGCACGACAGCTTCCCGTCGGCGACGTAGAACTGGAACATCGCATGGCACGGCGCGAGCGCCATGTCGGGGATGTCCGCCGGGTTCCACGCCGACACCAGGATGCGCCGCGAGTCGGGGTTCGTCCGGATCTGGTCGACCGCCTGCTGGATCTGGTCGATCTGCTCGCCGCTCGGCGTCGGCCAGGACCGCCACTGCACGCCGTACACGGGCCCGAGTTCGCCCTCGGCGTCGGCCCATTCGTCCCAGATCGTGACGCCGCGCTCCTGCAGCCACCGCACGTTGGAGTCGCCGCGCAGGAACCACAGCAGCTCCAGCGCGACCGACTTGAAGTGCACGCGCTTGGTGGTGATCAGGGGGAAGCTCTGCGAGAGATCGCAGCGCAGCTGGCGGCCGAACACGCTGGTCGTCCCCGTGCCCGTCCGGTCGTCCTTGTGCGTGCCGTGCTCGAGCACGTCGCGCAGCAGGTCCTCATAGGGGGTCGGGATCGCCTGGCTCACGTGATCAGGGTAGCCCGGGCGAGGGACATCCGGATCAGCCGCACGGCGATCCGCGACGGCGCGCGCGGGCGTGGAGTTCTCCCCTCGTTCACCCGCCGGTCGACGGCGCGTCGCCCGGCGTGACCACGCTGGGCGACGTGACATCCCTCCCCCCGCGCCGCCGGCTCGCAACGCCCGCCGCGCTCACCGCACTGACAGCCACCGCCCTCATCGCGGCCCTCGTGCCGGCGCCCGCCGTCGCGCAGACCGCGCCCGCCGCATCGGGCGGCACCCCGCCGGCGCACGCCGCTGCGACGACCGTCCCGACGCTGGTCGCCCGCGCGACGCTGTCGGCCGACTTCCTCGCCCCGGGCCCCGACTCGGGTGCCGCGGTGACGCCGAACAACGGGCGCAGAGGCCCGTTCGACGGCCAGGTCATCCCGGGCTTCTCGGCCATGGTGGACAACGGCGACGGGACGTTCTGGGCGCAGCCCGACAACGGATTCGGCTCGAAGGGCAACTCGGCCGACTTCCTGCTGCGCAACTACCTGGTGCGCCCGGCCTGGCAGACGGCCGAGGGCGGCGCGGGCGAGATCGAGATCGAGTCGTTCATCGAGTACAACGACCGCAACGACGTGCTCGACTTCCCGATCGTGAACGAGGACACCGACGAGCGCCTGCTGACCGGCGCCGACTTCGACATCGAGTCGGTCGTGCGGGCCAAGGACGGCACGTTCTGGGTCGGCGAGGAGTTCGGCCCGTTCCTGCTGCACTTCGACGCCGACGGCACGCTGCTCGAGAAGCCGTTCCCGCTCGAGGGCGCCGCGTCGCCGCAGAGCCCCTACCTCGCGCCGGGCGAGCAGCCCACGGTCGCCGCGAGCCGCGGCTTCGAAGCCATGGCCGGCTCGCAGGACGGCCGCTACCTCTACCCCGTGCTCGAGGGCGCCTACCTCGCCGACGAGGACCAGCGCCGCCGCGTGATCCACCAGTTCGACACCCGCACCGGCGCGTACACCGGCCGCACGTGGTCGTACCAGGCCGACCAGGCCACGGACGTGATCGGCGACGCCTTCGCGACCCCGAACGGCGAGCTGCTGCTCATCGAGCGCGACGACTTCGAGGGCGCGCAGTCGGTCATCAAGCGCGTCTACCGCGTCGACCTGAAGCGCACGGACGCCGAGGGCAATCTCCGCAAGACCCTCGTGCTCGACGCGCTCCGGATCGACAACCCGCACGGCATCGACGCGGGCGAGGGCTACGGCCTCGGCGACACCTACTCGCTGCCCGTGCAGTCGTTCGAGACCGTGCTGCAGCTCCGGGACGGAACGCTGCTGATCGGCAACGACAACAACTATCCCGGCAACGACGCGCGCAGCACGGGCACGCCGGATGACACGGAGTTCGCGATCGTCGACCTCGAGCGCACCGTCTCGAAGGCCGACGCCGTGACCGTCGTGGCCCACCGCGGCGCCAGCGGCTACCGCCCCGAGCACACGCTCGCGGCGTACGAGACGGCCATCACGCAGTGCGCCGAATTCATCGAGCCGGACGTCGTCGCGACGAAGGACGGCGTGCTCGTCGCCCGCCACGAGAACGAGATCGGCGGGACGACGGATGTCGCCAGCCGACCCGAGTTCGCCGACCGACGCACCACGAAGACGATCGACGGCGTCGCGGTGACGGGCTGGTTCACGGAGGACTTCACGCTCGCCGAGCTGCGCACGCTCCGCGCCGAGGAGCGCCTGCCCGACGTGCGCCCGCAGAGCGCCGCGTTCGACGGCCTCTACCTCATCCCGACCCTGGACGAGGTCATGGACCTGGCGCGCCGCTCGCTGACCTGCGACGGCCGCCCGGTCGGCGTCTACCCCGAGACGAAGCACCCGACGTACTTCGACTCGATCGGCCTGTCGCTCGAGGAGCCGCTCGTGGCCCAGCTGCAGCGCAACGAGCTGGATGACGCCGAGGCCCCGGTCATCCTGCAGAGCTTCGAGACCGGCAACCTGCGGGACCTGAACGAGCAGACCGACGTCACGCTCGCGCAGCTCATCAGCAGCTCGGGCGCGCCATACGACCTGGCCGCCGCGGGCGACCCGCGCACCTACGCCGACCTCGTGACGCCCGAGGGTCTGGCCGAGATCGCGACGTACGCCGACGGGATCGGCGCGGAGAAGAACGTGATCATCCCGCGCAACGCCGACGGCACGCTGTCGGCGCCGAGCCCGGTCGTCGACGACGCCCACGCGGCGGGCCTCGACGTCCACGCGTGGACGTTCCGCGTCGAGAACCGCTTCCTCGCGGCGGACTTCCGCTCGAGCAGCGACCCGAACGCGGCCGGTGACCTGGCCGGCGAGATCCGGGCGTTCCTCGACGCCGGCATCGACGGCCTGTTCAGCGACAACCCCGACATCGCCGCCGCGACCGTCGCGGGCTGACGCACCCAGAACGCGGGGCCGGATCGCCGGAGGGCGATCCGGCCCCGTCCTGTTACCGCGTGCGTCGCCGGCGGGACGCGCCCGTGCCGGTCCGCGTTAGCCTTCCCGCGTGGACCCGATCACCGCCTTCGCCGTGCTCGCGGCCGTGCTCGCGGTCGCGACCGCGATCGGCGTGCTGCTCCGCCGCCGCGAGGGACGCGTGCGGCACCGCGCGCACGACATCGCGCACGTGTCCGCGCACTCCCTGGGGCTGGATCCGGCCGACGTCGCGTTCGGCGAGACCGCGACGCTGCTGCAGTTCAGCACCGAGTACTGCACGCGCTGCCCGGCCGCGCGCCGGCTGCTGGGCGCCGTCGCGGACGAGCGCCCCGGCGTGACGCACGTGGACGTCGACCTCACGCAGCGCCCGCACGTCGCCCGCCACTACGGCGTGCTGCAGACCCCCACCACCCTGATCGTCGACGGACGCGGCGCGGTCCGCGGCCGCATCGGCGGCGCCCCGCGCCGCGACGACGTGATCGCCGAGCTCGACCGCCTCGAGGAGGACGCCCGTGTCTGAGTCACCCGCCGGAATCGACCCGCGCGGACCGCGCTTCGCGGCCGCCATCACGACCGTGCTGCTCGCGGTCGCGACGTACCTCGCGCTGGTGGGCACGTCGCCGCGGGTCAGCGAACCCGTCAGCTTCGGCTGGTTCGCGTACCAGCCGCTCACCGGCGCGGCGTTCCATCCCGGTCTCGCGCCGTGGCGGCACCTCGCCGATCCCGCGTTCATCCTGCTGGTCGTCATCGCCGCCCTGTTCCTGTGGGCCGTGGTCTCGCCCCGCACCGCGCCGTGGGGCGTCGTGTTCCGCCGCTTCGTGCGGCCGCGCCTGGCGCCGCCCGCCGAGCTCGAGGACCCCCGCCCGCCGCGGTTCGCGCAGGGCGTCGGCCTGTTCGTCACGGGCGCGGGACTCATCCTGCACGCGGCCGGCGTGCCGTGGGCGCTCGGGATCGCGGCCGCGGCGGCGCTGATCGCCGCGTTCCTGAACGCGGCGTTCGGCTTCTGCCTCGGCTGCCAGATCTACCTGCTCCTGCAGCGGGCGGGCCTGATCGGACGCTCCCGGGCCGCATGACCCGTGACGTCGGCGCGGGGCGTCGATAGGCTGGCCGCGACCGCAACCGCACCGATTCGGAGGACGTCATGACCGTCACGAGCGAAGCCACCACCGCCTGGACCGGAAGCCTGATGGAGGGATCCGGAACCGTCTCGTTCGGATCCGGGATCGGATCGTTCCCCGTGAACTGGAAGGCGCGTTCCGAGGGCTCGGACTCGACCACCACGCCCGAGGAGCTCATCGCCGCCGCGCACGCCTCCTGCTTCAGCATGGCGCTGTCGCACGCTCTGGCGCAGAACGGCACCCCGCCCGAGAAGCTGGACACGACCGCCTCGGTCACGTTCAAGCCGGGCACCGGCATCACCGGCAGCCACCTCAACGTCAACGCGGTCGTCCCCGGCCTCGACGCCGCCAAGTTCCAGGAGATCGCGGAGGGCGCCAAGTCGGGCTGCCCGGTCTCGCAGGCGCTCGCGGGCGTCGACATCACCCTCGAGGCCACGCTTGCGTAGCAAGCCGCTTCCGGTCGTTGAGCGAGGAGCGCAGCGACGAGTCGAAACGCAGACGCTGGCCTGATGCACGTCGTCGTCGGGGGCGCGTCCGGTCTGATCGGGCGCGCCCTCGTCGCGTCTCTGGAGCACGACGGCGCGCGAGTCACGCGGCTCGTGCGCCGGGATCCCGCGGGCCCGGACGAGGTGCGCTGGCTGGACGGCCATCCGCTCGACCCCGCGGTCCTCGCCGGCGCCGACGCGGTCGTGGGGCTCAACGGCGCGAGCATCGGCCGGCTGCCGTGGACGCGCCGCTACCGCAGCGAACTGGTGTGGTCGCGGCTCACGCCGACGCGCGCGCTCGCCCGGGCGATCGAGCCGCTGCCCGCCGGCGAGCGCCCCCTGCTCGTCTCGGCCAGCGGCGTCGGGTACTACGGATCCGCGCCGGGACGGGTGCTCACGGAGGATGCGCCCGCCGGCGACACGTTCCTCGCCGCCCTCTGCGTCGAGTGGGAGAACGCCGCGCGCATCGCCGACGACCGGGTCGCGCTGCTGCGCACCGCCCCCGTGGTGCACGCCGAGGGCGTGCTGAAGCCGCTGATCGCGCTCACGCGCGCGGGCGTGTCCGGCCCGATCGGCCCCGGCACGCAGGCCTGGCCGTGGATCTCGCTCGACGACGAGATCGCGGCCATCCGGCACGTGATCGACGCCGGGCTCACCGGGCCGGTGAATCTCGCCGGCCCGACACGCGCGACGGCGAACGACCTGGGCTTCGCGCTGGCGGTCCGGATGAACCGGCCGTTCGTCGTGCCCGCTCCCGCGCTCGCCCTGCGCGCGGCGCTCGGGGCGGATGCCGCCGAGGGTCTGCTCCTGGCCGACGCGCACGTCGTCCCCGACGCGCTGCGGACATCCGGGTTCGCGTTCCGGCATCCGACCGTCGAGGACGCGATCGCCGCGGCGATCCCGGCCTAGCGGCTCAGCGCGTCGCCGCCTCGCGCCGGATGGCCTCGCGCGCGGCGCCGCGCGCCCGGCGACGGTCGCCCGCGGCGTCGTAGGCCAGGCTGAGGCGGAACCACGCGCGCCAGTCGTCGGGCGCCGCCTCGACCTCGGCGCGGTAGCGCGGGAACAGCGCGTCGCCGTCCGCGCGCGAGATGCGGCCGCTCGGGGTCGTGGCGACCACGTCGTCGGGAAGGCCGCCCTCGGCCTCCAGGCGACGAGCCAGCTGCTCAGCGCGCACGCCGAACCAGAGCTCGCGCCCCAGGGCCCAGATCGCGATCAGCGGCAGGGCGATGAGCGCGACGCCCATCGCGATGCCCACGGGCTCCCCGGTCTGCACGAGCTGCACGGCCCGCCATCCGATGAGCGCGATGTAGAGCGCCAGAAGCGCGGCCATCACGGCCACGCCGATGCGGACGCTCACGCGCTGGTCGCCTGCGCGACCTGGCCGGGCGCCGTGCCCGCGTCGACGGGCTTGCCGTCGAGCGTGCGGGGCGCGCCGAAGCCGATGTCGATGAAGCTCTCCAGACCGATCACGACGCCGCGCACGTCGGCCGCGTGCTCGAGCGCGATCCGGATGCCCGGCGCGTACGCGGCGGCGGGATCCGTCGTGTCGTGCACGATCGACAGCGCCTCGCCCGGGCCGGACAGGATCGTCTCCTGGCGCGCGATCACGCCGGGGCGGCGGAGCGAGTGAACGGGAACGCTGGCGACCTGCTGGCCGCGGGCGCGCTGGTCGGCGTGCGGGGCCTCGACGGGGGCGCGGCGGGCAGCCGTGATCAGCTCGGCCGTGCGCACGGCCGTCCCGCTCGGCGAATCGACCTTGGTGTCGCGGTGCGCCTCGACGATCTCGGCGAACGGGAAGAACCGCGCCGAGGCCGCGGCGATCGCGCTGCCGATCACGGAGCCCAGCGAGAAGTTCGGGATGAACACCGCGCCCGTGCCGGCGGCGTCCACGAGGGGGCGCACGAGCGCGATGCGCTCGGCCGACCAGCCGCTCGTGCCGACCAGCACGTTCAGGCCGCGCTCGATCGCGGCGCGGACGACGTCGATGCTGACCGCCGGAGTGGACGCGTCGACCACGAGGTCCGCACCGTCGAGCTCGGCCAGGTCGCTGCCCGAGCCGAGCACCGAGACGACCTCGAAGCCGTCGAGCTCGCCGATGACCTCGTGGATGATGCTCCCGAGCTTGCCGGTGCCGCCGACGAGGGCGATCCGTGTCGTCATGCGCTCCATCCTATTGGCCCGCATACCGCCGCGTCCGGGGCCGCGCCGTGACGCATAGGCTCGGATCGTGATGGAATTCCGCGCCGCCTCCCCCGCCGATCCGGATGCCCACGAGCTGATCGTCGAGTACTTCGCGGAGCGCGCGGCCGGCTTCCCCGGCGAGTACCGCCCGACGTTCCCCGCCGCCGACGCGTTCACGCCGCCGGACGGCGTCCTGCTCCTCGTCGAGCACGACGAGCGCGGCCTGATCGGGTGCGGCGCGATCCGCCGCATCGCCGACGGCCCGCACGGCGCGCGCTTCGAGATCAAGCACGTCTTCATGCGCCCGGCCGCGCGCGGCCTGGGCGCCGGTCGCCTGCTGCTCGAGGAGCTCGAGCGCCGCGCCCGCGCCTGGGACGCGCGGGAGCTCGTGCTCGACACCCATCACACGCTGGAGGCCGCCGCCGCGCTCTACGCCCGCACCGGCTTCACCGCGATCGACCCCTACAACGACAACCCCAACGCCACGCGCTGGTACGGCAAGCCGCTGGCGTGACGCCACGTCGCCGGTTCAGGGGATCCCGGCTGCTCAGGGCCGGATCCGTCCGATGCGCCCTGAGAACGTGGGATCCCGGTGCGAAGCAGGGAGACAGTCGGTGTGAGCCATGACGACACGGCCCGCACGCGCGGGCTCTACGCTGCGGTCGCCGACGCCTACGCCGCGGCGCTGCCCGACACGCGCGCGGAGTCGGACGCGGACCTCGCGCTGATCGGCCGCTTCGTGGCGTCGTTGCCGCCGGGTGACGCGCCGGTCCTCGACGCGGGCTGCGGGACGGGCCGGATGCTCGGCTACCTCGCTGGGCGCGGCGTCTCAACGCTCACCGGTGTCGACCTGTCGCCTGAGATGCTCGCGCACGCCAAGCTGTCGCATCCGGATGTCCCGCTCGCCGTCGCGGATCTGCGCGCTTTGCCGGTCGCCGATGGCGCGGTGCGCGGCATCCTGTGCTGGTACGCCGTCATCCACACGCCGGACGCCGGGATCCCGGCGATCGCCGCGGAGTTCGCCCGTGGGACGGCGCCCGGCGGGGCGGTGCTGCTCGCGTTCCAGGCCGGCACGGGCGAGCGGACATCGCCCGGCGCGTACGGCCAGGACGTGACCCTGCACGCCGTCCTGCACGAACCCGCGCGGGTGGCCGAGGTGTTCGAGCACGTCGGGTTCGACATCGTCGAGACCGTCAGGCGCGCGCCGAGCGGCCACGAGCGGCATCCGCAGGGCTTCGTGCTCGCGCGTCGCCGGTGACGCGCCCGGTCGTCGGATGGGCCACCCAGTCGTCGGATCGCATGGTCCGTTCGTCGGGTTGGTGGGGCGGATGTGCACGCCTGAGGCTCACGAGGCGACACCAGCCCCGCGGATCCGACGAGCGGCCCGGCGGTCCGACGACTCGCGCCGGATCAGAACGGGAAGGGCTCGGGGAGGCCCGTGCGGAGCTCGACCGGGAGGTGCGCCTGATCGTTGTGCGTGAGGAGGGTCCAGGGGCGGCCCTGGCGCTGGCCGATGACCGTGAGGCCGCAGTTGGCCTGGTTGAGGGTCATCCAGCGCCACTCGGGCGCCTCGAGGACCTCGCGCACGAACCACGAGATCACGAAGTTGTGCGTGATGAGCAGCTCGTGGACGTCGCCCTGCTTGCGCACCAGGAACTCCCCGACCGCGTCGGCCATCTGCGCCTTGCCCGCCTCGAGCTGCGCCTCGGTCACGCCGCCGAAGAACGGCTCGAACACGGCCGGCGTCTCCTCGGTCATGCCGCTGGGCACGCAGTCGAACAGGAGCGCGTGGGGCTGCGGCTCGACGGCGGGCATGCGCTCCGCGATGATCCGGGCCGTGTCGGTCGCGCGGACGAGCGGCGAGTGCCACACGGCGTCGAACGGGATGCCCGAGAGCCGGTCCGCGATCAGCTCGGCCTGGCGCCGGCCGCGGGGCGACAGCGGGCCGTCCTCCATGCCGTGCTCGGCATCCTGCTGCTCGCCATGCCGGACGAGGTAGATGTAGTGCGCCACCGCGGCCTCACCCCGTCCTTCGTCCTGCTCGCGTATCCGTCGTCTGTCGTTGATCGGACCGCGCGGGATGACGCGGGGCGTCGAAGCGGGGTCCTCCCCCACACTACGTGACGCGTCCGACGCGCGCCGAGGACGGTCACGGAAGCGTCACACAGCGGGACGCCCGGTCTACTCGGCGGCCTTCGTCAGGTCGGAGAGGTGGCCGCGGGTGAGGCGCACGCCGACGCCCTGCACGAGCTCGTCGATGTGCGTCGGCGAGTATGCGTTCACGATGGGCGCGACCACGCCGCGCTGGGCCAGCAGCCAGGCCATCGCGATCGCTGCATGCGGCACCCCGAGCTCGGCCGAGATCGCGTCGAGCGCCTTCAGCACGCGCGTGCCCCGGCGGTTCAGGGACTCGGCCAGCTGGTGCCCGCGGGCCAGGGTCGTGATGTCGCGGCGGCTGCGGTGCCGGCCGGAAAGGAACCCGTGCTCGAGCGCGTGGGACGGCGTCACGGCCAGGCCCTGCGCTCCGGCCACGAGCCGGATGTCGCCCTCGAACTCGCGGCGCCTCATGAGGTTGTAGGGCACGTCGAGCGCCTCGAGGCGCGGGTAGCCCGCGGACGCCAGGATGCGCGCCTCCACGAGGTGCTCGGCCGTGAACGCGTACGCGCCGACGTGCCGCACCTTGCCGGCCTCGATCAGCCACTCGGCGGTCGCCAGCGTGTCCTCGATGGACCGCACCCGCTCGGCCGACGCGTCGAGGTACAGCACGTCGATCCGGTCGGTGCCGAGACGCGTCAGCGACGCCTCCACGGCGCGCACCAGGTTGACCGACCCCAGTCCGGGGTTGTCGGGGTGGTCGCCGACGCGCACGGCCAGCACGATGTCGTCGCGCACGCGGCGCGTGGCCATCCAGCGCCCGATGATGTGCTCGCTGCGTCCGGCCGCGTAGCAATCGGCGGTGTGCACCGCGTTGCCGCCCGCCGCGACGAAGTGGTCGAGGAGCGCGTGCGCGCGCTCCTGGTCGGTGGTCCAGCCGAACTCGGCGCCGCCGAGCATGAGCGGGAAGACCTCGAGGCCCGTATCGCCGAGCGTCTCGCGGAGGAAGGAGCCCAGCGCGGGGCCCTGCACCGGGATCGGCGCCGAGGGGTGGTCGGAGGCGACTCCCGGGCGCTCGAGGGCGGCCGCGAGCGGCGTCTGCGGGGTCGACCCGTCACCGGATCGGGCCCTGCCGGCCTGTGCCTCGTCCATGCCCCCACCCCCTCACGGGCGACCGGGGAGGTGCGCCCGTGTCACGCCAGCGATCGGCGTGTGCTTCGAGCGTATTCCAGGCCCCGGACGCCCGCGCTCGCCGCGCCGATAACGCTTTCGTCACGCGCTTGTGGGATCGCGCCAGGTGGACGTCCCCCACGCGGAACGCCCCGCCCATCCGGAGGATGAGCGGGGCGTTCGCGGACTCGGACGGATCAGGCCTCGGCAGGAGCCTCGGTCTGCTCGGCCTGCGCCTCGTTCTCGTCGATGACGGGCTCGAGGGCCATCTTGCCGCGGTCATCGATCTCGGCGATGCGCACGAGGATCTTCTGACCCACGGACACGACGTCCTCGATGTTCTCGACGCGCTTGCCGCCGTTCAGCTTGCGGATCTGCGTCACGTGCATGCGACCGTCCTTGCCGGGCAGCAGCGAGATGAACGCGCCCGACGGGATGATCTTCACGACCGTGCCGAGGAACTGCTCGCCGACCTCCGGGTTGGTGGGGTTGGCGATCGCGTTCACCTGGGCACGGGCGGCCTCGGCCGAGGGGCCGTCGGTCGCGCCGATGTAGACGGTGCCGTCCTCCTCGATCGAGATCTGCGCGCCGGTCTCGTCCTGGATCGCGTTGATCGTCTTGCCCTTGGGGCCGATCAGCTCGCCGATCTTGTCGACGGGGATCTGCACGCTGATCACGCGCGGAGCCGTCGGCGCCATCTCGTCCGGGGCGTCGATCGCGGCGTCGAGCACCTCGAGGATGCGCAGACGCGCGTCCTTCGCCTGCGTCAGCGCGCCGGCCAGCACCTCCGAGGGGATGCCGTCGAGCTTGGTGTCGAGCTGGATCGCCGTGACGAACTCGCGCGTGCCCGCGACCTTGAAGTCCATGTCGCCCAGGGCGTCCTCGGCGCCGAGGATGTCGGTCAGCGCGGCGTAGCGCGTCTGGCCGTCGACCTCGTCCGAGACCAGGCCCATGGCGATGCCGGCGACCGAGGCGCGCAGCGGCACACCGGCGTTCAGCAGCGACAGCGTCGAGGCGCAGACCGAGCCCATCGACGTCGAGCCGTTCGAGCCCAGCGCCTCCGAGACCTGGCGGATCGCGTAGGGGAACTCCTCGCGGCTCGGCAGCACCGGCACGAGCGCGCGCTCGGCCAGGAAGCCGTGCCCGATCTCGCGACGCTTCGGGCTGCCCACGCGGCCGGTCTCACCGGTCGAGTAGGGCGGGAAGTTGTAGTGGTGCATGTACCGCTTGCTCGTCGTGGGCGACAGCGAGTCGATCTGCTGCTCCATCTTGAGCATGTTCAGCGTGGTGACGCCCAGGATCTGGGTCTCGCCGCGCTGGAAGATCGCCGAGCCGTGGACGCGCGGGATGACCTGCACCTCGGCGTCGAGCGGGCGGATGTCGGCCAGACCGCGGCCGTCGATGCGGACGCCCTCGGTCAGGATGCGGCCGCGCACGATCTTCTTGGTGACCGACTTGTAGGCGGCGGCGAACTCGAGCGGGGCCGCGGCGGGCAGCTCGCCGGCCTCGACCTTCTCGATCAGCTCGGCCTTGACGCGGTCCTTGACCTCGTCGTCGGCGGCCTGACGCGTCTGCTTGTCGGCGATCTGGTAGACCTTCGCCAGCTCGTCGTAGGCGCGCTCGTTCACGAACGCGAACGTCTCCTCGCTGTAGGCGGGGAAGACCGGGAACTCCAGCGGCTCCTTCGACGACTTCGCGGCCATCTCCGCCTGGGCGGCGACGAGCTGCTTGATGAAGGGCTTCGAGGCCTCGAGGCCCTGGGCCACGATCTCCTCGCTCGGCTTCGTGGCGCCCGACTTGATCAGGTTCCAGCTGTGCTCCGTGGCCTCCGCCTCGACCATCATGATCGCGACGTCCTCGGAGCCGTCCTCCTTCGTGACGACGCGTCCCGCGACCACGAGGTCGAAGACGGCCGACTCGAGCAGCTCGGCGTTCGGGAACGCGACCCACTGGTCGGCGTTCTCGCCCTGGCCGGGGATGAGCGCCAGGCGCACACCCGCGATGGGGCCCGAGAACGGCAGACCCGAGATCTGGGTCGACGCCGACGCGGCGTTGATCGCGAGCGCGTCGTAGAACTCGCCGGGCTCGATCGAGAGGACCGTGACGACGATCTGGATCTCGTTGCGCAGGCCGTCGACGAACGACGGGCGCAGCGGCCGGTCGATCAGACGGCAGACCAGGATGGCCTCCGTCGAGGGGCGACCCTCGCGGCGGAAGAACGAGCCCGGTATCTTGCCGGCGGCGTACGAGCGCTCCTCGACGTCGACGGTCAGCGGGAAGAAGTCGAAGCCCTCGCGCGGGTGCTTGCTCGCGCTCGTGGCCGAGAGGAGCATCGTCTCCTCGTCGAGGTATGCGGCGACGGCGCCCTGCGCCTGCTGCGCGAGACGACCGGTCTCGAAGCGGATCGTACGGGTGCCGAAGCGGCCGTTGTCGAGAACGGCCTCGGCGGCGGTGATTTCAGGACCTTCCAAGAGGTCTGTCTCCTTCAGTCTGTGCGCGGCAGAGCGCCGCGCAGCTACGTCAGGAGCAGGGAACAGGCAGATATGGGCTCAAGGCGCATCGTTCACGCTCGCCTGCGCTGGCCACCAGGAGAAATCCACCAGAGACGGATCCGGGATCCGGGCCTGGGAGACCACTTCAGGGGACCAGCTTCCTGCCAGCCTGCTCCTACTTCACGTATGGAATTGTTCGGCTCCCGCTCGGAGAGCCTTTCCCACCCTACCAGCGGAAACCCGATCCGGTCAGGCCCTGTCGCCCGGCGGCGCGGCGCGCCTATCGTGGGTGCCATGAGCGACTTCCGCGATCCGCTGCCCGATGAGGAGCGCCCCGTCATCCCCGACGACGAGCGCATCGTCGACCTGGACGACGAGACGGAGCTCGAGCTGCCGCCGCCCACGCTCGACCCCGACGAGAGCGTCGAGGACGAGCCGGATCCGCTCGTCGAGGACGAGCGCGACGAGGCCCGCGGCCTCGGCGGCATCGAGGAGTAGGCGCTCCCCCGCGCGTCAGCCGAGCTTGCTGCGCTTGGGCGCGTTGCGTCCCGGGATGACGATGTAGTCGGCGTGCTTGGAGACCATGCCGTCGCCCGCCGTCCGGCCGCGCATGCGGCGCCACACCCACGGCAGCGCATGCTCCCGCAGCCAGTCGGTCTGCGGCGCCGGCTCCTCGCCGGCGTCGAACCCGTGCAGGGCGTCGTCGAGCCGGCCGAGCGCCTCCGCGTCCGGGATGCCCAGCGCCTCCGCCGCGCGGTAGGCGAGGTACCGGTGCCCGCGCGAGCTGAGGTGCACCTTGTCGTCCGCATACATCGACCGGTCCCCCAGCGCGGGCAGGGCGGCCGCGTCGAGCAGGTACGAGTCGGTCTCGGCCGCGATGCGGCGCAGCTCGACCGCGTAGAGCGCGAAGCGCCGGGCGAAGATGCGCGCCGGGCGCCGGTCGGGCAGGAACGGCGTCACGAGCAGCACGTCTGCGCCGGTCGCGCGGATGTCGCGCACCACCTTCTCGACGTGCGCCGCGAGGCGCAGCGGATCGGCCCCGTGGCCGACGAGGTCGTTGGCGCCCATGAACACCGAGGCCAGGTCGGGCCGCATCGCGAGCGCCTGGGGAGCCTGCTCGTGGACGAGGTCGCGCACGCGGCGGCTGCGCACGGCGAGGTTCGCGTACTGGAACCGGCCGCGGCCCTGGGCGAGCATGGTCGAGAGGCGGTCCGCCCATCCGCGGTACTCGCCGTTCTCCATGCGCGACGTGTCGCACAGGCCCTCGGTCAGCGAGTCGCCCAGGGCGACGTAGCGCTTCCACGCGCGCGCCTGCGGCGGCTGCACGGAGTCGGGCCGGGCGAGGCCGCGCGCGCGGCTGGCGTCGTCGATCGGCCGGAGCCGCTGGGCCTCGCGGTAGTAGCCGAGCAGCTGGTCGCCGAGCGACTCCCAGGTGCGCTCGGCGACGCTCTCGCGCGCGGCCTCGCCGAAGGAGCGGCGCTTGGCGTCGTCGCCCGTGAGGTCGAGCACCCGCGCGCGCAGGTCGTCGAGGTCGCCGGGCCGGTAGAGCCAGCCGTCGACGCTGGAGCGGACCAGATCGACGGGGCCGCCGCGGCCGGTCGCGACCACCGGCACACCGCTCGCCAGGGCCTCCTGCACGGTCTGACAGAAGGTCTCGCTCTCGCCCGGGTGGACGAAGACGTCGAGGCTCGCGAGCGCGCGGGCCAGCTGGTCGCCGCCCAGGAAGCCCGTGAACACGGCGCCGGGGAGCTGCCGCTCGAGGCGCTCGCGCTCGGGTCCGTCTCCGATGATCACGAGCCGCACGCCCGGCAGGTCGGTCAGCACGCGCAGGTCCTCGACCTGCTTCTCGGCGGCGAGACGGCCGACGTAGCCGACCAGGAGCTCGCCGGGCGCGATGCGGGCGCGCCAGCTCTCGCTGCGGCGGTCGGGGCGGAACCGCTCGGCATCGACGCCGCGCCCCCAGCGGCGCAGGCGGTCGATGCCGAGCGCCGACAGCTGCCCCTCCGAGGCGGACGACGGCGCGAGCGTGAGCGTGGCCCGCTTGTGGAGCCGGGCCACGTGGGCCGACGCGAGGGGCGCCGCGCCGGGCAGGCCGTAGCGCTCGGCGTAGGCGATCACGTCGGTCTGGTAGACCGCGACGCTGGGCAGGCGCAGCGTGTCGGCGGCGACCTGGCCCTTCCAGCCGAGGGCGAACGGGGACGCGAGGTGGACGACGTCCGGGTGGAAGTCGCGCAGCACGCGGGCCAGGCGCGCGGTCGTCGGGTAGGCGACGCGCACGTCCGGGTAGGACGGCATGGCCACCGAGGGCAGCAGCTCGGTGCGGCCGTGCGGGGCGCGTTCCGCGGCCTCGCCCGCGTCGGGGGCGACGACGAGGGTCTCGTGGCCGCGGGCCTCGAAGTGACGGATCATCTGCAGAACGGAGTGCGTGACCCCGTTCATGTGGGGCAGGAAGGACTCTGCGACCAGCGCGATTCTCACGCTTCCAGGGTGACGCGCGGCGGCCGTCGCAGGCGGCCGGGGACGCCCGGGTTCCCCGAGCGTTCATCCGGAGTTGCCCATCCTTCACCGGCGCACCCCCGGGCGGTCACCGGATCGGCCCCGCGGGCGATGAGCGGGGCGCGTTCTCCGGTCGTTCACCGGCGTCGGGTACACACGTGTCATGGACGCGATGATCGTCGGGCTCGCGGCGAACCCCTGGGCGCTCGCGGTGCTCGCCGGGGTGGTCTTCGCCGACGCGTTCCTGGTGGTCGTCCCCGGCGAGGTGGCCGTGACGGCCCTCGGCAGCGTCGCGGCGGCGAGCGGGCTGCCGCCGCTGTGGTCGGTGATCCTGATCGGGGCGCTCGCGGCGTTCGCGGGCGATGCGTCGTGCTACACGATCGGCCGGCTCCTGCACCCGCGCACGTGGCGCGTCCTGCAGCACCCGCGGCCGCAGCAGGCGATGGACTGGGCATCGACGCGCCTGCGCACGCACGCCGCCACGGCGGTGTTCACGGCGCGGTTCATCCCGTTCGGCCGGCTCGCGGTCAACCTCTCGGCGGGCGCCGCGGGCGTGCCTGCGGTGCGCTACCTGCCGATCGCCGCCGTGGCCGCCACGGCCTGGGCCGCGTTCCAGGCGCTCGTGGGCGCGGCGATCGCCTCCATCGTGCCCGGCGGCACCGTCGGGGCGGTGCTCATCTCGATCGCCATCGCACTCGCGGTCGGCTGGACGATCGACTTCGCGATCGGGCGCATCCGCCCGGCCGCATGACGAAGGCCCGGACCGCGCGCGGTCCGGGCCTTCGATCGTGCGGGTCACTCCCCCGCGAGGCCTCCCAGCAGGTGGCCGAACGAGCGGCCCTGGCCCAGGTAGGTGTCGGGGTCGAACGGGTCGGCCTCGGTGAGCGAGGGCTTGGCCGCGATGGCCTCGGCGAGCTCGCGCGCGCCGCGCTCGATGCGCGAGCTCAGCGGGGCGACCTCGTCCTCCTTGCCGCCCCAGTCGCTCGAGGCCGCGAACACGCCCGTCGAGACCGGCTCGGCGTGCAGGTAGGCGAACAGCGGGCGGATGGCGTAGTCGATCGCGAGCGAGTGCCGGGCCGTGCCCGCGTTCGCGCCGATCAGCACCGGCTTGCCGCTCAGCGCCTCGCGGTCGAGGATGTCGATGAACGACTTGAACAGCCCCGAGTAGCTCGTCGAGAAGATCGGCGTCACGACGATCAGCGCGTCGGCCGTGGCGACCTGGGTGAGCATCTTCTCGAGCGCGGGCGGAGCGAAGCCGGCCAGCAGGTTGTTGGTGATGTCGTGCGCGTAGTCGCGCAGCTCGAACACCTCGGCCTCGCCCGTGATGCCGCGCTCGTCGAGCTCGGCGACGGTCGCGGCCGCGAGGCGGTCGGCGAGCATCCGCGTGGACGACGGCGTGGACAGTCCCGCCGAGACGACGGCGATGCGGCGCGTGTCGGTCATGTCGATCTCCTTGTGGGGTCTCGGGGGGGGTCAGCGGGTCGCGGCGCTGCCGAAGGCCGAGCCGGCCTTCGGGGCGGCGGCGGGGGTGTCCTGGTAGGGACCGCCGACGGTCAGGTTGTTGCCGCCCGCCGACGTGGGCCGCGCCTCGCGGGGCGCGGCGTCGCCGTAGACGGCCTTGACGCGCGCGGCGTGCGTGGGCGCGTCCGGCACGCTCTCCGGACGGTTCTGCGCGAGCTCCCTGCGCAGCACCGGGACGACCTCGCCGCCCAGCAGGTCGAGCTGCTCGAGCACGGTCTTGAGCGGCAGGCCGGCGTGGTCCATCAGGAACAGCTGGCGCTGGTAGTCGCCGTAGTAGTCGCGCATCGCGGCGTAGCGGTCGATGACCTGCTGCGGCGAGCCGACGGTGAGCGGCGTCATCTCCGTGAAGTCCTCCATCGACGGGCCGTGGCCGTAGACCGGGGCGTTGTCGAAGTAGGGACGGAAGGCCTTGACCGCGTCCTGCGAGTTCTTGGCCATGAACGCCTGGCCGCCGAGGCCCACGATCGCCTGCTCGGGCGTGCCGTGTCCGTAGTGCGCGTAGCGCTGGCGGTACAGCGTGATCAGGCGCTGGTAGTGCTCCTTGGGCCAGAAGATGTTGTTCGCGAAGAAGCCGTCTCCGTAGTACGCGGCCTGCTCGGCGATCTCCGGGGTGCGGATGGATCCGTGCCACACGAACGGCGGCACGCCGCCCAGCGGACGGGGGGTCGCCGTGAAGCCCTGCAGCGGCGAGCGGAACTTGCCCTCCCAGTCGACGACGTCCTCGTCCCAGAGGCGGCGCAGCAGCGCGTAGTTCTCGATCGCGAGCGGCAGGCCCTGGCGGATGTCCTGACCGAACCAGGGGTACACCGGGCCGGTGTTGCCGCGGCCCATCACGAGGTCGACGCGGCCGCCCGTGAGGTGCTGCAGCATCGCGTAGTCCTCGGCGATCTTCACCGGGTCGTTCGTGGTGATGAGCGTCGTGGCGGTCGACAGGATGAGGTCCGTCGTCTGCGCGCCGATGTACGCGAGCGTCGTCGTGGGCGACGAAGAGAAGAACGGCGGGTTGTGGTGCTCGCCGAGCGCGAAGACGTCGAGACCGACCTCCTCGGCGTGCTTGGCGATCGTGACGATGTCGCGGATGCGCTCCGCCTCGCTGGGCGTGTGGCCCGTGGTCGGGTCGGCGGTGATGTCGCTGACCGAGAAGATGCCGAACTGCATCTGGCTCATCTGTTCATCTCCGATCTGCCCGTCGTTCGGCGGGTGCGTGGGGTGGGCCGCATTTGTATGCGCTTGAATATACCCGCTTCAACACGCGATCGCCAGATCTATTCCCGCATGCCGCGCGCCGCGACGGTAGCGTGATCGGGATGAGCTCGGCACCGAACGCCCCGACGACGGGGGCCGTCCCCCGCCCGCGCCGACGCGTCCCCTACTGGGACAACGCGCGCTTCGCGTGCATCGTGCTCGTGGTGCTGGGCCACGCGATCCAGCGGCTGACGTACGACTCCGACATCGCGTACGCCCTGTATCTGGTCGTGTACGCGTTCCACATGCCCGCGTTCGCGATCATCTCGGGCTACTTCTCGAAGGCCGACCCGCCCACGCGGCGGCAGATGGCGCGCGTCATCACGGACATCCTGGTGCCGTACATCATCTTCGAGGCGCTGTGGTGGATCACGAAGGGCCTGGTCGAGGGTGACCCCGATCCGAACCTGACGCAGCCGTCGTGGACGCTGTGGTTCCTGCTGGCGCTCGGCATCTTCCGCCTCGTGCTCCCCTACCTGGCGCTCCTGCGCTGGCCGCTGCTGTGGACCGTCCTGATCTCGATCGGCGTCGGCTACCTCCCGAACGTCGACAGCACGTTCTCCCTGTCGCGCACGCTCGGCTTCCTTCCGTTCTTCGCCCTGGGATGGTGGCTGCGCGAGCACGATGTGGTCGACCGGCTGCGCCTGCTCGAGCGAAAGGCGTGGTGGGCGCGGCTGAGCGCGCTCGCGGTGTTCGCGCTCGCCGGGTGGACCGCCTGGGCGGGGCTTCCCGGCTGGGAGGCCATGGACATGCGCAACTGGCTCTTCTACGACCAGGACTACGCGCACTTCCTCGGCGACGCCCCGTGGTGGGCCGGCGGCGTGCGGCTCGCGCTCATGCTGGTGGCGCTCATCCTGTGCGCGGCGTTCTTCGTGCTCGTGCCGCGCGGCGGCTTCTGGTTCACGCGCTTCGGCACGTACACGATGTACATCTATCTGCTGCACTCGTTCGTGCTCTACCCGTTCCGCGAGTCCGGCGCGCTGCGCGATCTCGAGCCGACGTGGCTGTGGCTGCCGCTCGTGTGCATCCTGTCGGTCGCGATCACGCTGCTGCTCGCGTCGCGCCCCGTGCGGTGGCTGTTCCGGCCGCTGATCGAACCCCGCTCGCGGTGGCTGTTCGCCGACCCCGGCATCACGCCGCAGGCCGGCCGCGGGATCGACCCGACGGGATCGCGCCGCCCGCGCGCCGAGCCACGGTCCTGACCCGCTCCATGTGACGACAGGGCCCTCGCGAGCACCCGCGGCGAGCCCCCGCCGTAACAGTGCCGCCCGCGGGGATCCGTCGGACCCCCGACCGTCGTAGCGTGGTGACATGACCGACCTCAACCTGCCGATCCTCGACATGTCCCAGCTCGACGCGGGCGACGAAGCGGCCGCGCGCTTCCGCGACGAGCTCGCCGCCGCGACGCGGGACGTCGGGTTCTTCTACCTCACCGGCACGGGAGTCTCTCCCGAGCTCGAGGCGCGCCTGCACCGCGTCGCGCGGGAGTTCTTCGCCCTCCCCGAGGAGGAGAAGCTCGCGATCGAGAACGTCAAGAGCCCCCAGTTCCGCGGCTACACGCGGCTCGGCGGCGAGCTGACGCAGGGCAAGGTCGACTTCCGCGAGCAGATCGACATCGGTCCCGAGCGCGAGGTCGTGACCGACCCCGAGGCACCGGACTACCAGCGCCTGACGGGCCCGAACCTGTGGCCCGAGGCCCTGCCCGAGCTGCGCGAGGTCGTCGAGGAGTGGCACGACCGCCTGTCGGACGTGTCGCGCCGGCTGCTGCGCGCCTGGGCGCTCTCGCTCGGCGCCGAGGAGGACTTCTTCGACGGCGCGTTCCAGGACCCGTCGTCGCTCATCAAGATCGTCCGGTACCCGGGATCGACCGAGCCGGAGCCGCAGCAGGGCGTCGGCGCGCACAAGGACGGCGGCGTGCTCACGCTCCTGTGGATCGAGCCGGGCCGGGGCGGGCTGCAGGTCGAGCGCGAGGACGCGGACGGCAACCGCTACTGGGTCGACGCTCCCCCGGTGCCGGGCGCGTTCGTGGTCAACATCGGCGAGATGCTCGAGGCGGCCACGCAGGGCTACCTGCGTGCGACGAACCACCGCGTCGTGTCGCCCCGGTACCCCGAGGACCGCATCTCGGTGCCGTTCTTCTTCAACCCGGGCCTGGACGACTACATGCCGACGCTGCAGCTGCCCGCCGAGCTGGCGGCCCTGGCGCGCGGCGTCGAGGACGACCCGAGCAACCCCATCCACACGCTGTACGGCGAGAACGCCCTGAAGTACCGCCTCCGCGCCCACCCCGACGTGGCGGAGCGCTGGCACGCCGATCTCCTGGCGGCGCGCGCCAAGGCGTAGTCCTCCCGGTCATCGGTAGCGCCCGCGCGGCGGCCCCGCAAGGGGGCTGACCGCGCGGGGGCCGCCGTTCTAGCCTCGGCCGTATGGACGTCACGATCTTCGCGCCGTCACCCGCGCTCACGATCACGATAGAGGAGCAGGACGCGCGGCCCGACATCCACATCCACGCCGGAGGCCAGGGGGTCTGGCAGGCCCGGATGCTCCGCCGCCTGGGTGTGCGCGTCACGATCTGCTGCGCGCTCACCGGGGAGACCGGGCGCGTGGTGCAGCGCCTGCTCGAGGACGAGGGCTTCCGCGTGGTCGCGGTCGAGCGGTCGGGCCGCGGCGCCGCGTACGTGCACGACCGCCGCGACGGGCAGCGCACGGAGGTCGCCGAGATGGACGGGGATCCGCTCGGCCGCCACGAGCTGGACGAGCTGTACGGCGCGACCCTGCGCGAGGGCATCGCCTCGGGGCTGACGATCCTGAGCGGCCCCCACGGCGAGGGCGCGCTGCCCGCGGACACCTACCGGCGCCTGGCCGCCGATCTGCGGACCAACGACGTGCGCGTCGTCGTCGACCTCGCGGGCGACCGGATGACCGCGGCGCTCGAGGGCGGCGTCGACCTCCTGAAGGTCAGCGACGAGGAGCTGCGCGCGGACGGGCTTCTGGAGGGCGAGGACGTCGGCTCGGTCGTCGCGGTCATGGAGGCCATGCGGGACCGCGGCGCGCGCAACGTGATCGTGACCCGCGCGGACCGGCCTTTCCTGGTGCTGGACGGCCGCACCGTTCACGAGGTGACGCCGCCCGCGCTGCAGACGACCGACACCCGGGGCGGCGGCGACTCGCTCACCGCCGGCGTGTGCGCGGGGCTGGCCGCCGGCGAACCGCTGCGCGAGGCGATCCTGACCGGAGCCGCGGCGGGCGCGCTCAACGTGACCCGCCACGGGCTCGGCACGGGCGAGCAGGAGACGATCGCGCGCCTGAGGGACAGCGTGCGGGTGCGGACGCTCCGGGGCCCCTCGGCCGACGACTCGGACGACAGCCACGGCCGCGTCAGCCCCGACGGCCTCGCCGCGCTGGCCGAGCCGACCGATCATCGCCCGCATCACGAGGAGCCCGCGCCGGAGGACCCCGCATGACGCGCACCCTGGTCACGAACGACGACGGCATCGACGCCCCCGGCCTGCACGCGCTGGCGCGCGCCGCGCGCGAGCACGGTCTGGACGTGACGATCGCGGCGCCCGAGCGGCAGTCCAGCGGCGCCAGCGCGTCCATCGTCGCCGGCGAGGAGGAGGGCCGGATCGCCGTGGACCGCCGGGAGATCGACGGGCTGGAGGAGCTCCCCGCGTTCGCGGTCCGCGGCGGCCCGGGCCTGATCGCGCTGATCGCGGCCCACGGGGCATTCGGCGACACGTTCGATCTGGTGCTGTCGGGCGTGAACCACGGTGCGAACGTGGGGCGCGCCATCCTGCACTCGGGCACGGTCGGCGCGGCGCTGACCGGCGGGCTGAACGGCGCGTGGGGGCTCGCGGTGTCGCTCGACGTCGGCATGCGCCCTGAGGTGTTCGAGTGGGACGCGGCCGCCCAGACCGCGATCGACGCACTGCCGTTCCTGATGTCGCTGGAGAAGGGCTCCGTGGTCAACCTCAACGTGCCGAACGCGCCCGAGCATCGCGGGATCCGCGAGGCGCCCCTGGCCCCGTTCGGCATCGTGCAGACCACGCTGAGCGAGCGCGGCCACAAGCACATCCGACTCGCGGTCGAGGACCTGCCGCACGTCCCGCAGCCGGGGACGGATGCCGCGCTGCTCGCGGACGGCTACGCGACGCTCACGGGCATCGAGCCGGTCTCGCACCGCCACCTCGGCTACGAGGGGTGAAGCCGTGGGGCGGGGCGGCTTCGACTCGCTCAGCCCGTTTCGACTCCGCTGCGCTCCGCTCAATGACCGGGTGCGGGTCCGGCTTCGACTCGCTGCGCTCGCTCAGCCCGTTTCGACTCCTCGCTGGCGCTCGTCGCTCAACGACCACAGGGTGAGCGCCCGTTTCGACTCCGCTTCGCTCCGCTCAACGACCGGGGCCAGAGCCCCCCGACACTTACAGTCGTGCGAGCGAAGCGAGCGTGGAGCGAAGCGACCCCCGCAGCGCGAAGCGCTGCCGAACGGAGCGAAGCGACGTTCTCGCTCGCAAGGGTGCCGCTTGCGGCCCCGAAGCGTGCGACCGCTCCTGAAAAGAACGTGCGAGCGAAGCGAGCGTGGAGCGAAGCGACCCCCGCAGCGCGAAGCGCTGCCGAACGGAGCGAAGCGACGTTCTCGCTCGCAAGGGTGCCGCTTGCGGCCCCGAAGCGTGCGACCGCTCCTGAAAAGAACGTGCGAGCGAAGCGAGCGAGGAGCGCAGCGACGTTCCTCGCTCGCGAGTGTCCGGCGCGGAGCGTCGGCGCGAGCGTGCGAGACGCTCCTGAAAAAGCAAGAGATCCCGCCCCACACCTGGGACGGGATCTCTCGAAGACGATTGAACGCTGGTGCGCTCTGCTGCTCTCAGCTCAGCGGCGCAGACCGAGACGCTCGATCAGCGAGCGGTAGCGCTCGATGTCGATGTCCTGGAGGTAGCCGAGCAGACGGCGGCGCTGACCGACGAGCAGGAACAGGCCACGACGCGAGTGGTGGTCGTGCTTGTGCTCCTTGAGGTGCTCGGTGAGGTCCTTGATGCGCTGCGTCAGCATCGCGACCTGCACCTCGGGGGAACCGGTGTCACCGGGGTGCGTCGCGTACTCTTCGATGATCGCCTTCTTGACGTCTGCTTCCAGTGCCATAGAACCGATCCCCTTCCTCTTCGTTGCGCGGCGCCCGACGCCTGATGCGCGAGCTCTCTTTATCCGCGGCCGATCGAACGGCAACCACGTGAGTCTACCAGCGTCCGGCGGCCTCGGCGACCGCACGGCGCCCGGCCGTTCGCGCACGGACTAATGTCTTCTCGTGGCTCGAACCGGCGGCGGACATCTCATCGACCTGCGTCCGCTGACCCAGAGCCCCGCGTTCGCGCGACTGTGGGTGGGGACGCTGCTGGGAGGTCTGGGCGGCCAGCTCACGATCACGGCCGTGATGCTGCACATGTTCGCCCTGACGGGATCGACCTTCGCGGTGTCGATGATCGCGGTCGCGGGTCTCGTGCCGATGATCGTGGCGGGGCTCTACGGGGGCATGCTCGCCGATCACTTCGACCGCCGGCTCGTGGCGCTGGCCGCCGCGGCGATCGGCTGGAGCGCCACGGTGCTGCTCGCGGTGCTCGCGTGGTCGGGCCTGGTGAACGAGGCGTGGCTGTACGCGCTGTCGATCGCGAGCTCGGCCGCGACCACCGTCGCATCGGCCACGAAGGCCGCGATGACGCCCGCCCTGGTCGGCACGCACCTCATCCCGGCGGCCGCCGCGCTCACGGGCATCTCCGCCGGGATCATGGTGATGGCCGGGCCGGCGCTGGGCGGCCTGCTGGTCGCGGCGTTCGGCTACCCCATCACCTACACGATCGACGCGGTGCTGACGCTCTCTCTGTTCCTCGGCATCGCGACCCTGCCTCCCCTGCCGCCCGAGGGGCAGACCGACCGTCCGGGGCTGCGGTCGATCATCGACGGCCTGGGGTTCCTGAAGGTAGCCCCGAACATCCGGATGCAGTTCGTCCTGGATGTGATCGCCATGACGTTCGGCCAGCCGATCGCCCTGTTCCCCGCGCTGGGCGTGGTCCTGCTCGGCGGCGGCGAGGTCACGTCGGGCCTGCTGATGGCGTCGATCGCGGTCGGCGTGCTCGTGTCGAGCCTGTTCTCGGGCCGGGTCGGATCCGTGCGCCGGCAGGGCGTCGGGATCGCGCGCGCGATCCAGGCGTTCGGCCTGGCGACGGGGCTGTTCGGGCTGGTGCTTCTCGTGGCCGAGCTCGGCGGGAGGACGGTGGACGAGACGCATCCCGACGTCGCGCTGATCCTGCTGGCGTGCGCGTGCCTGGCCCTGACCGGCGCGGCCGACAACATCAGCGCGATCTTCCGCCAGACGATGCTGCAGGCCGCGGTCCCGGATGCCGTGCGCGGCCGCCTGCAGGGCATCTTCATGGTGGTCGTCGCCGGCGGGCCGCGGATCGGCGCGCTCTACACCGGGACGCTGGCCGGCATCGCGCTGTGGTTCCCGCCGCTCGTCGGCGGCGTGGCGATCATCGTCATCGTGGCGGTCATCCTGCGCTTCGCGACCCGCTTCCGCGCCTACGACGCCGAGGCGCCCACGCCCTGACCCGGGTGATCCGCGGACGCGACGAGAGGCGGGTGCCGTGGCACCCGCCCCTCGTCCGTGATGTCAGTCCTGCTGGAGCGCACCCTGCAGGTCGAGCGTGATGGTGACGTCCTTGCCCACCAGCACGCCGCCGGTCTCGAGCGCGGCGTTCCAGGTGAGGCCGAAATCCTCGCGGTTGACGGTCGCGGTGCCCGTGGCGCCGGCCTTGTAGTTGCCCCACGGGTCGGCGCCGAAGCCGCCGAACTCGACCGTGAAGGTGACGGGCTTGGTGACGCCCTTGATGGTGAGGTCGCCGTCGACGAGGAACTCGCCGTTCTGCTCGCGCACGCCGGTCGACTCGAACGTGATGGTGGGGTGGTTCTCGGCGTCGAAGAAGTCGGCCGAGCGGAGGTGCTGGTCGCGGCCCTCGTCCTTGGTGTTGATCGACGCGACGTCGGCCTTGGCCGAGACCTTGGCCTCGAGCGGGTTCTCGGGGGCGACGATGGTGCCCTCGATGACGTGGAAGCTGCCCTTCACCTTGGAGATCATCATGTGGCGGACGTTGAAGCCCACCTCGCTGTGCGCGGGATCGATGACGTAGGTGCCGGGACGGTAGCCGGGGATCTCGATGGTCATGTGGTCTCCTCGAAGGTCGTGCCGTGATCGGCGGTGTACAGGAGACAATACCTATGCGCGCGCATATATTCCACGACGGCCGGATGAATTCTCCGGAAACGGCGAGACGCCCCTCACCGCACGGCCGGAGGGGCGCCGGAGGGGCGCCTCAGCGGATCGAGATCAGGCGACGTCGATCAGGTCGATGATGAAGATGAGCGTCTTGCCGCTCAGGAAGTGACCCGCGCCGGCCGGGCCGTAGGCGAGGTGCGGCGGGATGACCAGCTCGCGGCGGCCGCCGATCTTCATGCCGGGGATGCCGTCCTGCCAGCCCTGGATCAGGCCGCGCAGCGGGAACTGGATGCTCTCGCCGCGGTTCCACGACGAGTCGAACTCCTCGCCGGTCTCGTACTCGACGCCGGCGTAGTGCACGGTGACGGTGTCGCCGGGCTTGGCCTCGGCGCCGTCGCCGACGATGAGGTCGCGGACGACGAGCTCCGACGGGGCGGGGCCCTGCGGGGCGTCGAACTCGGGCTTGGTGCGATCTGCGCTCATGGCATCCATCGAACCATGAACGCCGCGGGCGATGGGGCCCGCGGTCGCCGGATTACGCCGACAGCGCACGCCGCGGGCCGGGCGCCTCGAGGGGATGCTGCGCCCGGCCCGCGACGGGTCTCATGCGACGATGCGCCGCCTGGGGCCGGCCAGCAGCAGCCACCCGGCCAGAACCGCCCGATCGGGCGGCATTCAGCGCACCGCCCCGCGACGGCGGACCCCGCCCGGGGCGCCGGCGTGGGCGCCGGGCCGATCCGAATTGCCATACCTGGACATCTGCTGCTCCTACCCGGGCACACGCCCCGATCGCGCGTCCGCACGAGGGTGCTGCCTGCCGGATGCCGCCTCGGGTCGGCGGCGATCCGCCCGGGAGCCGCGGACGTCACACGCAAACGATCCGCGCGCCACGTACCCGGCCGGAGGCGGTCCGGGGCAATTTCACCCCGGGTGTCACCCGGTGCCCGGATCCGCGTGATTCCGCGGAACAACGGGGGTTCACCCGGCCTGTCACCCGGCCAGTGGGTCAGCGAGTGAAACACCACTAGGGCGATGTCGCAGGGCGGGAGCATAATGACGCTCGTGAGGGGAATCACCGAGATCTCGGTCCCCGGGCACTACCCGAAGCCCACCCCCGCCGCGCAGATCTATCGTGCACTGGGAGCCCAGGCATGGGACGACGCCCTGCGGATCGCCGAGCGCGACTGGAAGCAGCTGCTGACGAGCGGCCTGCCCGCCATCCGCGCCCTCGTCGACATCGTGCCGAGCGAGCGGCTCGACGCGGATCCGCGCTGGCGGCGCATCCGGGCGTATCTCCAGGCGGCGCCGGTGGCCGGCGCCTCCCTCACCGCGACGTCGCGCGCCGACGCGGTCGCGGCGGTGCTGCGTCTCACCAGCGAGGCGCGCGTCGCGCGGGTGTCCGGAGATCTCCTCGGGGCGCTCGCGCTCGCCCGGCGCGCGAGGGAGGACTTCGAGCGGCTCCCCCACGAGCATCGCGCCGCGCTCGAGGGCGATCTGCCCCACGTGCTGTTCGCCTGGGGGCTCACGGAGGTGCTCGCCGGAGACGCGACCACGGGGTTCGAGGACCTCGCCCGCGCCTACTCCGCGGCCAGGGCCCGCGGCGACACCCGCCTCGCCCTCCTGGCGGCGGGAGAGCTCGCGTGGCTGCACGCGACCGAGGGCCGGGTGCTCGTGCGCGACCAGTGGATCGCGAACGCGCACGCCCTGCTCCCGACGGCGGTCAGACGGACTCCTGAGCCCGCGTCCCTGGCGCTCGCGGAGACCGCGGCCGCGTTCGATCGCCTCGAGTACGACGAGGCCCGCAGCGCCCTCGCGCGGGCGGCGGACGCCCCGGGCGAGCACACGGTCGAGCTCGCCTGGGCGAGGGCGCTGCTCGCATCCAAGGACCCCGCGTCCGACCTGCCCCGGGCCCTCGCGGACCTCGAGCAGCTGGACGACGCGCTGTTCGGCGACGCGCCGTCGCAGCTCAGCCCGCTCACGGCCGCGCGCGCCGCCCTCCTCCTGCATCTGGGGCGGGGCGAGACCGCGCGGACCCTGCTCGAGGACCTCCCCTCGCCCGTGCTGCCGTCGATCCGCACGATCCGCGCCGCGGTGCACCTCGTCCAGGGCGACCTGGACCGCGCACTGCACGACGCGCAGGCGGCCCTGCACGACCTGGGGCGCCCGCGCGCGGTGGTCGAGGCCTGGGCTGTCATAGCGGCGGTGCACCTGCGCCGCCGCGATCCGGCGACGGAGGCGTCGTTCCGCCGCGCCGTGACCCTGGCCGACACCCACGGGCTGCCCTCGGGCCTGACGCACCTGCCGCTGCGGGACTTCGAAGCCCTCGCGGCCTTCGCCCCGCCGCGGAGCCCGAGCATGCTCGCCGTCGGCACGGCCGGCACGCGCCGCCCTCCGGCGCAGGGGACGCCGCCGCCGCGCGCGACGCCGAGCGAGCTCGCGGCCCTGCGTCTGCTGGCGGCGGGCCGGTCGACCGGCGAGACGGCCGCCGCCATCGGCGTCAGCCCCAACACCGTCAAGACCCTCACCCGGCGGCTGTACGCGAAGCTGGGCGTCTCCGATCGGCAGCAGCTGGCCCTCGCGGCCGCCGAGCACGGACTGCTCTGATGATGCTCGACGGCGCGCGGCCGCCCTCGCTCCGCGCCCCGCAGACCCGCGGCAGGTCCGACGCCCCCGTCGACGACGTCACCTCGGCCGTGTTCGCCGCGCTGGCGGACAGCCGCTGGCCCGAGGCGATCCGGATGGTCGAACGTCACTTCCCCCTCCTGATCAGCCATCGGCCGGCGGTGGTGCGCGCCGTCGCCGACGCGCTGCCGCCCGCCGAGCTCCGCAGACGGCCGCGGTGGATGGGCATGCGCCAGTACGTGACCCACCTGCTCACCTACCCGTCGAAGCCTCCCGTGTTCCCCGACACCGAGATCCGAGTGCCCGAGCACATGCCGCCCTCCGACCGGCTGGATCTGCTCACGGCCCGGACGGCCGGGCTGCGCACGCGCGGGCGCTACGAGGAGGCGGCCGAGGTCGCCGAGAACGCGTTCGAGGGCTGGCAGGGGCTGTCTCCGGAGGATCGCGCGGACGCGCAGCCGCGCATCGGCACGCTCGCCACGCAATGGGGCATGACACTGGCGGCCGCCGGCCTCATCGCCCGCGCGGTCCAGGTGCTCACCGAGGCGCACGCGGTCTCCGAGAGCACGGGCAATGTGCGCGCGGCTCTCGAGTCCGCGGGCGAGCTGGCCTGGCTGCATGCGATGAACGGCACGGGCGCCGCGGCGGACCGCTGGATCGCGCGGTCGGCCGAGCTGCGTGCCCGGCACCCCGATGTCCAGCGGGTGCGGGCGGGGGCGGCGCTCGGAGCCGCCTATCGCGCGAGCGACCGGCTCGACTTCGACAGCGCCGTCGGGCTCGTGAGCGATCCGGCCCACGACTTCGAGGAGCTCACGGTCATGGCGGCCGCGGTCCGGGCCGTCTTCGGCACGCGCGGCGGCGAGTCCGACCCCGTGGACATGATGAGCCGCCTGGAGGTCGCGGTCGAGAGCCAGCCCGCCCCGCGCACCGCGGGCGGGCTGAACGCGTGCGCGCTCGCGATCGCGCGCGGAACGCTCCTGGCGTACCAGGGCATGCACGAGGCGGCGCTGCTGGCGCTGGCCCAGTGCCCCGACCTGCCGCGGCCGGCGATCGGACTGGTGCGGGCGCGCAAGGCCGCCTCGCGCCTCGGTCTCGGAGACATCCCCGGCGCCCTGCGCGAGATCGCCCACGAGACGTCCAGCCCGTCCCCCCGCATCCGCGTCGAGTCGCTCGTGGTGCGCGCCGCCGCCATGCTGCGGCAGGGGCAGGACGCGTCGGCGTCCGCGTCCTTCCGGCTCGCGGTCGACACCGCGGCGACGCACGGGCTGCGGGCCTCGCTCGCGGTGGTGTCCCGCGCCGACCTCAGCGCGCTGGCAGCGACGGCCGGGATCCCGTCTCTGGCGGATCTGATCACGTCGCGCGTGCTGCTGCCCCCAGCGACCTCGGACGTCGTCGGACGGCTCTCGCCGCAGCAGCTGGCGGTCCTGCGCGCCTCGGCCGAGCACGACCAGATCGGCGAGGTCGCCGCCGCGCTCGCGCTGAGCCCCAACACGGTCAAGACGCATCTCCAGGCGGCCTACCGCCGACTGGGGGTCTCCGATCGCGGGGCCGCGATCGAGGAGGCGTCCCGCCGCGGGCTGCTCTGATCCACCGGTGCGGCGGATCAGAGCCCGGAAATTCCTCAGCGCCCGGGCCGCGGCGATGCCTGCGAGTCTTCCGGGCGCTGAGTTGATCTGAGAACAGGATGCTCCCGCCCGCGGGACGTGTCAAGACCCCGGGCGAGCTCTTCCGCGGTCAGCGCGAGAGGAGCGCCTGACGCGTGGCGGTGATCCGCGCGAGCAGCACGTGCTCGTCGTGGGCCGCCTGGGGGTCGCGCCCCGAGATCGCGCGCTGCCGCGCCGCGGCGAGCGCGGCGGCATCGCGGATGAAGGCGGTCATGAGGCGGCTGCGCCCGCCGGGGAGCGACGCCGCCCACGCCCTGCCCGTGCGCCGCCCCTGCGGCGTGGCGAGCATGTCGACCTCCTGCGGGGTGAACCATCCCGCCGCGGCGTAGTCGCCCAGGCGCGCGCGCGTGAGCCGCGCCTCCTCGCGCCGCAGCATCACGACGCCCCACACGAACAGCGCGAAGATCGGCACCTGCAGCACGAAATAGTAGCCGAGGAAGGTGTCCAGGCCGCCTCCGACCACGAACGTCGCGCCGTTCCAGAGCGCGTGCAGCAGGATCCCCGCGATCATCCCCACGATCCAGAAGACGAGGGCCGACGGGGTCTTCATGCCGCGCCGGGCCGCGAGACCCAGCGCGAAGCCCGTGCACGCGGTGAACATCGCGTGCGCGAACGGCGACAGGATCGCGCGCATGAAGAACGTGAAGCCGAGCGTCAGCGCGCCGCCCTCGATGAGGGAGATCGCGAAGTACTGGATGTTCTCCGTGAAGGCGAACCCCGCGCCGATCAGCGCGCCGTAGACCACGCCGTCGACCGGTCCGTCGAACGCGCGCCGGCCCATCCAGAACACCAGCAGCAGGCCGAGGCCCTTGAAGAACTCCTCGACCACGGGTGCCTGGATGACCGCGCCGAAGAAGTCGCTCTCCGACAGCTGCGGCACCGCGATCGTCAGGGCCAGGTCGAAGATCAGCGTGAACGCGATCGACGCGGTCGCGCCCCACGTGAGGGCGAAGAACACGAGGCCGCGCGGCTCGGGCTCCCATCGGTCGATCAGCATCACGGTCATGATCACGACCGCGAACGGGATGAGCGCCGCCAGCAGGCCGACGGTCGATGCGGCGGCGCCGAGGAACGACACGAAGTACGCGACAAGCGCGAGCAGGAGGAGCGCGAGCACGGGCCAGAGCCAGATCCAGGCCCGGCGGCCGCGGGGGCTCGCGACCGGAAGCGCCGCGGTCACGGGCGCGGGTGCGATCGCCGCGCCGGGCGCCCGGTCCGGCTGAGCCATCGCGGTCGGGAAGGGCTGCGGATGGGGCGGGGTCAGACCCGTGCCGTACGTCATGTGCGATCCTCGTGCTCCGTGGTTCGGCCGTCCGCGCGCCGGCTGCGTGGCCCGTCGCGTGTCACGGTCATCATAGGGGCCGCGCGCGGGCCGCTCCGAGGGGAGCGCCCGCCGATCACGGCTAGCCTGGAGGCATGCGTTTCGCCCACGTCGTGCTCCCCGGGGGCGACGCCCCCACCCTCGTGCTCGTCGACGGCGACGGTGCGGTGCCCGTGCCGTCGCTCCTTCCCGACGGTCCCCGCACGCTCGAGCAGCTCATCGCGGGCGGGGACGACCTGCTCGCCGCGGTGCGCGAGGCGGCCGCCTCGGGCGCGGGCGATCGGATCAGCATGGACGACGCGGCGTTCGCCCCGGCCGTCCTGACGCCGCCGTCCATCATGGCGGTGGGTCTCAACTACTCGGCGCACGCGGGCGAGCTCAACCTGAAGACCGACGACACCCCGACGGTCTTCACGCTGTGGCCCAACTCGCTGGCGCCACACGAGGGCACCACCACCTGGTCGCGCTCGCTCAGCGAGGCGGTCGACTACGAGGCCGAGCTGGGGGTCATCATCGGACGCCCGGCGCGCGACGTCGCCGAGGCGGACGCGCTGGACTACGTGTTCGGCTACACCGTGGTCAACGACATCACCGCCCGCAACGTGCAGTACTCGGAGTCGCAGTGGTGCCGCGCCAAGTCGTTCGACGGGTTCACGCCGGTCGGCCCGTACGTCGTGACGGCCGACGAGGTCCCCGACCCGCAGGACCTGCACATCTGGACCGTGCTCGACGGCCACACGATGCAGGACGCCTCGACCGGGACCATGGTGCGCTCGGTCGCGAAGCTCATCGCGCACCTGTCGCACGGCATCACGCTGCTGCCGGGGACGCTGATCTCCACGGGGAGCCCGGGCGGATCGGGCTACTCGCGCACGCCGCAGGTGCTGATGCGCGACCGCTCGACGGTCACCGTGGGCATCGACGGCATCGGCGAGCTCACCACCCACTGCCGCGTCATCGACTGACGCGCGGCGCGCGGTCCGCGCCGCTCAGGCGACCAGCGC
Organism: Microbacterium sp. MEC084; assembly: GCF_004514465.2. Taxonomy (NCBI): domain Bacteria; kingdom Bacillati; phylum Actinomycetota; class Actinomycetes; order Micrococcales; family Microbacteriaceae; genus Microbacterium; species Microbacterium sp. MEC084. The sequence goes on along the minus strand of NZ_MYFP02000003.1, from coordinate 216,438 downwards.
GCCCCTCGGGTCCCGGATTGCGGCCTCCCGGATCGCGGCGTCCGTCTCGCCGCGCAGTCCCGCCGCCACGGCGAGCGCGGTCTCGGGCCGGTTGAGCGAGTACACGTGCAGCGCGGGTGCCCCCGCGTCGAGCAGATCGCGCCCCAGCCGCACGGCTCGCGCGACCGCGATCTCCTCCCAGCGGCGCGGGTCCTGCTCGTTCTCGAGCTCGAGCACCTGCGCGACGGGCGCCTGCACGCCCGTGAGCGCCGTGATCCGGCGCAGGCGAGCGGGAGACGCGATCGGCATGATGCCCGGGATGACGGGGATCGTCACGCCCGCCCGCCGCGCCCGCGCCACGTAGCACGCGTACGAGGCCGCGTCGAAGACGACCTGCGTGAGGGCGAAGGCGGCCCCGGCCGCCTGCTTGGCGAGCAGCGCCGCCACGTCCCCGTGCGAGTCGGTGACGCCGGCCTTGCCGTGCGGGTGCGCCGCGACGCCGACCGCGACCTCGAGGCCCTGCGCCGCGGCGATCCGGCGCAGCAGCCGGATGGCCGCCGGGGTCTCGATCCCCGGCCGCGCGCGCACCGCGCGGGGCGCGTCGCCGCGCACGGCGAGGAAGTCGCGGACGCCGGCGGCGAGGTGGGCCTCGATGCGCTCCGTGAGCTCGGCCCGCGCAAGGCCGCCCCCGGTGATGTGGCCGACGGGCCGCGCCCCGGCCGTGTCGCGGACGTGCCGCAGGAGCGCGAGCGATCGCTCCTGGCACACCCCCGCGGCGCCGGTGCGCACCGAGATGAACGACGGCGCGGCGGCGGCGAGCGCGCTCGCCGCGCGCTCCACCTCGGGCGCATCCTCGGTGCGTCGCGCGGGCGTGATCTCGAATGAGACGGGGGGCGGGAGGTGCGGAGCCTGCGACATTGTGTGACCTCGGGGGAGAGCGTGCGGGCGGAGGGACGAGCACTGCTGTGACGTCCGCCCGGGGGTGCGGAGGCCACCGCCCCACACGGTAGGCCGACCCCTCCGGGCGGCCCCAATCGTGTGACGACGTATTTCAATATCCTACCCGACCGAGAGATTGGGCTAGACCACTCTCCCGCCGCGTGGGACCCCGAAACGCGCGAGGGCCCCGCAGCGTCCGCTGCGGGGCCCTCGCGGGCGCAGGCTCAGTTCGTGGTCGGCAGGTCCTCGGGCGCGACGACCGGTACGGCGGCCGTGATCGCCTCGATTCCCGACAGGCGCATGGGCGACAGCTGCTTCTCGACCTCCTCGCGGTCCATCAGGCCCGCCTCGACGACCAGGTCCGCCACGTTCCGGTTCGTGAGCAGCGCGGCCTTCGCGAGCGCGGCCGCCGCGGCGTAGCCGATGAACGGCGTCAGCGCGGTCACGACGCCGACCGACGACCCCACCATCGCCCCGAGGCGCTCGCGGTTCGCCGTGATGCCGTCGACGCAGTTCACCCGCAGCGTGCGCATCGCCTGCCGCATCCAGATGATGGACTGCAGGATCGAGTGCGCGATCACGGGCTCGAACGCGTTCAGCTGCAGCTGACCCGACTCCACCGCCATGGTCACGGTCATGTCCGCGCCCGCGACCGAGAACGCGACCTGGTTCACGACCTCCGGGATGACCGGGTTGACCTTGCCGGGCATGATGCTCGATCCGGCCTGGCGCGGCGGCAGGTTGATCTCGCCGAACCCGGCCTGGGGGCCGGACGACAGCAGCCGCAGGTCGTTGCAGATCTTCGACAGCTTCATGGCGTTGCGCTTGAGCGACGAGGAGAACGACATGAACGCGCCGGTGTCGCTCGTGGCCTCGACCAGGTCCGTCGCCGTGGTCAGAGGCAGGCCCGAGATGTCGGCCAGATGCTTGCGCGCCGACTCCGCGTAGCCGCGCGGCGCGGTCACGCCGGTGCCGATCGCGGTGGCGCCCAGGTTGATCTCGGTCAGCAGCGACGCGTTCTCGGTGAGCCGCTGGTGGTCCTCCCCCAGCGTCGTGGCGAAGCCGTGGAACTCCTGCCCGAGCGTCATCGGGACGGCGTCCTGCAGCTGCGTGCGCCCGACCTTGAGCACGTCGTGGAACTCGTTCGCCTTCGCGAGGAAGGCGCGCCGCAGCAGATCGAGCTCCTCGAGCAGCGACACGTGGACGAGCGACAGCCCCAGCTTGATCGCCGTCGGGTACACGTCGTTGGTCGACTGGCTGCGGTTGGTGTGGTCGATCGGCGAGAGGTACGCGTAGTCGCCCTTCTCGCGTCCGGCGATCTCGAGCGCGATGTTGGTGATGACCTCGTTCGCGTTCATGTTGGTCGACGTGCCGGCGCCGCCCTGGATGACGCCCACCACGAACTGGTCGTGGAACTCGCCGTCGATCACGCGCTGCGCGGCCTGGTCGATCAGGTCGGCCTTGGCGGGCGAGAGCACGCCGATCTCGCGGTTGGCGCGCGCGGCGGCCTGCTTGACCATCGCGAGCGCCACGACGAACTCGGGGTAGACCGAGATCGGGCGCTTGGAGATGTCGAAGTTCTCGACGGCCCGTGCGGTGTGGATGCCCCAGTAGACGTCGGCGGGGATCTCCATCGATCCCAGCGAGTCGGTCTCGGTGCGGGTCGCGCTCGCCGTCGAGCGCGCGGAAGTGGTGTCGGCCATGACTGGTCCTCAGGTATCGCGGCGATGCGAAGCCGCCGGTGGTGCGGGGGTCGTCACCGAGCCTACGCGCGGCGAGGCGCGCCCGCCTCAGCCGCGCGGGGGCTTGCGCGAGAAGAGCTCGAGCCGCTGCTCGCGCGTCATCCGCGCGATCCGGTCGTACCACTCGGGCCCGAAGAACGCGGCGGCGTCGTCCGCGTCGACCGGCACGACCGTGTGGGTGACGGTCTCGTCGTACACGTGCACGAGGTGGAACGTCTGGCCCGCGTCCATGCCGTTCACGCGCGTGGGCGGCAGCGCGACGTCCATCGTGTAGCAGGACGCCGACGCCACGCTCACCGGGATGCCCGCGAACGTGCCGCTCATCGAGTAGTGCAGGTGCCCCGCCAGGATGGCGCGGACGTCGCTGCCGGCGAGGACCTCGGCCAGCGCCGGCTGGTCGCGCAGCTCCAGGATGTCGAACACCGGCACGTGGCTCGGCAGCGGCGGGTGGTGCAGGGCGAGGATCGTGCCCAGCGGAGCGGGAGCCTCCAGCTGGGCCCGCAGCCACTCGCGCTGCGCCGCGTCGATCTCGCCGTGGTGCCAGCCGGGCACCGAGGTGTCGAGCGCGATGAGCCGCAGCCCGCCGAGATCCCACACGCCCGTCACGGGCTCCTGGCCGGCAGGCAGGCCGAGCAGATCCCGCCGCAGCTCCGGACGCTCGTCGTGGTTGCCCGCGACCCAGACGACCGGCGCGCCGATCCGCGCGGCGACCGGTTCGACGAGCTCGCGCAGCCGCGCGTACGCGCCCGGCTCGCCGAGGTCGGTGAGATCGCCCGTGAAGACGAGCGCGTCGGGTCGCACGGCGCCGTCGGCCGTGAGCTGCTCGACGCGGGCGAGGGTGCGCATCAGATTCGCCTCGGTGTCGTAGCGCCCGCCGAGCGGCGCGTTCCCCGCGAGCAGGTGCGTGTCGCTCAGGTGGACGATCGTCCGGCGAGCGGGCGCATACTGACCGAACTGCATGAGGCGAGCCTAGCGACGGCCGGCGACGAGAGCGCGCGGCTGCGGGCCGGCCTCAGCCGAGCACGATGAGCAGGATGCCCGACCCCACCGCCAGGGCGCACACCGCGAAGCACGCGAACGCGCCGATGAGCGACAGGCGCTTCGCGCCCTCGGTCAGCGGGCTCTTCGCCGCCGCCTTCGCGGCCGACTTCTCGGCCCGCTTGATCTGCTTGGGCGAGAGCACCGTGATCGCGTCCGTGAAGGTCGCGGGAAGCGCCACGGGGATCCGGCCGCTGCGCGCCAGCAGCCGCAGTCCGAGCGCGTAGAACCCCACGACGACCACGCCGGCCGTCAGCGCGGCGAGGAACACCTGGAGGAACGCGAGCCAGTCGATGGTCACTTCTTCGACTCCTTCTCGGCCTGGCGCTGCGCGAGCCTGCGGCGCTGCCGGGGCGTGGGCGGCGGGTTCTCGTCGACCTTGACCGCGAGCCCGGACTCGGCGACCTCGCTCATGGCGTTGCCGGCGTGGACCTCGTCGCGGCGCGAGCGCAGATACAGGTAGGCGATGATCGCGATCGCGAGCAGCGCGTCGATCGCGACGCCGACCACGCCCAGGCCGGCCGCCTGGGTCCACACCACGACGAGGGCGGCGAGCGCGCCGACGGCCCCGGCGGCGGGGAGCGTGAGCAGCCAGCCCACCATGATCCGGCCGACCGTGCGCCACCGGACCTCCGAGCCGCGCCGCCCGAGGCCGGAGCCGATGACGGAGCCGGAGGCGACCTGCGTGGTCGACAGCGCGAAGCCGAGGTGGCTCGAGGCGAGGATCGTCGCCGCGGTGGACGTCTCGGCCGCGAAGCCCTGCGCGGGCTTGACGTCGGTGAGGCCCTTGCCGAGCGTCCGGATGATGCGCCATCCGCCCACGTAGGTGCCGAGCGCGATCGCGGCGGCGGCCGAGACGATGACCCAGAGCTGGGGCTCGTGGTGCTCGGCGGACTGCCATCCGGCCGCGATCATCGCGAGCGTGATGACGCCCATGGTCTTCTGCGCGTCGTTCGTGCCGTGCGCGAGCGCGACCAGCGAGGACGTGAAGATCTGGCCCCACCGGAACCCGGCCCGGCCGTCCGGCTTGCCGTCGTAGCGCCGCGTCACGGCGTACGCGACCTTCGTCAGCGCGAACGCGATGATCCCGGCCGTGAGCGGGGCCAGCAGCGCGGGCAGCACGACCTTGGACATCACGACGCCGAAGTCGATCCCGGCCAGGCCGAAGCCGACGAGCGTGGCGCCGATCAGGCCGCCGAACAGCGCGTGCGACGAGCTCGAGGGAAGGCCGAGCAGCCAGGTCAGCATGTTCCATGTGATGGCGCCGATCAGGCCCGCGAAGATCAGCGAGGGGAACACGTCGCCGGCGATCTCCTCCTCGCGGATCATGCCGCCGGAGATGGTCTTGGCCACCTCGGTCGACAGGAAGGCGCCGACGAGGTTCAGGATCGCGGCGAGCGTGACGGCGGCCTTGGGCTTCAGCGCGCCGGTCGCGATGGGCGTGGCCATCGCGTTGGCGGTGTCGTGGAAGCCGTTGGTGAAGTCGAAGAAGAGTGCGAGCGCGATGACCAGCACCACGATGAGGGCTGCGGTTTCCACCGTCCGCCTTCCGGATACGCAGGGGATGCCTCCGCCGAGAGCGGCGGGGGGCGAACGAAGAGTTCACCGGGTGTTCAGCGTCTGGCAACCAGACCGTGACCGATCCTCGCATCCGCGGCCGGGGCGGTCAAACCGCGCGGAGCATCCGCGCACGTGCGATCGAACAGGGCGGCCCCGGCGGATAGCGTTGTCGGGTGAGCCCGACCGATCCCGCCGCCTCCACCCCGCCGCAGCCGGCCCGCCGCCCCCAGGCGCGCACGCACCACGGCGACACGTTCGAGGACCCCTACGACTGGCTGCGCGCCAAGGACGACCCCGAGGTGATCGCGCACCTCGAGGCCGAGAACGCCCACACGGACGCGGCGCTCGCGCACCTCGAGCCGCTGCGGGAGCGGATCTTCCAGGAGATCAAGGGGCGCGTGCGCGAGACCGACCTGAGCCTGCCGAGCCGGCGCGGCGACTGGTGGTACTACGGCCGCACGATCGAGGGGAAGCAGTACGGCATCCAGTGCCGGGCGCCGATCGCCGGGCCGGACGACTGGACTCCCCCGGTGCTCAGCCCCGAGGTGGAGGTGCCGGGCGAGCAGGTGCTGCTCGACGCCAACGTGGAGGCCGAGGGCCACGAGTTCTTCTCGCTCGGGTCGTTCGACGTCTCCAACGACGGCACCCGCATGCTGTGGGGCGTCGACCTCGCGGGCGACGAGCGGTACACCGTGCGCGTGAAGGACCTCGTCACGGGCGAGGTCCTCCCGGACGTGCTGGAGGGGACGTTCTCGGGCTCGCACTTCCTGCCGGACGGCACGCACATCGTCTACACGACGGTCGACGACGCGTGGCGCCCCGACCGCGTGTGGCTGCATCCGGTGGGCCGGGCCGGCCGCGACGAGGACCGCGAGATCTACCGCGACGACGACGAGCGCTTCTGGGTCGGCGCCGGGGTGACCCGCAGCGACCGGTTCCTGATCGTCGAGTCCGGCTCGAGCGTGACGAGCGAGGTCGCCATGCTCGACGCCGCGACCGTGGCGACCGACCCCGAGGCCCGGCCGCGGCTGGTGTGGCCGCGCCGGGAGGGCGTCGAGTACGGCGTCGACCATGCGGTGATCGACGGCGAGGACTGGCTCTACATCCTGCACAACGACGGCGCGCTGGACTTCGAGCTGGTGCGCGCCCGCGTCGGCGCGCCGGACGTCGTGGAGACCGTGCTCCCGCACGAGCCGGGCCGCCGCCTGCTCGACGTCGACTGCTTCCGCGACTTCGCGGTCGTCGAGTACCGGCGCGAGGGGCTCCCCCGCGTGGCGCTGCTGGACTACCGCACGCACGCGCTCACCGAGATCTCGTTCGACGAGCCGCTGTACGCCGCCGGCTTCGGCTCCAACCCGGAGTGGGCGCCGCCCGTGCTGCGGATCGGATACGGCTCGTTCACGACGCCGGGATCGGTGTTCGAGTACGTCCTGCCCGATGCCGATCCGGGCCTCGTGCGCGACGGCGAGCCGGGCGAGCTCATCCTGCGGCGCCAGGTCGAGGTGCTGGGCGGCTACGACCCGGCCGACTACGGGCAGGCGCGCCTGTGGGCGCCCGCCCAGGACGGCACCCGCATCCCGGTGTCGCTCGTGTGGAAGCGCTCGTTCGGCGAGCCCGGCGCGGGCATCCGCCCGGTGCACCTGTACGGGTACGGGTCGTACGAGCACTCGATCGACCCGTCGTTCTCGGTCGCCCGGCTGTCGGAGCTCGACCGCGGCGTGGTGTTCGCGGTCGCGCACGTGCGCGGCGGCGGCGAGATGGGCCGCCAGTGGTACGAGGACGGCAAGCTCGGCGCCAAGCGCAACTCGTTCACCGACTTCGTCGACGTCGCGCGGCACCTGGTCGAGAGCGGATACACGACCCCCCAGCGCATGGTCGCCGAGGGCGGCTCGGCCGGCGGCCTGCTGATGGGCGCCGTCGCGAACCTCGCCCCCGAGCTGTTCGCGGGTGTGCTCGCGGACGTGCCGTTCGTCGACGCGCTCACGACCATCCTGGATCCCTCGCTCCCGCTCACGGTGATCGAGTGGGACGAGTGGGGCGACCCGCTGCACGACCGCGAGGTGTACGAGTACATGAAGTCGTACTCGCCGTACGAGAACGTGCGGGAGGGGGTGGCGTACCCGCGCATCCTCGCGATGGCCTCGCTCAACGACACCCGCGTGCTCTACGTCGAGCCCGCCAAGTGGGTCGCGCGCCTGCGCGAGGTCGGCGCCGACGCCCTGTTCAAGTGCGAGATGGTCGCGGGCCACGGCGGCGTGAGCGGCCGCTACAACTCGTGGCGCGAGCGGGCGTTCCAGCTCGCATGGCTCCTCGACGTGCTCGGCGTCGCCGAGGCCTGACCCGGCGGGGGCGTCCGGCGCCCCCATCCATGTCTCACTTCGGCGCGGAATCCCGCCCGTATTCCGCGCGAAAGTGAGACACGGGACCGCGGGGGCATCGTCCCCAGCAGGCGGGCGGAGTGGCGTTGTCCCGCGGGCGCCGGATGAGCCACCGGCCGCACCGGTGCGGGTCGCAACGTGGTGTCATGGCACGCACCCCGTCGCAGCTCCCGCCGGAACTGAGGGCCGGCTCGTTCTCGGTCGCCGAGGCGCGGCGCCTCGGCGTCAGCCCGCGGCGGCTGGGCGCGAGCGATCTGGCGCAGCCGTACCGCGGGCTGCGCACGAGCGCCTCGGCCGACGCGCCCACGGCCCTTCTCGAGCGATGCCTCGAGTACGCACCGCGGATGAGCCCGGACCAGTTCTACAGCGGAGAGACCGCACTCGCGCTTCACGGCGTTCCCACACCGCGATTCGACGGCCGGATCCCCATCCACGTCGCGACGCATCGTCCCCACTACCCGCCCCGGATCGCGGGCATCGAACGCCACCGGCTGCAGAGGCGCGAGGCCGCATGGAGCGAGAGCGCGCCCGGTCTGCGCGTGGAGTCGCCCGTGCGGGCGTGGCGACAGGCGGCGCAGACCTGGACGCACGACGATCTCGTCATCGCCGCCGACCACATGATCCTGCCGGCGAACGGGCTCGCCACGCTGGATGAGCTGCGAGACGAGGTGCGGCTCATGGGCGACCTGCGCGGAGGCGTCCTCGCAAGCGCGATCCGGCACGCCCGGGTGGGCGCGGAGTCTCCCGGCGAGACCCGCCTCCGCCTCGTGCTCGTGCGCGGCGGACTTCCGGAGCCCGATCTGAACCACGACATCTACGACGATCACGGCACGCACATCGCGCGCCTCGATCAGGCCTATGTCCGGTATCGCGTGGCCCCCGAGTACGACGGCCGGGTCCACGCAGAGGACGTCGGGCAGTTCCGCCGGGATGCGGATCGGTGGGAGGCCATCCGTGCGGCGGGCTGGCGCCACGTCCGCATCCTCGCGCACCACGTGCGCGGCGCGGCGCCGCGCGCCGTCTCCCTGGTCAGGGAGGCCCTGTTGGAGCGGGGATGGCGCCCGGGAGACTCGAGCTGATCCCGTGTCTCACTTCGTGTCGGAATTCGGGTGGGATTCCGGCACGAAGTGAGACATGGGTGGGAACGGCGAAGGCCCCTCGACGCCGCACACGTCGAGGGGCCTTCGTGCGGGAGGGTCAGCCGAAGAGGGCCGCGGCCTCCTCGTAGCGCGAGAGCGGGACGGTGTGGAGCTCGCCGAGCGCGTCGGCGAACGGCACGCGGACGATGTCGGTGCCGCGCAGCGCCACCATGTGGCCCCAGGCGCCCTCCACCACGGCGTCCGCGGTGTGGAGGCCGAGGCGCGTGGCGAGCACGCGGTCGAAGCCCGACGGCGAGCCGCCGCGCTGGATGTGACCCAGCACCGTGGCGCGCGTCTCGACGCCCGTGATCCGCTCGATCTCGGGCGCGAGCACCTCGCTGATGCCGCCGAGGCGCGGGCGGTGGAAGGCGTCGAGGCCCTTGTCGCTGTAGGCCTCCTCCTGGCCCTTCAGCTTGAAGCCCTCCGACACGACGACGAGGGGCGCACGGCCGCGCTCGAACGCCGAGGTGACCTGCGCGCAGATCTCCTCCATCGACAGCGGGACCTCGGGGATGCAGATCACGTGGGCGCCGGCCGCCATGCCCGCGTGCAGGGCGATCCAGCCGACGTGACGGCCCATGACCTCGGCGACCATGCAGCGCTGGTGCGAGTCGCCCGTGGTGCGGAGGCGGTCCATGGCCTCCGTGGCGATGTTCACGGCCGTGTCGAAGCCGAACGAGTAGTCGGTGGCTCCGAGGTCGTTGTCGATCGTCTTCGGCACGCCGAAGACGTTGATGCCGTCCTTCGAGAGGCGGTCGGCGGCCGCGAGGGTGCCCTCGCCGCCGATCGCGATGATGCCGTCGATGCCGTGCTCGTCGAGGGTGGCCTTGATGTTCTCGGCGCCGCCGCGCTCGCCCTCGTACGGGTTGGTGCGGCTGGTGCCCAGGATGGTGCCGCCGACCTTCGCGAGGCCCTTGACCTCGTGACGGGTGAGCGGGAAGAAGTCCGCGTCGACGACACCGCGCCAGCCGTCGCGGATGCCCACGAACTCGAGGTCGTAGGTGGTGGTGCCCTTGAGGACGACGCCGCGGATGACCGCATTCAGTCCGGGGCAGTCACCTCCGGACGTGAGGATTCCGATCTTCATGTCTTCGACATTAGGGCAGGAGCGAGGCGCTCATTTCCCGCGCTCCCCGCCCGCGGCGGGCGAGGAGCGCGGGCGAGGATCAGAGAGCGCTGCGCAGCACGTGCATGAGCGCGGCGAGCTGCACCGAGTCGCTCGACGTCGGGTCGACGGCCTCGCCGTCCAGGGCGCGGGCCGCGAGGCCCTGCTTCTGGTCGATGAGCTCGGCGATCTTGGTGTCGATCGTGTGCGCGGCGATGATGCGCCACGCGGTGACGGGCTCGTCCTGGCCGATGCGGTGCACGCGGTCGATCGCCTGCGTCTGCTCGGCGGCGGTCCAGCTCAGCTCCGCGAGCACGACGTTCGACGCGACCTGCATGTTGACGCCCACGCCCGCCGCGGTGAGCGAGCAGACCGCCACGCCGACCTCGGGGTCGTTGTTGAACGCGTCGATCGCGGCCTGGCGCACCGCGCCGGTCTGCTCGCCGCGCACCGAGACGCTCTTGACCCCGGCGGCGGCGAAGTGCGCCTCTGCCTGGTCCATGACGTCGATGTGCTTGGCGAAGAACACGACCTTGCCCACCGAGCGCTGCAGCTGCGCCGCGTAGTCGGCGGCGAGCTGCGCCTTGGCCTGGCCGATCCGCCGCACCATCGTGAAGACGTTGTCGCCCTCGGTGCCGGCGGCCTTCGACTCCTCGAGCTCGCCCTGCGCGACGAGGCGCACGATGTCCTCGTCGATCTCGCCGTGCGCGAGCCCGCGGTCGCCGCGGGCCTCGATGATGCGGTGGTACCGCGCCGCGAGGCGCGCGGCGAGCTGGCGCTCCGCCTCGCGGATGCCGCGCCCGAACTCGTCGTCGAGCTGCACGGGCAGGTCGGCGATGAGCTTGTCGGGCAGGTCCTTGGCCACGTCCTTCTTGCGGCGGCGCACGATCCCCATCGAGATGACCGCGTCGCGGGCCGCGGGGTAGAACGCCTTGTCGGCGGGCGTCAGCCCGGTCGCGTCGAGCTTCTCCATGAGCTCCGGGCCGGGCTTGTCGCCGTTGGTCCAGCCGAGGAAGCGCCAGATGGCGTCGAAGTCCTCGACGTCGTTGATCAGCGGCGTCCCCGTGAGCGCCATGAGCAGCGGATCGCCGCCCGGCGTGCTCTCGCGGATGCTCGCGGCGAGCGCCAGCACGTTCTGCGAACGCTGCGACGACAGGTTCTTGATGAAGTGCGCCTCGTCGACGACCATGCCGCGCAGGCCGATCTTGGCCAGCCAGCCGAGGTGACGGTCCAGGATCTCGTAGTTCACGATGAAGACGTCGGCGAACGCGTCGATGTCGGCGCCGTCGCCGTTGATCACGGTCGCGCGGCGGTGCGGCGTCCACCGCTCGACCTCGCGCGCCCAGTTCATCTTCACGACGTTCGGGACCACGGCGACCAGCGGGTAGGCGTCGGCGACCGATGCCGCCAGCACCGACTCGGCGGTCTTGCCGAGGCCCGGCTCGTCCGCGAGCAGGAACGTGCGGTGGCCCGCGCGCACGGCCTCGAGGAACCGGGCCTGGTGGGCCATGATCTCGAGGCCCTTGGGCGAGAGCCGGTCGAACTCCGGCACCTCAGGCAGCTCCATGGTGGCAGAGCCGCCGCCGGCGCCCTGCTCGAACGCCTTGTACAGCGGCCCCATGAGCTCCCAGCCGTCGAGGCGGCGGCGCGGGGTGGGTCCGCCCGCGCGCCGCGTGAAGTCCGGCGCGAGGAAGGGGTTCGACTCGATGCGAGCCTCGATCTGCGGCGGCGTCACCTGGCGCTCCGCGGCGGCCGGCGGCACGAGCGTGCTCTGCACGACCGGCTTCACGTCGGCGATCACGAGCTCCTCGGGCGGCAGGTCGGCGCCCGACTCGAGCAGCCAGTCGCGGCGCATCCGGCGGGCGACCGGCGACGTGGCCTGGTCGACCTCGAGCAGCTGGATGAGCGACGTGTCGCGCGCGGCCGTCTTGGCCAGGATGGTCGCGACGCCGTCGAGGCGCTTGAGCAGCTCGGCGCGTGCGGCGTCGGTCAGCTCGGCGTCGGCCTTCACCCGGGCGCGCTCCTCGCGCACGAGGAACGCGATCACCTGGAACTTCGTCCGGTTGGTGGGGCCGAGCTTGCCGCGCTGGGCCTTCGCCTCGACCTCGCGCACCTTGCGGGCGAGGATCGGGATGAGCGGGGCCTCGTCGTCGCGGCGCGAGGTCCCGGACTTCTTGCGCTGTCGCGCGGGTGCCGTGGTCGGCATGCTCCTCCTGAGCGTTGAGACCGTCCGGGTGCCGGACGCAGGCGGTGCGGCCCGACGGTCGAAAGTCGTGCGCGGCGTTCCCGGAGCCGCGGATGCGGCGACGTCGCGGGCTGCGACCGCCGGATGCGCGGTGGCGATCCGGCGACGAGAACGCGGTTCCGGCCGGCGCGGTGACGCCCGTGAGGATCACCCTGGCGTCGAGAACGCGTCGGGGGCGAGGAACCTGCTCCCCCAGTTTATGCCATGCCGGCCCCGGATTTCTGGATGAGACGCGGCGCGTGCCCGGATGGGGTTCCCGCGTCAGCCCTCGATCGTCGCGATCATGTCGGCCACGGCCTCCTGGACGAGCGTGAAGTCGGCGTTCAATCCGGCGCTGAGCAGGAGGAGGTCGCCATGGAGCACGTGGTACTCCGTCCGCTTCGCGCCCTGCGTCTGCTCGGACTCGCTGACGCAGACGAAGTCGCCGCCCGTGTCCTGGCAGCCGGGGATGTTCGCACTGAGGACCGCGCGGATGTCATCCGCCCGGTCCGGAGCGACGAGGATCGCGTCGGTCATGAGCGCGACCTCGCCCGGCGGCGACCACAGGCAGGTCAGCGTCGGCAGCGGCTGGACGATGTCGTAGAGGTCGCCCATGAAGTGCGTGTTGTACGAGCCGCCCTCGGGATTCAGCTGCCCGAACGCCTCCCGGAGGCGATCGGCCATCTGCGGCGAGTAGGCCGACGCGCAGTCGGCCGGGAGCGCGCCGGCGGAGCCGGTCGGCTCGGGCGCCGGGGTCTCGCTCGCGGTCGGCTCCGGGCTCCGGGGCGCCTCGGTGGTCGGTGCGGCCGAGGGCGCGGGGCTCGTGGCGCCCGGATCCGGCTCGGGCGCGCACGCGGCGAGCGCGATCCCGGCCGCGGCGACGACGGCGGCGGACACGGCGAGGCGGACGGGGCGCATGGCCCCATCCTGCCCCACCGTCGAGGGCCGGCCCGCAGCGACGGGCCGACCCTCGGCGCTCAGCGGAACGCGCGCAGCCGCAGGCTGTTGAGCACGACGAACACGCTCGAGAAGGCCATCGCGGCGCCCGCGATCATCGGCGTCAGCAGGCCGAGCGCCGCCAGCGGGATCGCCGCGACGTTGTAGCCGAACGCCCAGAACAGGTTGCCCCGGATGATCCCGAGCACGCGCCGCGACAGCCGCACGGAGTCCGCGGCGGCACCCAGCGAGTCGCGCACGAGCGTGATGTCGCTCGCGTTCATGGCCGCGTCGGTGCCGCCGCCCATCGCGATGCCGAGATCGGCCGCGGCCAGCGCGGCGGAGTCGTTGACCCCGTCGCCGACCATCGCGACGCGACGGCCCTGCGCCTGCAGACGGCGGATCTCGTCCACCTTGCCCTCCGGAGAGACCCCGGCGATCACGCGATCGATGCCGACCTCCCGCCCGACCGCGCGCGCCACGCCCTCCGCGTCGCCCGTGAGCAGCACCACCTCGAGCCCCAGCTCGCGCAGCGCCGCGATCGCGGCGGGGCTGTCGTCGCGCACGGTGTCGCCGACCAGCAGCGCGGCCCGCGCCGTCGGGTTCATGCCGGGGGCCGAGGCCCATCCCACCACCACGACGGTCGACTCGGCGTCGCGCGCGACCGCCTCGAGCTCGGCCGGCACCCGCGCGCCGCGCTCGAGGGCGAAGGCCGGGCTCCCCGCGAAGGCCTCCCGGCCCTCGACGACGCCCGTGACGCCGCGCCCCGCGTGGCTGCGGAAGCCCGTCGCGTGCGGCAGGACGTCGCCCTGTGCCTCGGTCGCGAAGGCCACGACGGCCCGCGCGATCGGGTGCTCCGAGCCCGACTCGAGCGCGCCCGCCACGCGGAGCGCCTCGGCGCGGTCGGCGCCGCCCGCGAGCACCGCGTCGCGCACCGACATGCGCCCGCTCGTCACGGTGCCGGTCTTGTCGAGCACGATCGTGTCGATCCGGCCCGCCGTCTCGATGGCCTCCGGGCCGGTGATCAGGATGCCTCGCTGCGCCCCGCGCCCCGTGCCGACCAGGATCGCGACCGGGGTCGCGAGGCCGAGCGCGCAGGGGCACGCGATGATCAGCACGGCGACCGCGGCCACGAAGGCCGCCTCGACCGGCTGCCCGGCCAGCAGCCAGCCCGCGAAGGTGAGGACCGCGAGGCCGATCACGACGGGCACGAAGACGCCCGAGATGCGATCCGCGAGGCGCTGGATCTGCGACTTCCCGGCCTGCGCGTCCTCGACCAGCGCCGCGATCCGGGCCAGCCTCGTGTCGCCGCCGACCGCCGTGGCGCGCACGACCAGGCGCCCGTCGGTCGCGATCGTGCCGCCGGTCACCGATGCGCCGGGTCCGACGGCGACCGGCCCGGACTCGCCGGTCAGCATGCTGGCGTCGACCGCCGCCTCGCCGTGCTCGACGACTCCGTCGGTCGCGATGGTCCCGCCGGGGCGGACGACGAAGCGCTCGCCGGTGCGGAGCCGCTCGATCGGCACGGTGGCGCCGTCGCGGCCTTCGGCGTCCGCCAGGGTCACGTCGCGGGCGCCGAGCTCCATGAGAGAGCGGAGCGCGGCGCCGGCGCGCCGCTTGGAGCGCTGCTCGATGAAGCGCCCGAGCAGCAGGAACGTGGTCACGACGGCCGCCACCTCGAAGTACACGTGCATGCCGCCCGTGACGGTCACCCACGCGCTCCAGAGGAGCGCGGCCATCGTACCGAGGGTGATCAGGGTGTCCATGGTCGCCGCGCCGTGCCGCGCGTTGCGCAGCGTCGCACGATGGAACGGCCATCCGGCCCACAGCACGACCGGGGCCGTGAGCGCGAGAGCGAGCCACTGCCAGCCCGGGAACTGCAGAGGCATCGCCATCGACACGAGCAGGATGGGCGCGCTCAGCGCCGCCGCGACGATCAGCCGCGTCCGCAGGGTCGTCCGGCCGGGCTCGTCCTCGACGTCGTGATCGTGTGCGCCGTGCTCCGCGTGCTCCGTGTGCTCGGACTCGTGAGCGGCAGTCTCGTCGGCGGCATGCTCGTGAGCCGCGTGGTCCTCGGCCGGGGGTGCGACCGCGCGGACGCGGGCGTCGTAGCCCGCGGCCTGCACCGCGGCGACGAGCTCATCGTCGGCGACGCCCTGCGGGACGTCGACCTTGGCGGACTCGGTCGCGAGGTTGACGGCGGCGGTCACTCCGGGGACGCGCGCGAGGCGCTTCTCGACGCGGGCGACGCAGCTGGCGCACGTCATCCCCTCGATCTCCAGCACGACGGCGCGGCTCTGAGCCGCGGGCGTGCCGTGGGCGCGGTGCTGATCGGCGGACGCGCCGGGGGCGATCTCGGTCATGATGCTTCCCTCCTTCGGGGTCGCCGGCCACAACCATGATACCCCCCTGGGGTATTCCCGCACCATCGGAGCCGTAGGCTGGGGGCATGAGCATCGAGCTGACCGAGCAGGCCGTCGCCGCCACCATCGACCACGCGATCCTGAAGCCCGACTTCACGCGCGCCGACGTGGATCGCGAGCTCGAGATCGCCGCCGAGTGGGGCGTGTTCAGCGTCTGCGTCCGCCCCAGCGACATCGCGTACGCGGTGCGCCGCCTCGACGGCACGGGCGTGGCCGTCGGCACGGTCATCGGCTTCCCCCACGGAACCACGTCGACCGCGGCGAAGACGGCCGAGCTGGCCCGCGCGCTGGACGACGGCGCCACCGAGTTCGACATGGTCGTCCACATCGGCGCGCTGCGCTCGGGCGAGGACGACCTCGTCCAGGCCGACATCGCGGCCGTCGTGGAGGCGGCGGGCGGGCCGTCGGCATCCGGCGGGCACGTGACCAAGGTCATCCTCGAGACCAGCTACCTCGACCTCGAGCAGATCGCGCGCGGCAGCCGGCTGACGGAGGCGGGCGGCGCGACGTTCGTGAAGACCTCGACGGGCTTCGCGGGCGGCGGCGCGACGGTCGAGCACGTGCGCCTCATGCGCGACAGCGTCTCCCCCGCCGTGCAGGTCAAGGCGTCGGGCGGCGTGCGCGGTCTCGACTCCGCGATCGCGATGCTCGAGGCCGGCGCGACGCGCCTCGGCACCAGCGCAAGCGCGACCATCCTGGGCGAGCTCCGCGCCCGCGCCGAGGGCCGCGCGGCCACGGGCAGCGAGGACACATCGTCGTACTGATTTCGCGGCGTAAGCGGAACCACCCAGTCGACGGATCCGATGCTCGGTCGTCGGGTCGGTGGGACGGAAGTGCCTGGTGAGGCTCCCGACGGCACTTCTGCCCCTCAGGTCCTGCGACCGCGCCCTCGATCCGATGACTGAGCGGGTCGTGAGGCGCGGTGATCCGCCGCTCAGCGGCCGGCGGCCGCGTCCGTGAGGGCGAGGCGCGCCTGCACGACGTCGTCGGTCATCTGCTCGACGAGCTTGTCGACCCCCTCGAACGCCACCATGCCGCGGATGCGGGTGACGAACTGGATCTCGACGCGGCGGCCGTACAGGTCGAGCCCCGTCTCATCGATCACGTAGGCCTCGACCTGCGGCACGTCCACGTCGTCGAACGTCGGGTTGGTGCCGACCGAGATCGCCGCCGGATACCGCGCGCCCGAGCGCAGCACGCCCTGCGGCGAGCGCTCGATCAGCCAGCCTGCGTAGACGCCGTCGGCCGGCACGTAGCCCTCGGTGTCGGGCGAGAGGTTCGCGGTGGGAAAGCCGAGCTCGCGTCCGCGCTTGAGGCCGTGCACCACCTCGCCCGTGACCGCCGGATACCGGCCGAGCAGCTTGGCCGCGCGCTCCACGTCGCCGGCGTCCAGCAGCTCGCGGATCCACGTCGACGAGACGCGGCGGCCGTCCTCGGCGCTGGCCACGTCGGCGACCTCCTCGACCGCGAAGCCCAGCTCGGCGCCCATCCGGCGCAGCAGGGCGGCGTCGCCCGCGCCGCCGCGGCCGAAGCGGAAGTCGCTGCCGACGAGCACGCGCTGCGCGTGCAGGCCGGCCACGATGACCCGGCGCACGAACGCCTCGGGCTCCTCGGACGCGAGCGCCTCGTCGAAGCGCAGCATGAGCGTGGCGTCGATGCCGGTGCGGCCGAGCAGCTCGACCTTCTGGGTCACGCCGACCAGCGAGCGCGGGCAGCGCTCCGGGGCGAGCAGGGCCAGCGGGTTGCGGTCGAACGTGACGGCGACCGTCCGCGCATCCGTGGACGCGGCGTCCACCAGCATCTTCTCGATCAGCGCGCGGTGCCCGGCATGCACGCCGTCGAACTTGCCGATCGCGATCACGGTCGGGCCGAAGTCCGCCGGGATGTCGGCGACGTCCTCGAACAGGATCATCGCGCCTCCTCCCCCGCGCGGTCGGCCCCGGATGCGGGCGTGCGGTGGGTGATGAGCCACCAGAGCCCGAAGAACGGCAGCACGAGCGGGACGAACACGTACCCGATGCCGTACAGCGACCACACCGTGGGGTGCTGGAACAGCTCGGGCAGCACGACGGAGAGCGTGCCGACGACCAGCACGCCGACGAGCTCGAAGCCGATCGCGATCCACGCGACCGTGTACCAGCCGGGGCGCCGCGCGAACACCAGCGCGAGCGTGGCCAGGATGTAGACCACGGCCGACGCGGCCGACAGCGAGTACGCGAGCGGCGCCTCCGCGAAGCGCTCCGCGATCTGGACGAACGAACGCCCGGTCGCGGCGAGCGCCATGACTCCGTAGACGAACACGAGCACGCGGCCGATGCCGGTCATGCGACGCGCGGAGCGGGCGGGGGCATTCGCGGGAGCGGTCATAGCCCGACCAGTCTAGTTCCGCCGCGCGGGACGCCGCCGGACGCGGAGGTCAGCCGACCCCAAGCGTCCAGATCGTCTGCATGCGCCACACCATGACCGCGATCGAAAGGGCGACCACGCCCAGGATCACGGTGCTCCAGCGGCTGCGCTCCAGCAGCGCCCACACGACGCCCGCCGCGGGCAGCAGCACCGCGGAGACGAGGTAGGTCCAGAACTCCAGGACGCTGCCGGTCGGCGGGTTGCCCGCGAAGGGCGCCACGACCGCGATCACGACCTGAGCGATCAGCAGCAGCTCCACGAGCACGAGCGCGCCGACGGACACGTCGCTCGGGCGGCGCCCGGCCAGTCCCAGCACGACGCACAGCAGGCCCGCGGCCGCCGCGACGACGACCTGGACGATCGTGAACCACAGGATCACCGCTGCTCCTCCGGCATGTTCATGGCGCTCTTGAGCGCGTCGCCGCGACGCTCGAGGATGCCCACGAGCCGTCCATCGGGATCGATCGCCGCCGCGGTCGCGCCGGTCATCCGGCCGCCCGCGCCCTCGAGCCGCTTGCCGTGGCGGAGGTCGCGCGCCTCGTCGGCGGTCACGTCCAGGCGTCCGAGCACGCGCGCGGCGACCTCGGCGGGCTCGAGCAGGAGCCCGACCGGAGCCGAGTCCGGCGCGAGCGTGTCGATCGAGGCGGCGCCGGCCAGGTCGAACGGGCCGATGCGCGTGCGACGCAGCATGGTCAGGTGCCCGCCGACGCCGAGCGCGGCGCCCAGGTCGCGCGCGAGAGCGCGGATGTAGGTGCCCGACGAGCAGTCGATCGTCGCGTCGAGCTCGATCGCGTCGCCGGAGCGGCGGATCGCGTCGACCGCGAAGCGCGAGATCGTGACCTCGCGGGCCTTCAGCTCCACGTCCTGGCCCGCACGGGCCAGGTCATACGCGCGCTTCCCGCCGACCTTGATGGCCGAGAAGGTGCTCGGCACCTGCGAGATGCGGCCCGTCAGCGCGGCGACGCCTTGGGCGATCCGCTCGTCCGTGGCCGCGGCGAGCGCGTCGGCTCCCGCGGTCGCGACGACCTCGCCCTCGGCGTCGTCGGTCGTGGTCGCCTGGCCGAGCCGGATGGTGGTCTCGTAGGTCTTGTCCAGCCCGACCAGGAACGTCAGCAGGCGCGTGGCGCCCTCGATCCCGAGCACGAGCAGCCCCGTGGCCATGGGGTCGAGCGTGCCGGCGTGGCCGATCTTGCGGGTGCCGAACGCGCGCCGGCTGCGGGCGACCACGTCGTGGCTGGTGACCCCGCCCGGCTTGTCGACGAGCAGGATGCCGGACGCGGGACGCATGCCCTCCAGCGTACGCGTCCCCCGCCCCGGCCCCCGGTCAGCAGTGCTCGTACGCCGGCTGCCCGACCGCGTTGACCGACACGGAGCGCACGATCCCCTCCACGGGTCCGTCCGTGCCGTAGTCGACGCCCTCCTGGCGCACGAAGTGCTCGAAGTGGATCGCGCCGTCCTGGCCGTCCGCGTCGACGCTCACGAACCTCCGCTCGGCGGTCGGCACCACCTCGCCCTCGCTCGCTCCGGGGTAGGCGGCGCGCACCTGGTCCAGCGGGCTGAAGAGCGTGATGCCCTCGGCGGTCTCCGGCACCGGGGTGCCCTCCGCGAGTCCGCCGTCGTCCGAGAGCGTCAGGTCGTAGACGACGCCGTCGCCCTTCCACACGCGCAGGCCGAGACCGCCCGGCCCGTCGGTGTCGGGCAGCCCCACGTGCGCGGCGCAGCCCTCCTCCTGGTGCGCGTACTGCAGGTCCCAGCCGAGCTCGTCGGCCAGAGCGACCGCCTCATCCCACGGCATGCCGAGCTCGAACGGTCCGATCGCCTCCTCGGTGATCACCCACGCCGAGATGTCGCCGGGGTCCGGCGCCGGGGTCGCACTCGGGTTCGGCGTCGGCGTCTCTGCCGGCGCCGAGGTCGCCGGGGCCGGCGCGGTCGTCGACGGCGCGGCCCCGGGGCCGGCCGGGGTGGCGCAGCCCGCGAGCGCGAGCACGATGGCGACGCCGGCGGCCGAGGCGCGGGCGGAACGCGAGATGCGGATCATGATGGGTCCCCCTCCGGGCGGACCGTTCCGCCCTTCTCTCTGGTTATTGCCGCGCGCGGCGCGCGCGCTTCATGCCGACCGGTCACGGTCGCATAACGCCTGCCGCATGTGCGGGCGCGGCTAGGCTGACCCGGTGCCCGAGTTCCACGCCGCCGCACTCCGCGACATCCCCTCCGACGTCCTGTACCGGATCCTGAAGCTGCGCGTGGACGTGTTCGTGGTCGAGCAGGACTGCGCGTATCCCGAGCTCGACGCGCGGGACCTCGAGCCGACCGCGCTCCTGCACTGGGTGGCCGAGGGCGACGACGTGCTCGCCACCATCCGCGTGCTCCACGACCGCCCGGCAGGCTCGGGCGAGGACCGCCGGATCGGCCGGGTCGCCACGGCGCCGCATGCGCGCGGGCGGGGCCTCGCGGGCGAGCTGATCCGCCGTGCGCTGACCGACTGCGCCGGGCGCACCATCCGACTGGACGCGCAGTCTCAGCTCGCGCAGTGGTACGCCGGGTTCGGCTTCGCCCCCGACGGCCCAGAGTTCCTCGAGGACGGCATCCCCCACCTGCCGATGGTCCGCCCGGCCTGACGTCGCGAGAGCGCCGTCTAGGCGCACACCTCGTACGACGGCTCGGCGGCGGTCGTCAGGACGACCGCCTGCGCGCCCTCCTGGCCCTCCAGGAACTCGAAGAACAGCGTGCCGTCGTCCGGCTCGTCGTCCGCGATCCGCAGGAAGCTGCGGCCCTCGATCGCGGACGGCGTCTCCTCCGCGCCCGGGAACGCCGCGAGGACCTCGTCGCGCGTCGATCCCAGCCCGATCCCGGTGTCGTCGACCCGCGGGCCGACGTCCGCGATCCGGTCCGGTCCCCACTCGACCGCGACGGTCTGCACCGGCCCGGCGTCGGTCTGCGCATCGCGCGAGAACCACACCATGTAGGCGCCGCCCGGCTCGTTCCAGAACGCGGTCCACGCGCACCGGTCCTCGTTCAACCAGGCGTCCGGCGGCAGCTCGCCGAGCGCCTCCGCGAAGTCCTCGCCGATCTCGATCGGGCCCACCTCGCCGTCCTCGATCTCCCAGCTGCCCGGATCCGAGAGATCCTCCTCGGCGTCATCGTCCGCCGGGGAGCCCGAGGGGCTCGGCGCGACGCTCGGCTCGGCACTGGGTGCGGCCGACGCGCTCGGGGTGACCCCGCCCGCGCCGCCCGTCGGGGTCGCGCAGGCCGCGAGCGTGACGGCGAGCGCGAGCAGCGCGCCCGCTCCGGCTGCGGTCCGGCGTCGATGCAGGATCATGGCTTCTCCCCTTCGGCTTCGCTGCTTCGACGCTACGCCGTGCCCCGCCGCGGGAACAGCCCCGGCCGGCCGGCGGTTCGTCAGCCCGCATGCTCGGTCGTGACGAACCCGAAGACGACATCGTCGTCACCCAGCAGGAAGATCAGGTCCGGCTCCCCCGGAACGGAGCCGAACGGACGGAAGGTGCTGGCGCCTCCCGGGAGCCGCCCGACGCCCCCCCGGGCGAGAACTCCTCGAGCTCGGCGCGCGTGGATCCGACCGTGAGCCCCTCGAGTCCGTACGGCATCGCCGACAGCTCGAGAGGCTCGAGCACCTCGTCGGTCTCGAGCGGCGCCTCCAGGAAGAGGAGCGCCGAGCCCTGGAGCCCCTCCGTCTCGTCCAGGTACGCCACGATGTCGCCGCGCCGGCCGTCCACGGCCACCGGCAGGATCCGCAGCTCGGCGGCCGCTGGGCCCGGGCCCGGATCCGCCCCGGGTGCGAGCCCCGCGAAGACCAGTCGCGTCTCGGCGGCGATCTCCGACCAGGGCCGATCCGGCCAGAGCGTCCCGAAGTCCATGCCGGTCGCGTGCCACGTCGCCGGGTCCGCGGGGGTCTGATACGGCACCGCGAGCGACGGGGCCGTGACCGTCATCGCGTCGACGACGCCCGACCCCGGAGTCTGCGTCATGCCGGTGATGGACAGGACCAGGCCGGTGGGCGACGCCCCGGGCGTGCCCTCCGTGACGAGCCGCGTCGCGCCGTCGTCTCCGAACAGATCGTCCTCGACGGCCCCGGGGTACGCCTCGTAGGCGTCCGCGAGGCTGGAGCCGATGCCGATGCCCTCGCTCGTGCGGGGGAAGGCCGAGAGGCTCACCTGGGGCGCCGGGGCGGAGGACAGCGACCCGTAGACGGTCCTGACCGAGGTCTCACCCGTGATCAGGGTCATCTCCTCCACGCCGTCCGCCGCATCGACGGAGACCTGGAGGAGCCCCATCTCGCCGTCAGCCTCGACCACCAGCCGGTGCAGCGCCGGCTGCCCTCCCCCGCCGGTCTCGGCCTGGAACGGGAGCCCCGCGACCGCGTCGCGGAGCGCCTCCTCGGACATCCCGAGCTCGATGGGGCCCATCCGCGCGGCGTCCACGACCCAGGTCGCCGGGTCGGCTCCGTCCGCGGACCCCGGGGCGACCCGGCCGCCGTGGTGGCGCATCCGGAGAGCGTGGCGAGCAGCAGCGCCGCGGCCACGGCGGTGCGAGCGATCCGGCGGTCGATGTCCATGGTCCCTCCCGGGGGTTCGACTCGACGCTAGGGCGCCGCGTCCCCGCTGTCTGTCCGCCTTTCGGCGGGGTGCGGCATGCCGCTCCGGGCTGCCGTCCCCGCGCGTGCGCGCGCCCCGCTTAGCCTGGATGGATGCCCTCCGCCCCGCCGGTCGCCGAGCGCCTCACCCCGTGGTACGAGGGCGCGCGGCGCGACCTGCCCTGGCGCGCGCCCGGGTTCGGGGCGTGGGGTGTGCTCGTGAGCGAGTTCATGCTGCAGCAGACCCCCGTGGCGCGGGTCATCCCTCGCCTGGAGGCCTGGCTCGAGCGCTGGCCCACGCCGACGGCCCTGGCGGCCGATCCGCCGGCCGAGGCCGTGCGGCAGTGGGCGAACCTGGGGTACCCGCGCCGGGCGCTGTGGCTCCACCGGGCGGCGGTCGAGATCCGGGACCGGCACGCCGGCGAGGTGCCGCGCGACGTGGACGCGCTGCTCGCGCTGACCGGGATCGGCGACTACACGGCGCGGGCCGTGGCCGCGTTCGCGTACGGCGACCGGCACCCGGTCGTCGACACCAACACCCGGCGGGTGATCGCCCGAGCGGTGCACGGGCTGGCGCAGCCCGGGGCCCCGAGCCGCCGGGACCTCGACGACATGGAGGCGCTGCTGCCGCCTGACGACGCCGGCGCGGCCGTCATGAACGCGGCCGCCATGGAGCTCGGCGCCGTGATCTGCACGGCCCGCTCCCCGCGCTGCGGCGAGTGCCCGGTGCGGGACCTGTGCGCGTGGGTGCGCGCGGGCTCTCCGGAGACGCCCGACGTGCGCCGCCGTCAGGCGCGGTACGAGGGCAGCGACCGCCAGGCCCGCGGCGCGGTCCTGCGCGCCCTGCGCGAGGCCGGGTCGCTGCCGCACGAGGCCGTGATCCCGGACTGGCCGGACGCGCTCCAGCGCGACAGGGCCATCCTGACCCTCCTGGACGACGGCCTCGTGGAGTCCGAGGACGGCGTCCTGCACCTGCCCCGCTGACCGCCCGCGCGGATCAGTCCTCGTCGTCGAGCTCGCGGGGCTTCACGTAGGGGTCGGCGTCGCCGGCGTACTGCGCCGAGGCGGCCAGTCCCGCGACGGCCGCGTCGCGCTCGCGCGCCTCCTGCAGCAGCGCCGACAGGTGGTCGGCCGACTCCGGCAGCGCGTCGGCGATGAACTCCAGCGTGGGGGTGAGCCGGGTGTTGAGCTTGCGCCCGACCTCGCTGCGCAGCATGCCCGTCGCCGACTTCAGCGCGGCGCCGCTCGCGACGCGCTCCTCGTCCGAGCCGTACACGGTGTAGAACACCGACGCGTGCTGCAGATCGCCCGAGACGCGGACGTCCGTGATCGTCACGAAGCCGAGGCGCGGATCCCGCAGCCCCTTCTCCAGCCGCTCGGCGAGGATCACGCGGATCCGGTCGGCCAGGCGCGCCTGTCGTTCGTTCGCGGCCATGGTCTTCTCCCTCCCTGGAGAAAAAGGTCCTGCCGGGCGGCCGAAGCCGCCCGGCAGGATCAGTGTGTCAGAGCGACCCGCGCGTCACGCGCGCGGCTTCTCGACCATCTCGATGGTCTCGATCTCGTCGCCGATCTGGATGTCGTTGTACTTGCCCAGACCGATACCGGCCTCGAAGTCCGTGCGCACCTCGGTGACGTCGTCCTTGAAGCGGCGCAGCGACTCGATCGCAAGGCCGTCGGCGATGACCACGCCGTCGCGGATGACGCGCGCCTTGGCGTTGCGCGTGATCGTGCCCGAGCGGACGATGACACCGGCGATGTTGCCGAACTTGGAGGAGCGGAAGATCTCGCGGATCTCCGCGACACCCGACTGCTTCTCCTCGTACTCCGGCTTGAGCATGCCCTTGAGCGACTGCTCCACGTCGTCGATCGCGTTGTAGATGACCGAGTAGAAGCGGATGTCGACGCCCTCGCGCGCGGCGGCCTCGCGGGCCTTCGCGTCGGGACGCACGTTGAAGCCGATGACGATCGCGTTGTCGATCGTCGCCAGGTTCACATCCGACTCCGTGATGGCACCCACACCGCGGTGGATGATGCGCAACTGGACGCTGTCGTCGACCTCGATCTTGAGCAGCGACTCCTCGAGCGCCTCGACGGCACCCGACACGTCGCCCTTGATGATGAGGTTGAGCGACTCGACCTTGCCCTCCTCGAGAGCGCGGGTGAAGTCCTCGAGCGACATGCGCTTGCGGGCCTTGGCCAGCTGGGCGTTGCGCTCGACGGCCTCGCGCTTCTCGGCGATCTGGCGGGCGGTGCGGTCCTCGTCCGTGACGATGAACATGTCGCCGGCGCGCGGCACCGAGTTGAGACCCTGCACCTGCACGGGACGCGACGGGGCCGCCTCCTCCACGTGCTCGCCGTTCTCGTCGATCATGGCGCGCACGCGGCCGTAGGCCGTGCCCGCGACGATCGCGTCGCCGACGCGCAGCGTTCCGGACTGGATGAGCACCGTGGCCACCGAGCCGCGGCCCTTGTCGAGCTTCGCCTCGATCGCGACACCGCGGGCCGCCTTGTTCGGGTTGGCCGTGAGGTCCAGGCCGGCGTCGGCCGTGAGCAGCACGGCGTCCAGCAGGTCCTGGATGCCGGTGCCCTGACGGGCCGACACGTCGACGAACATGACGTCGCCGCCGTACTCCTCGGCGACCAGGCCGTACTCGGTCAGCTGCTGGCGCACCTTGGCCGGGTTGGCCTCGGGCTTGTCGACCTTGTTGACCGCGACCACGATCGGCACACCGGCCGCCTGGGCGTGGTTCAGGGCCTCGACCGTCTGCGGCATGATGCCGTCGTCGGCCGCGACCACGAGGATCGCGATGTCGGTCACCTGGGCACCGCGGGCGCGCATGGCCGTGAAGGCCTCGTGACCCGGGGTGTCGATGAAGGTGATCGCGCGCTCGATGCCCTCGTGCTCCGTCCAGATCTGGTAGGCGCCGATGTGCTGCGTGATGCCGCCGGCCTCGCCCTCGACCACGTTGGTCTGACGGATCGCGTCGAGCAGTCGCGTCTTACCGTGGTCGACGTGACCCATGACGGTCACCACCGGGGGACGGATCTCGAGGTCCTCCTCGCTCTCCGCCTCCTCCTCGGCCTCGAGGTTGAGACCGAAGCCCTCCAGGAGCTCCTTGTCCTCGTCCTCGGGCGAGACCATCTGCACCTTGTAGCCGAGCTCGGCGCCGAGCACCTCGAACGTCGCCTCGTCGAGCGACTCCGTGGCCGTGGCCATCTCGCCCAGGTGGAACAGGACGGTCACGAGGTTGCCGGGCTGGACCGACATGCCGGTGATCGACTCGATCTTGTCGGCGAAGTCCGAGATCGACGCACCGCGGCGCATCCGGATGACCGTGCTGCCGTCACCGCGCGGGACCTTGACGCCGCCGATGATCGGCGCCTCGCGCATCTCGAATTCCTGGCGCTTGGCGCGACGCGACTTGCGCTGCTTCGACTTGCCGCCGCCCTTGCCGAACGCGCCGGCCGTGCCGCCGCGACCGCGGCCGCCGGGACCGGGACGGCCCGGGAAGCCGCCGCCACCGCCGGCGGGCGCGCCGCCACCGGGACGGAAGCCGCCGCCACCGCCGCCACCCGGACGGCCGGGGCCGCCGGGACGCTGCTGGAACGGGGCACCCGGACGACCGGCGCCGCCGGGACGACCGGGGCGACCGGCGCCGCCGGGACCACCGGGACGCGGGGCGCCCGGACGGGGCGCACCGGGACGCGGCGGCTGCGGCTTGGGGATGTTGTTCGGGGTCGGGCGCTGGCCCATGCCCTGCGCCGAGGCGAAGGGGTTGTTGCCCGGGCGCGGGCCCGCGGGGCGCTGCCCCATGCCCTGCGCCGAGGCGAACGGGTTGTTGCCCGGGCGCGGGCCGCCGGGACGCGGCGCCGGGCGGGGGCCGCCGGGCGTGGGTGCGTCGGCCGCGGGCACGGCGGGCTTGTCCGCGGCGGGCGCCGCCGGCTTCTTGGCGGCGGGCTTCTCCGCGGCGGGCGCGGCGGGAGCCGGCGCGGCCGGAGCCGGTGCCGTCGGGGTCGCGGGCGCTGCCGGAGCCGGGGCGGCCTCGGCCTTCGGCGCCGCGGGCTTCGCCGGGGCGCCGGGCTTGGCGGTCGTCGCGCGGGCCGGGCCGGGACGGCCGGCCGGCTTCGCGGGCGCGGCGGGCTTGTCCGCCGGCTTGGCGGCGCCCTCGGCCTCGAACGCTGCGCGCAGCTTGCGCGCGACCGGCGGCTCGATCGTCGACGACGGGCTCTTCACGAACTCGCCGAGCTCTTTGAGCTTCGCCAGGGCGACCTTGCTGTCGACGCCGATCTCCGCAGCGATCTCATGTACGCGTGGTTTTGCCACAATTCTCCTGTCTGGGCGGCCTGCCCCGGACAGGGCAGACCTCTAAAGGCGGACGGGTCTCATTTCGAGCCGTTCACTTTGTTTCCATAGCCGTTCAGCCATTTCTCGAGGGTCTGCGTGTCAAGAGGGCCTGACACACGCAATGCTCGTCCGAAGGCGCGGCGCCGCAGGGCGTTCTCCGCGCACTCGCGAGTGGGATGCAGCCACGCGCCCCGGCCGGGCGAGCTCTTCCGCTCGTCGATGACGAGCTCGAGATCGCACGCGACGACTCGCATGAGAGCGGATCGGGGGGCACGCGTGCGACAGCCGACGCACGTTCGTACGGCTTCCATCCTACACCTCTCCTCTTTGCTCGCTTCGCTCGCGCGTCCCACGCGCTCGGGCACCCGCTTCGCGGATGCCGCTCGGCGAGGGACACCGCGTCGCTTCGCTCCGCGGGAGGCAGCGCTTCGCGCTGCGGGGCCGCATCCGCGGCACGCTCGCTGCGCTCGCACGACGGTAGATCATCGGGACGACCTGTCGGTCGTTGAGCGGAGTGAGCGTCAGCGAACGGAGACGAAACGGGCTGAGCGAGCGGAGCGAGTCGAAGCCGTCACTCCGCTTCGAGGATGCTGTCGGGCTGGATGTCGATCTTGGCGCCCGTGAGCTTGGCGGCGAGGCGGGCGTTCTGGCCCTCCTTGCCGATCGCGAGCGACAGCTGATAGTCGGGAACCAGCGCGCGCACGGCCTTGGTGTTGGCGTCGAGCACGAAGCTCGAGGTCACCTTGGCGGGCGACAGCGCGTTCGCGACGAACTTCGCGAGCTCCGGGTCGTAGTCGACGATGTCGATCTTCTCCCCGCTGAGCTCCTCGGTCACGGCGCGCACGCGGCGGCCGAGCTCGCCGATGCAGGCCCCCTTGGCGTTGATAGAGGGGTCCTTCGCGACGACCGCGATCTTGGTGCGGTGCCCTGCCTCGCGGGCCAGCGACGTGATCTCGACCAGGCCGTTGGCGATCTCGGGGACCTCCAGCGCGAACAGTTTGCGGACGAGGCCGGGGTGCGTGCGGGAGACCGTGATCGCCGGGCCCTTCGTGCCCTTCGAGACGCTCGTGACGTAGACGCGCAGACGCGATCCGTGCGTGTACTCCTCGCCGGGCACCTGCTCCTCGGGGGGCAGGATGGCCTCGACCGAGCCGAGGTCGACGTGGATCATGCGCGGGTTCGGCCCCTGCTGCACGACGCCGGCGACGATGTCGCCCTCCTTGCCGCGGAACTCGCCGAGCACCGCGTCGTCCGCGATGTCGCGCAGCCGCTGGCTGATGACCTGCTTGGCGGCGTAGGCGGCGATGCGTCCGAAGTCCTCGGGGGTCGTCTCCTCCTCGCCGATGACCGCGCCCTCGTCGTCGGTCACGGGGATGTAGATGCCCACGTGGCCCGTCTTGCGGTCCAGCTGAGCGCGGGCGCCCTGCGGCACCTCGCCGCTCTGCGACACGTGCTTGCCGTAGGCGGTCAGGATCGCCTGCTCGATGATCCGCACGAGCTCGTCGAACGGAATCTCCTTCTCGCGCTCGACCGTGCGCAGCAGCCCCAGATCGATGTCCACAGCGACCTCCCTATTCAGCTCTCACCGGCATACGTCCCGCCGATATCCCCCTGACATTACCGGACCGCCGCGGCCGCTCGCTGTGAGGACGCCACCCGGAGGGTGCCCGGGGGCGAGTCGCGGCGCGCGCCGCCAGCGGGCAGACTGTCCCGGATGGACGAATTCGCTGACTGGCTCGCCTCGACGGGCGACGGCCTGTGGACTTGGATCGTGCTCCCCGTCGTGGTGGCGCTCGGTCTGTACCTCACCCTCCGCTCCGGCGTGGTGCAGTTCCGCCTGATCCCCGAGATGTTCCGGACCCTCACCGACCGCACGCCGCGCGACGCCGACGGCGCACCGCAGTCGGTGTCGTCGTTCCAGGCGTTCTCGATCTCGGCCGCGTCGCGCGTCGGCGTCGGCAACATCGCGGGCGTCGGAACCGCGATCGCGATCGGCGGCCCGGGCGCCGTGTTCTGGATGTGGACCATGGCGTTCATCGGCGCCGCGTCGGCCTTCTTCGAGTCGACGCTCGCGCAGGTGTTCAAGGTGCGCGACCGCGGCGCCTTCCGCGGCGGCCCGGCGTACTACATGGAGCGCGGCCTCAAGGCGCGCTGGATGGGCATCGCGTTCGCGATCATCCTGATCTTCTGCTTCCCGTTCGCCTTCTCCGCGCTGCAGGCCAACACCATCGCGGCGTCGAGCACGGCGGCGGTCGGCTCGATCGTCGGCGCCGACGTGTCGGGCTGGATGCCGCTCGTCGCGGGCGTCGTGATCGCCGTGCTGACCGGGCTGGTGATCTTCGGCGGCGTGCGCCGCATCGCCAACGTGTCGTCGGCGCTCGTGCCCGTCATGGCGCTGCTGTACCTGCTGCTGGGCCTGGCCGTCGTCACGGTCGAGATCGACCGCCTCCCTGCCGCGTTCGCGTCGATCTACACGCAGGCGTTCGGCTTCAACGAGGTCGTCGGCGCCGCGTTCGGCGTGATCGTGATGCAGGGCGTCAAGCGCGGCATGTTCTCGAACGAGGCCGGTCTCGGCTCGGCACCGAACGCGGGCGCCGCGGCGGCCGTCACGCACCCGGTCAAGCAGGGCCTCGTCCAGTCGCTCGGCGTGTACTTCGACACGTTCCTGGTGTGCTCGATCACGGCGTTCACGGTGCTCGTGGCCGTCCCCGACCTGTCCGGCGCCGAGACCGGCATCGCGCTCACGCAGACGGCGCTGGCGTCGACCCTCGGCGACTGGTCGCTGACCGCGCTGGCGGTGATCGTGTTCCTGCTGGCCTTCAGCTCGATCATCGGCAACTACTACTACGGCGAGTCGAACCTGGAGTTCATCACCACCAGCCGCGTCTGGCTGCAGGTGTTCCGCGCGCTGGTCGTGGTCGCGATGCTCGCGGGCGCCGTCGCATCGGCCGCCGTGGTCTGGAACCTGGCGGACGCGCTGATGGGCCTCATGGCGCTCATCAACCTGGTCGCCCTGGGCCTGCTGTCGGGCATCGGGTTCCGCCTGCTGCGCGACTACACGCGCCAGCGGCGGGAGGGGCGCGACCCCGTCTTCACCCGCGCGCTGCTGCCCGACGTGACGGGCATCGAGTGCTGGGAGGACGAGTTCACGGTCACCGGGCCGCTCGACACCTACACACGAAAGAAGCAGTCGGCCAAGCACGCCGACCACCTGCACCACGGCTGACCCGCCGAGAGCGGGTCGTGACACGCGAGAGCGGCCGGGCGGATCATCCGCCCGGCCGCTCTCGTCGTCCGCGCGTCAGCCGATCCGCACGGGCTCCGACTCGGCCGTCGCCGGGCGGTATCCGTCCAGCGTGCCGGTGACCTGCACCGACACGTCGTGGCCCTTCAGATGGCCGGGGACGCGCAGCTCCGGGCCGCTCGCCCAGGCGAGGGGCTCGCCGTCGACGAGCCACTGGTACGTCAGCTCGGCGCCCTCGGTCCACACGCCCGGGTCGACCGTGAGGACCGCACCCACCTTGGGCGCGCCCTTGCTCGAGGTGATCACCGGCTCCCCCGCCTGCACGACGAGGGGCGGGAGGTCGAGACCCACGATCTCGGGGTTGTGGTCGCTCGCGCGGAACACCGACTCGTCGTACAGGATCGTCGCGTTGTAGTTGTGGCGGCTGTATTCGAAGCCCACCTGCTCCTGCGCGTTGATCTGCCAGACGTCGACGCCGGTCACCAGCTCGAGCGCACCCGTGTTGGCGAAGACATGGTCGAGCGAGCCGTCCATGCCGTCGAAGCTGTAGGTGGCCTCGCCGCCGTTGAGCGCGACGTTGACGTCGGTGTAGCCGGCCTCCTCGATGACCTGCACCGGGTCCTCCGCGCCGTACGCGTTGAAGTCGCCCGCGAGGAAGACGTCCTCGATGCCGGTCTCGGCGATGAGCTGGGCCGCGAAGTCCACCAGCGCGTGCGCCTGCCCGACGCGATCCGGGTTGGCCAGGCCCTGGCCCGTGCCGTCGTCGA
The DNA here is from genome assembly GCF_004514465.2 of Microbacterium sp. MEC084. Taxonomy (NCBI): domain Bacteria; kingdom Bacillati; phylum Actinomycetota; class Actinomycetes; order Micrococcales; family Microbacteriaceae; genus Microbacterium; species Microbacterium sp. MEC084. The sequence goes on along the minus strand of NZ_MYFP02000003.1, from coordinate 185,622 downwards.
CCCCGGAGCCCTTGGACTTGAAGTGGTTGACCGAGACGAGGAACGCGTCCTCGTCCGACCCGCCCGCGGCCTTGAAGGCCTGGAACAGCGGCTCGCGCGCGTTGTCGAAGTTCTCCTCGTCGATCAGGATGCGCGACTCCCCCACCGGAACGACCTCGACGGGCTTGTAGATGAACGCGGTGCGGATGACGTCCTCCGACGCGAGCGGCGGGACGGTCGCGGGCGACGGGACGTACTCCCACACGTCGGCGCCGGCGTGCTCGTTGAGCGCGGAGACGAGCGTCGCGACCGCGAAGTCGCGGTCCTTCTGCCTTCCTTCCGCATCGAGGAAGTGGGCGGAGTTCTCGATCTCCTCGAGCGAGACGATCGAGGCGCCGAGGCCCGTGATCGCCTTCACGATCTTGATCTCCTGGCGCTCGAAGTCCTCGGCCTCGGCCGCGCCGCGCGGGCCGGTCGGACCGCAGTCGCGGGCCGTGACCGGGTCGCCGGCGCGGTCGTCGTAGGTGGTGCAGGTGCCGCCCGCCGCGACGTACTCCTCGACCGTGGTCGGGAAGTAGTTCAGGACGTTGAACGTGGCCAGGCGGGCGTCGCCGCCGACGTCCTGCGGCTCGAGGTTCGGCGTGCGGGTGTCGCTGAACGACACGACAGCCGAGCCGTCGTCCGTGACGGGGGTGGTGGGCTGGAAGGCCCACGCGCCGTAGCGGTACTCGAGCACCACGGGCTGCAGGAACGTCGCGGCCGAGCCGACGCGCACGGGGTTGGCCGGCGTGAGGTACGGCAGCGGGACGCCCTTGTTGGCGGTGCTGTTGAAGTTGGTGCTCGCGCCGTCGTCGAGACCGATGCGGCGCGCGTCGTTCTCGGCGCGGATCGCGTCGAGGCCGGCCGTGTCGTCCGCGTCGGCGTGCTCGGTCGGGGTCTTGAGCGCGCCCTCGCCGTGCGCGAGCACGAACGAGCCGTAGAAGTTGGCGTCGTAGTTGTCGGTGACAGTGAAGGCGTCGGCGGGCCGGATGAGCTCGCCCTCGTGCGCCTCCTTCTCGGCGGGCGCGTCGATCGCGGCCCAGTCGGTCACGGGCGCGACGGCACCGAGCGCCTCGGCGAGGACGGTGACGCCGCCCGCCGCGGGCGTGATCTCTGTGAGGCCCTGGTACTCGCTCACGACCCCGGTGACCCGCACGCTCTGGCCGATCTCGGCGCGCGCGTTCGAGCCGTACGCGAAGATCGCGTCGCTGCGGCCGTCGGCGGGGTCGCCCGCGGGGTCCTGGACGTAGAACCCGTTGAAGCCGCCGGTCCGGTAGTCGGCCGTGACCACGCCCTCGACCGTGACGGTCTGGCCGGCGAGCGGCGAGGCCTCGCCCGCGCCCTGCACGTCCGCGATGCGGATGACCGCGGGCGGCTCGGTGGGCGTCGGCGTCGGCGTCGGCGTGGGCTCCGGGTCGACCGGGCCGCCGTCGCGCGCTGCCTGCGGCGTGGGCGCGCCGGTCGCGAAGTCCGCGGCGTTCGAGTCGCTGTCGGCGCCGATGGCCGCACGCGCGACGCTCGTGCCGTTCGTCGTGCCGGGCGCGGGGGCCGTCTCGTACGTCGCGGCGGAGGTGCCCCATCCGATCATGTCGATGAGGTCCTCGCGGCCCGCGGCGTCGCCCGTCGCGCCCGCGTAGACCGACGTGCTCGGCAGCAGGAACAGGCGGCCGGTCGTGCCGGACAGGTTCGGCGCGCTGAGGGCGAGGTCGGCCTGGGGCAGCGGCTGCCCGTTGCCGTTGCCCGCCGCGAGCTGGACGAGGAAGGTGTCGCCGGGAGCAACCGTCCCGCTGAGCGCCGCGACGCCGCCGGATCCGCCCGTCGCGGACCAGTAGTTCAGGCCCATGCCCGCGAGGTCGATGGGCTCGGCCGTCGGGTTGTAGAGCTCGACGAAGTCGTGAGTGAACGCGGCGCCGCTGTTGCCGCCGCCGCCGTACACCTCGTTGATCACGAGCTCGCCGCCGTCGGGGGCGGCGTGCGCGGCGGTGGGGAGGGCGGCGAGGCCGGCGGCCGCGAGGGCGACGCTCGCGAGGCCCGCGAGGCGGCGCGCGCTGGCGGGACGGGATGAGGACATGCGGGGACTCCGAGTCTGGCGGGGAGGTGAGGGGCACTGACCCGGGCACACTATCGCCGGGCACGGACACCACTGTCCACGACACCCCTGGACCGGCCGTTGCGGGCAGGTTACGTGTCGGGAAACATGCCCAGGGCATGACGCGGAACCGCCCAGGTCACACGCGGATGCGGGTGACCTGGGCGGTCGGATGCGATGCGGCGGGTGCAGGCCTCAGCGGGCGGTGAGGCGCGCGACGGCCTCCGGGGCGGGCACGACCTCGCGCTCGCCCGTGCGGCGGTCCCACAGCTCGACCTCGCCGTCGGCCGCGCCTCGGCCGACCACCAGCAGCTGCGGCACGCCGATCAGCTCGGCGTCGCCGAACTTGACGCCGGGCGAGACCTTGGGCCGGTCGTCGAACAGCACGTCCAGACCGGCGGCCTCGAGCTCGGCGACGACCTTCTCGCCGAGGTTGAGCGCGTCGTCGCCCTTGCCCGTGGCGACCACGTGGATGTCGAACGGCGACACCGAGGCGGGCCAGATGAGCCCCTTGTCGTCGTTGTTGAGCTCGGCGATCGCGGCCAGGATGCGCGTCACGCCGATGCCGTACGACCCCATCGTGACCGTGACGAGCTTGCCGTTCTGGTCGAGCACCTTCAGGCCCAGCGCCTCGGCGTACTTGCGCCCGAGCTGGAACACGTGGCCGATCTCCATGCCCCGCTCGAGCGTGATCGGCGTGCCGTCCGGGGCGATGTCGCCCTCGCGCACGGTCGCGACGTCGACGACGCCGTCCGCCGTGAAGTCGCGGCCCGCGACCAGCGAGTGCACGTGCTTCTCGTGCTCGTTCGCGCCGGTCACCCACGCGGTGCCGTCGACCACGCGCGGGTCGACCAGGAACCGGATGCCGCTCGCCGACTCCTCCCCCAGCACGGCGCCCTGCGCCGACCAGGGGCCGATGTAGCCCTTCACGAGCGCGGGGTTCGCGGCGAAGTCGGCCTCGGTCGCGGCCTCCACCTCGGCGGGCGCGAACGCGGCCTCGACGCGCTTGTCGTCCACATCCCGGTCGCCGGGCACGGCCACGACGACCAGCTCGCGCGTGCCGTCGGGCTGCTTGAGCGCGAGCACGACGTTCTTGAGCGTGTGCGCGGCCGTCCACTCCCCCGACGCCGGCGCCTCGATGTGCGCGTTGAGGTGGTCGACCAGGGTCTGGATGGTCGAGGTCTGCGGCGAGTCGAACACGACCGGCGCGGGCTGCCCGTCGAGCGGGAGGGGCTCGGGCGCGAGCGTCTCGAAGGCCTCGACGTTCGCGGTGTACCCGCCCTCGGAGCGCACGAACGTGTCCTCGCCGATCGGCGTGGGGTGCAGGAACTCCTCGGACTTCGAGCCGCCCATCGCGCCGGCGTCGGCCTTGACGATGACGTACTCCATGCCGAGCCGCTGGAAGATGCGCTCGTACGCGTCGCGCTGCGCCTGGTAGGACGCATCCAGCCCCTCATCCGTGTAGTCGAACGAGTACGCGTCCTTCATCGTGAACTCGCGGCCGCGCAGCAGGCCCGCGCGCGGACGCGCCTCGTCGCGGTACTTGTCCTGGATCTGGTAGATCGTCAGGGGCAGGTCCTTGTACGACGAGTACAGGTCCTTCACCAGCAGCGTGAAGGCCTCCTCGTGCGTCGGCGCGAGCAGGTAGTCGGCGCCGTGACGGTCGTGCAGGCGGAAGATGCCGTCGCCGTACTCGGTCCAGCGGTTGGTGGCCTCGTAGGGCTCGCGGGGCATCAGCGCCGGGAAGTGGACCTCCTGCGCGCCCGCCGCAGCCATCTCCTCGCGGATGATCTGCTCGAGCTTCGCCTTCACCCGCAGGCCGAGCGGGAGCCACGCGAAGATGCCCGGGGCCTGGCGCCGGATGTACGACGCGCGCACCAGCAGACGGTGGCTGACGACCTCCGCGTCGGCGGGGTCCTCCCGGAGGGAGCGGAAGAAGAAGGATGAGAGCCGCGTGACCATAGGCATCCAGTCTATTGACGCGGCGCCGGGCCGCTCTCCCGGACGTCGCCCGCCGGGTCTACGCTCGGCGCCATGGCAGAGGTGATCCGCACGCGCGGCCTCGTCAAGCGCTACGGACGCACCGCTGCGCTCGCGGGCCTGGACCTCTCGGTGCGTCCGGGCGAGGTGCACGGCTTCCTCGGTCCGAACGGCGCGGGCAAGTCCACGACCATCCGCATCCTGCTGGGCCTCGCGCGCGCGACCGCGGGCGAGGTCTCGGTGTTCGGCGCGGATCCGTGGCGGGAGGCGCCGCGGCTGCACCGCCGCATCGCGTACGTGCCGGGCGACGTCAGCCTGTGGCCGAACCTGACCGGCGGCGAGGCGATCGACCTGATCGGCCGGCTGCGCTCGGGGTCGCGGGATCGCGCGGCCGCGGCGGCCGAACGCGAGCGGCTCGTCGACGCCTTCGATTTCGACCCCCGCAAGAAGGGCCGCGCGTACTCGAAGGGGAACCGGCAGAAGGCCGCGCTGATCGCGGCGTTCGCGACCCCCGCGAAGCTGTACATCATGGACGAGCCGACCAGCGGCCTCGATCCGCTCATGGAGCAGGTGTTCAACCGCGAGGTGCGGCGCGTGGCAGCCGAGGGCGCAACGGTGCTGCTGTCGAGCCACATCCTGAGCGAGGTGGAGCAGCTCTGCTCGCACGTCTCGATCATCCGCCAGGGCGCCGTGGTCGAGTCCGGCACGCTGGCCGACCTGCGCCACCTCACCCGCATGTCGGTCGCGTTCTCGGACGCCGGCGTCGCGGATGCGGACGTGCGCGTCGTGGGCGCGCTTCCCGGCGTCCACGACGTCCGCCGCGAGGGAGGCCGCGTCACGCTCTCGGCCGACGACACCGCGATGTCCGGCGTGCTCGCCGAGCTGGCGCGGATCCGCGTCACCGGCGTGATCGTCCAGCCCGCCTCGCTCGAGGAGCTGTTCCTGCGGCACTACGCATCGTCGGAGTCGGAGTCGGAGTCGGAGTCGGAGCCGGAGCCGGAGCCGGAGCCGGACGCGGGGCCGGGCGGCCGGCCGTGAGGCTCCTGGCGGCTCTGCTGCGACAGCGCGCCCGGCGGGACGCGCTGCAGCTCGCGCTGTGGCTGGCGGGCCTCGCGGGGCTGACGGCCGCCGCCACCGCGGCCGCGGTGTTCGATGCATTCGCCGACGAGGACGACCGGCGCGAGATCCTCGCCGTCGCGATCGCGACGCGGACCATCCTGATCTTCCGCGGCACGCCGAACGGCGTGAGCGACGGCGCGTTCGCGTTCTTCCTGCTGTACGCGTGGATCGCGATGCTGGGCGGCCTCATGGCGGTGCTGCTCGCGGTGCGCCACACGCGCGGCGACGAGGAGACCGGCCGGGCGGAGCTGATCGGTGCTACGCCGGCGGGGCGCGTCCTGCCGCTGGCGGCGACCGTCCTCCACGGCGCGCTCACCCAGCTCGGGCTCGCGGTGCTGACCGCGGCCGGGCTGGTGGCGGCGGGTCTGGAGCCGCACGGCTCGCTCGTGTTCGGTGCGGCGCTCGGCGCGTCCGGCGTCGCGTTCCTCGGGATCGGGCTCCTGGCTGCGCAGGTGTTCGGAACCGCGCGCGCCGCGTCCGGGGCGTCGATCGCCGTCGTGCTGGCCGCCTACCTCGTGCGCGGCATCGGCGACGCCGCCGGAACGCCATCGGACGACCTGGTGCGCGTGACGCCCGCGTGGCCCTCCTGGCTCTCGCCGATCGGGTACGGGCAGCTCACGGGCGCGTACGTCGAGAACGACCTCGCGCCGCTGACGGCGCCGCTCGCGTGCGGGGTCGTGCTGATCGCGCTCGTGTTCGCCCTGCAGTCCGCGCGCGACCAGGGGGCGAGCCTGCTTCCCGACCGCGGCGGCCGGGCGCGCGGCAGCCGCCTGCTGTCGTCCTCGCTCGGGCTGGCGTGGCGTCTCAGCCTGCCCGTCCTCGCCGCCTGGAGCGCCGGCGCCGTCGTCGCGGGCCTGCTCGCGACGACGCTCACCGCCGCGATCGACGAGCTGTCGGGCGACCTCCCCCAGGTGGTCGAGCTGCTGCAGGCGCGGATGGGCGCCATCGGCTCGATCGAGGAGGCGTTCGTGGCCCTGTTCTTCGGCATGGTGGGGATCCTCGCGGCCTGCTGCGCCGTGCAGGCAGGGCTGCGCGCGCGTCAGGAGGAGTCGCGGGGCACCGCCGAGGCGATCCTGGCGACGCCCGTGCCCCGGGTGCGCTGGCTGGCCGAGTACGGGCTGGTCGGCGTCGCGGTGATCGCGGTCATGCTCGCGGCCGCGGCCGCGGCCGGCGCGATCGGGGCCGCCCGGGGCGACCACGCGGAGACGCTGGTGCCGGTCGTGCTCGAGGCCGCGGCCGCCCAGCCGCCCGCCTGCCTGACGTTCCTGGGAGTCACGATGCTCCTGGTCGCCGCGGCGCCGCGGATCGCCGCCACGGTCGCCTGGACCCTCGTGGGGCTGTCGGGCGTGCTCGGGTTCTTCGGCCCGGTGCTCGGCCTTCCCGAGGCCGTGGTCGATCTGTCGCCCTTCGCCCACACGCCGGTGCCGGTCGGCGACGAGGCGGGGTGGTCGGGCGGCCTCTGGCTCGCGATCGCCGGGGTCGTGGCGGCGGGCGCCGGCCTCGTCGCGATGCGCCGCCGCGAGCTCGCGACCGACTGAGGCGGGCGGCGGGGGTGCGCACATAGGCTGACCCCATGCCGGCACGCTTCACCCGCCTGTCCCCGTCCGCCGTCCGCACGCAGCTGGCCGATGCGCTGGCCGAGCTGCGGAGGTCGCTCGAGCTGCCCGAGCAGTTCCCGGCGGAGGTGGTCGCCGAGGCGGAGGCGGTGGTCGCCTCGGGCGCGGCCGTGGACGGATCGGACGCCGGCCGCGCCGACCTGCGCGAGATCGAGTTCCACACGATCGATCCCGAGGGCTCGCGCGACCTGGACCAGGCGCTCAGCATCTCCCGCGAGGGATCCGGCTTCGTCGTGCACTACGCGATCGCCGACCTGGCGGCGTTCGTGCGGCCGGGCGGCGCGATCGACGCCGAGACGCGACGCCGCGGTCAGACGATCTACGCGCCGGACGGATCCGTGCCCCTGCACCCCGAGGTCCTGTCGCACGGAGCGGCGTCGCTTCTGCCCGAGCAGGACCGACGCGCCTACGTGTGGCGGTTCGTCCTCGACGAGCACGGCGCGCAGCACGAGCCGCCCGCGTCGCCCGTGCGCGCGTGGGTCCGCTCGCGGCGGCAGTGGAGCTACGTCGACGCGCAGGAGGCGATCGACACCGGCGACGCCCCCGACGCGCTGGCGCTCCTGGCGGCGGTCGGACCTCTGCTGATCGCGCAGGAGGCCGCGCGCGGCGGCGCCAGCCTGAAGTCGCCGGAGGAGGAGATCGTGGCGACGCCGGAGGGCTACGACCTCCGCGCCCGGGTCACGCTGCCGATCGAGGACTGGAACGCCCAGATCTCGCTCATGACCGGCATGGCCGCCGCGGCGATCATGCTCGAGCGGGGCGCAGGCATCCTGCGCACCCTGCCGGCGGCCGAGCCCGAGGCGATCGCGGAGTTCCGGCGCCGCGTGGAGGCCATCGGGCATCCGTGGCCCGAGGACATGCCCTACGGCGAGTACCTCCGCCGCGTGGACCGGGCCGATCCCGCCGCGCCCGCGATCATGCAGGCCGCGAGCAAGCTCTTCCGCGGCGCGGACTACGTCCCGTTCGACGGCGCGCCGCCCGCCGATCCCGTGCAGGCGGCGATCGGCGCGCCCTACGCGCACACCACCGCTCCCCTGCGGCGCCTCGTGGACCGGTTCGTGCTCGCGATGTGCACGGATGCGCCCGCGTGGGCGCGCGACGCCCTGCCCGAGCTCGCTGAGATCATGCGACAGACCGGGAGCCTGGCCAACCGCCTCGAGGGCGGCGCGCTCGACCGCATCGAGGCCGCCGAGCTGCAGGCGCATCTCGGCTCCGAGCTCGACGCCGTCGTGGTGTCCGAGACGCGCGGCGGTTCGCGCGTGCAGATCGCCGACCCCTTCGTGACGGCGACGATCCGCGAGACGCGTGACCCGGGATCCCGCATCCGCGTGCGCGTGACGGGCGCGGACATCGCCACCGGCGCCGTGCAGCTCGTCGTCGCCTGAGACGACCGGGCGCCCGGGGCCGTCGTTACGCTCGAGGCATGAAGTTCAGTCTCTGGCTCCCCGCGAACCTGCCGTGGCGCGACCTGCACGCCGCCGCCTCCCACGCCGCGACCTCGACGGCCGGCGGGTCCGCACGGTGGCGCGGGCTGTGGCTCGAGGACCACTTCATGGACAACACCCCCGAGCCGAACGACGGCGCGCGGGGCGAGTGCCTCACGCAGCTGACCGCTCTCGCGGCGACGGTGCCGGATGTGCGCATCGGCTCGCTCGTGCTCGGCAACACCTACCGGCATCCGGCCGTCGTGGCGAAGCAGGCCGCCGCGCTCAGCGACATCGCCGACGGGCGCTTCGTGCTCGGCGTCGGCGCAGGCTGGCAGGAGAACGAGCACCGCGCGTTCGGCCTCGAGTTCGGCGACGTGCCCGCGCGCATCCGGTGGTTCCGGGAGGCGCTGCAGGTATGGACCGGGCTCCGGGACGCCGGCGAGGGCGAGTTCGTCGACTTCGCGGGCGAGCGCTACCGGCTCGAGCGCGCCTCGCTGCACCCGCGGCCGCACGCGACCCTGCCGATCCTGATCGGCGGCAAGGGCGAGAAGGTCATGCCGAAGCTCGTCGCCCGGTACGCGGACGAGTGGAACATGTGGTCGACGCCCGAGCTGTTCGCCGAGAAGAACCGGATCTTCAGCGCCGCGCTCGACGCGCGCGGTCGCGACCAGGGCACGCTGTGGCGCACGACGCAGGCGCTGGTGTTCTTCGACGACCCCGAGAAGGCCGCCGCCGTGAACGCGAAGGGCCGGCCGGCGATCGGCGGGTCGGCGCAGCAGCTGGTCGACGCCATGGCCGCGTATGCCGAGGCCGGCGTGGACGAGTTCATCCTGCCGCTCACGACCATCCGGGACGTCGCAAAGCTGAACGACGTGGCCGACCGCTTCCTCGCGGAGGTCGCCGCGCACGCGGGCTGAGTTCCGGCGCGCGGCGGATCAGATCTCGAACGTCGCGACGATCGCGGCCTCGACCTCGATCTCGGGCGTCGTGAACGACAGGGCGTCCGCCTCGGCGCGCGCGAACATCGGCATCCCGGGTCCGCCGCCGTTCACCTGGCGCTCGACGACCGACACGAGCTTCGGCTCGGTCGCCTCGCCCGGTCGGATGGCCGCCGCGTAGGACCGCGCGCGCCGCACGGCGTCGCGGACCGCGTGACCGCGGGCGGTGTCGAGCAGGTGCTCGCGGCTCTCGGCCGACAGCTCCCAGCGCACGGGGTGCGCCGAGACGTCGGCGTCGGCGGCGAACGCCGTGACGTCCGCGGCGAGCGCGTCCAGGTCGACGTACGTGATCGCGATCGTGGAGGTCACGTGGTGGACCGGCGCCGGCCGGTCGGATCCGGCGACGGGCGCGGGCGCGTCCGTCCACGCCCAGGGGCTCCCGACGTCGATCACCGCGGCGGTTCCGGCGGCGCGTCGCTCGTGCGCGATGCCCGCGAGCCGCTCGTGCAGCCGCGCGTGGCGCGCGACCACCGCGTCCCTGTCATCGCCGTGCGCTCCCGCCTCGAGCGTGAGCGCGCCCCGCTCGGCGGCGCGTGCGACCCGGTGGGCGCCCTCGACCGTGATGGTGATCATGCCCGGAGGCTACTCCCCCGGGGCCGGCAGCGCGGGTCAGGCGGTGACGACCTGCGCGGTGCCGATCTGCGCGTCGGGGCCCATCTCGTCCGCGATGCGGCGGGCCTCCTGGATGAGGGTCTCGACGATCTCCGACTCGGGCACGGTCTTGATGACCTCGCCCTTGACGAAGATCTGGCCCTTGCCGTTGCCGCTCGCGACGCCGAGGTCGGCCTCGCGCGCCTCGCCCGGGCCGTTCACGACGCAGCCCATGACGGCCACGCGCAGCGGCACGGTGACGTCCTTGAGGCCCTCGGTCACGTTCTCGGCGAGCGAGTACACGTCGACCTGGGCGCGCCCGCACGACGGGCACGACACGATCTCGAGCTTGCGCTCTCGCAGGTTGAGCGACTGCAGGATCTGGTGCCCGACCTTGACCTCCTCGGCCGGCGGGGCCGAGAGCGAGACGCGGATCGTGTCGCCGATGCCCTCGCCCAGCAGGATGCCGAACGCCGTGGCGCTCTTGATCGTGCCCTGGAACGCCGGACCCGCCTCGGTCACGCCGAGGTGGAGCGGCCAGTCGCCGCGCTCGGCGAGCTGCCGGTAGGCCTTCACCATCACGATCGGGTCGTTGTGCTTGACCGAGATCTTGAAGTCGTGGAAGTCGTGCTCCTCGAACAGGCTCGCCTCCCACACGGCCGACTCGACGAGCGCCTCGGCCGTGGCCTTGCCGTGCTTCTCGAGCAGGCGGCGGTCGAGCGATCCGGCGTTCACGCCGATGCGGAGCGAGACGCCGGCGGCCTGTGCGGCCTTGGCGATGGCGCCGACCTGGTCGTCGAACTTGCGGATGTTGCCGGGGTTCACGCGGACCGCGGCGCAGCCGGCGTCGATCGCCTGGAACACGTACTTCGGCTGGAAGTGGATGTCGGCGATGACCGGGATCTGGCTCTTCTTCGCGATGATGTGCAGCACATCCGCGTCGTCCTGGCTGGGCACCGCCACGCGCACGATCTCGCAGCCGCTCGCCGTGAGCTCGGCGATCTGCTGGAGCGTGGCATTGATGTCGGTGGTGGGCGTCGTCGTCATCGACTGGACGCTGACGGGCGCGTCGCCGCCCACGAGCACCTTGCCCACCCGGATCTGGCGGGACTTGCGGCGCGGGGCGAGGGTTTCGGGGACGCGGGGCATCCCGAGGTTCACGGCAGGCACCCCACCAGGGTACGCGGCGCGGGTGAACCCCGGCTGGATGTCGGCTTCCGCTCGGCGACTGCTCAGGCGATGCCAGGCCCGTGCCAGCGGGACGTGATTGGACCGCGCGGAGGAGGCCGCCGTGGCGTGAGGCTGTCGGGATGACGACCGCGACGCCTCCCCGCACCGCCGCCGACGCGCGGGCGGTCCGGTCCGCGCCGCGCGCGGGCCTGGCGTGGGGGCTGGCCGGAGTGGTGGCGTTCTCGTTCACGGTGATCTTCACCCGCGTGGCGGTGCAGGACCTCGAGCCGCTGTTCGTCGGCGCCGGCCGGGCGGTCGTCGCGGCGGCGCTCGCGGCGATCGCGCTCACCATGACGCGACAGCGCCGCCCGCGCGGGCGCCAGTGGCTGCGCCTGGCGGTCGTGGCGGCCGGCGTCGTGGCGGGCTTCCCGCTGCTGACGTCCTTCGCACTCACCACCGCCCCGGCGGGCCACAGCGCGGCCGTCATCGCGGTGCTGCCCGCCGCGACGGCGATCGCGGCCGTGCTGCGCACGCGCGAGCGCACAACCCCCGCGTTCTGGGCGGTGGCAGCCGCGGGAGCCGCCGCGGCGGTCGTGTTCGCGATGCTCGGCAACGGCGGCCTGGGCCGGCTCCACGCGGCCGACCTGCTGCTCATCGCGGCCGTCGCGCTGTGCGCGATCGGGTACGCCGAGGGCGGGCTGCTGTCGCGGGAGCTCGGCTCGTGGCAGACGATCTCGTGGGCCCTCGTGGTCGCCGCGCCGGTGATGCTCGCGCTCACGCTGGTCTCGGCCGCGGCCGCACCGCCCGTCGCCGGCCCGGCGCAGTGGGCGTCGTTCGGGTACCTGGCGGTGGTCAGCATGTTCCTCGGGTTCTTCGCGTGGTACCGGGGGCTGGCGATCGGGCCCATGACCCGCGTCAGCCAGCTGCAGCTCGCCCAGCCGGTCCTCACTCTCGCGTGGGCCGCCCTCATCCTCGGCGAGGCGCTCACGTGGCCCACCGTGCTCGGCGGCATCGTGGTGATCCTGTGCGCCGCGGCGGCGGTCCGGATCCGGCAGCGCCCGCCCGCCCGGGACCGCTGACGGCGCACCGCCCCGCGCGGGCTGTGGTACGTTTCCGGCATGTCCGCGAACCTCACCACCTGGTGGCCCGCCTCCTAGGCGGTGCTTTCGCGAACCACGAGAACAGACCGCCGCTCCAGGCGGTCTTTCTGCATGTCAGGCCGCCGTACCGCTGAGGAGAACCCGCATGACCGGGCCCGCCACCGCCGACCTGATCCGTCGCCTCGCCGACGATCCCGACGCGTCCTTCGCGCTCATCGCGCGCGCGGGCGACACCGGCGCGGTCGACGCCGTCGAGGTGCTCACCGGCCCCGTCGCCGACGTGGATCTGCTCGCCGACATCCCGCTGAACGCCGCCGACGGCACGCCGCGCGAGGTCCTCGCGATGGTGCCGTACCGCCAGGTGCGCGAGCGCGGCTTCGAGGCGCACGACGACGGCGCTCCCCTGCGCTGCCTGCTCATCGAGACGCACGAGCGGATCCCGCTCGCCGACGCGATGGGCGTGCTCCCGACCGAGACCGTGCCGCTCACGGACGCCGGATTCGACATCCCCGACGAGGAGTACGCCGACATCGTGCGTCGCGTGATCTCCGACGAGATCGGACGCGGCGAGGGCGCCAACTTCGTCATCCGGCGCGACTACGTGGCCGGCGTGAACGCCGACCCGCGCGTCGCCGCCCTGACCTGGTTCCGCGCGCTGCTCGAGCACGAGCGCGGGGCGTACTGGACGTTCGCGATCATCACGCCGGGCCACGTCGCGGTCGGCGCGAGCCCCGAGGCGCACATCACGGCCGTGGCGGGAGCCGTGGGCGAGCCGAGCACGGTCACGATGAACCCGATCTCCGGGACGTTCCGGCACCCGGCGGGCGGCGCGACCGTCGAGACCCTCGCGGCGTTCCTCACGGACACCAAGGAGACCGAGGAGCTCTTCATGGTGGTCGACGAGGAGCTCAAGATGATGAGCGCCGTGTGCAGCGACGGGGGCCGGATCACGGGACCGCACCTCAAGGAGATGTCGCGGCTCACGCACACCGAGTACATGCTGCGCGGCTTCAGCCGGCTCGACCCGCGGGACATCCTGCGCGAGACCATGTTCGCCCCGACGGTCACGGGCTCTCCCATGCAGAACGCGTGCGCGGTCATCCGCCGGCACGAGCGCACGCCGCGCGGGTACTACTCGGGCGTCGCGGCGCTGTTCACGCCGCGCGCGGACGGCGGGCACGACCTGGACGCGCCCATCCTGATCCGCACGGCCTACCTGGTCGACGGGCGCCTGCGCGTGCCCGCGGGCGCGACGCTCGTGCGCCACTCCGACCCGTACGGCGAGGTCAACGAGACCCACGGCAAGGCCGCCGGGGTGCTCGGCGCGATCGGCGCCGTGCCGCGTGCGCACGCCGACGACCCGGATGAGCCGGCGCCGCGCCGTCCGCTGGCCGAGGACCCGCGGATCGCCGAGCTGCTCGCGTCGCGCAACGCGCGCCTGGCGCCGTTCTGGCTCGAGCCGCAGGGCTCGGCGCCCGGTCCGTTCGCGGGCCGCTCGGCGCTCGTGATCGACGCCGAGGACCGCTTCACCACGATGCTCGCGCACCAGCTGCGCCACCTCGGCCTCGACGTGCGGATCGCGCACTGGTCCGAGGCCACCGACGCCGACGTGGACGCCGCCGAGCTGGTCGTGTCTGGCCCCGGCCCCGGCGACCCCCGCGACGCCGGGAACCCGCGCATCACCCGCATGCGGGAGCTCGTGACGCGCCGCCTGGACGCCGGCACGCCGCTGCTGGCGGTGTGCCTGAGCCACCAGATCCTGAGCGACCGGATCGGGATCCCGCTGGCACCGCTCGCGAGCCCGCACCAGGGTCTGCAGAAGACCGTCGACGTGTTCGGCGAGCCCGCCTCGATCGGCTTCTACAACACGTACACGGCGCGCGTGCTGCCGGGCGTCACGCGGCTCACGCCGAGCGAGACCCGCTGCGGTGCGGTCGGCGACGTGGAGGTCGCGGCCGAGCCCGCGACGGGCGACGTGTACGCGCTGCGCGGCCGCGGCTTCGCGTCGGTGCAGGGCCACCTGGAGTCGATCCTGTCGCGCGACGGCATGCGCACGCTCGAGCGCCTGGTGACCCACGCGCTCAGCTGACGCCGCGGCTCCTCCGACACAACGCAGGACCTCGGAGGCCGGGCGGGCGTGTCGGCCGCGGAGTTCCGCGGTCGACCGTCCGCGACACGCCCGGGACGCTCAGGAGGTCCTGCGTTGTGTCGGCGCCTCCTGCGCGAGCACCACGCCCGCCAGCACGAGCACGCCGCCGACGATCTGCGGCGCGGTCACGGCCATGCCCAGCAGCACCGTCGCGATCGCGGTGAACACCGTGATCAAGTTGAGCGAGACGCCCGCCTGCGCGGGCGGCACGTGCTGCAGCGCGTAGTTCCACAGCACGTACGACGCGATCGACGGGAACACCGCGATGTACGCCAGCGACCACGCGCCCGCCGCGGTCTCGGGCAGGCTGAGCCCCTGGATCAGGACGACCGGCGTCAGGCCGATCGCGACGCACAGGCCCTGCACCGCCACGGCCGAGATGGGCGGGAGGCGCGGCCCCGTGCGCCCGATGATCGTGTACGCGGTCCACGCGACGATCGCGCCGACCATGATGAGGCTGCCGACCTTCGGCGGGTGCTCGAGGATCGACAGCGGACGCCCGCTCGAGATGATCCAGAGCACGCCCGCGAAGGCGAGCAGGATGCCCCCGATCCCCCGCCAGCCCAGCCGCGCGCCGAGGAAGACCACGGCGGCGATCGCGATCAGAGCCGGATTGAACGCGTTGATCAGGGAGAGCTGGAACGGCGTCTCGGTGCCGAGCGCGGCGTACAGCAGCAGGTTGTAGCCCGCGACGCCGATCGCCCCGAGCAGCGCGAGCCGGGGCCAGGCGCGGAACAGCGCGCGCCAGTCGGGCCGCTCGACGAGCTGCGCGATCAGGAACAGCGGGACGACCGCGAGCACCCAGCGCAGCCACGTGAGGCTGACCGGGTCGGTCTCGGCGACCGCGATCACGCCCAGCAGGTAGTTGCCCGCCCACGAGAGCGTGGCGCCGACCAGCGCCAGGTATCCCAGCGCACGCCCCCGCGTCGTCACGACGGGTGCGGAGGCGGCGGGAGCGGACATCCCCTCCACGCTACCCGCGGGGCGACGGGCCCGGCCCCGCTCAGCCGATCAGGCGGACGGGGTTGAAGATGTCGGCCGCGAACAGCAGGGCGCCCATGCCGACCATCAGCACGACCACCAGCAGCGTGACGGGCACGAGGCGCGTCGCGTCGACCGGCGCCGGCTCGGGGCGGCCGCGCAGCCGCGCCCATGCGCGCTTGAGCCCGTCCCACAGCGCGATCGCGACGTGCCCGCCGTCGAGCGGCAGCAGCGGGATCAGGTTGAACACGAACAGCGCGATGTTGACCGAGGCGAGCAGCCCCACCATGGCCGAGACGCGGTCCAGGATGGGCGCCTCGGTCGCGGCGACCTCGCCGGCCAGGCGGCCGACACCGACCACGCTGAGCGGCCCGTTCGGGTCGCGCTCCTGGCCCGTGAACAGATCCACGGCCGTGTCCCACAGGCGCTGCGGCAGCTGCAGGATGATGCCGGTCACGGATCCGACCGTCTCGAACGTCGCCTGCGGCCCGGACC
This sequence comes from Microbacterium sp. MEC084, assembly GCF_004514465.2. Classification (NCBI taxonomy): domain Bacteria; kingdom Bacillati; phylum Actinomycetota; class Actinomycetes; order Micrococcales; family Microbacteriaceae; genus Microbacterium; species Microbacterium sp. MEC084. The sequence goes on along the minus strand of NZ_MYFP02000003.1, from coordinate 169,889 downwards.
AGATCGGCTGCCGCACGCGCTCGACGGCCGCGGTGATCCCCGCGAAGCCGACGCGCTGCGTCGTGACCTCGCCGTCCTCGCCCGCGATCTGACGCTCCGCGAGCACGGGGGTCAGGGTGAGCGCCACGCGCTCGCCGGCGCGATCGACGACCACGGGGAGGGGCCGATCGGGCGCGGCCTGGATGATCGCGGACGCCTCCGCGAACGTCGACACCTCGGTGCCGTCCAGCGACACGAACCGGTCGCCGGGCCGCAGCCCCGCGGCGAGCGCGGGCGAGGCGGGATCGTCCTCGTCGCACGTCTCCGACGCGGAGCCCGCGGGCTGCACGCACTCGGACACCGCGTCGATCGTGGTCGTGGTCTGCTGCAGGCCGATGCCGCTGTAGAGCACCGAGAACAGGACGACCGCGAGGATCAGGTTCATGACCGGCCCGCCCAGCATGACGACGATGCGCTTCCACACCGGCAGGCGGTAGAAGGCGCGCGAGTCGTCGACGCCCTGGAGCGTCTCGGCGTTGGCGTCGCGCGCATCCTGCACGAGCGTCGCGAACATCCCCCTGGCGCGCACGCCCTGCCTCGTCGGGGCGTACATCCCCGCCATCGAGACGTAGCCGCCGATCGGCAGGAGCTTGACGCCGTACTCGGTCTCGCCGAAGCGGCGCGACCAGATCACGGGGCCCAGGCCGACCATGTACTGCCCGGCGCGCACGCCGAACCGCTTGGCCGGCACGAGGTGGCCGATCTCGTGCAGCGCGATGGACACGGCCAGCCCCACCACGACGACGAGCACGCCGATCACGAACGCCACGACAGTCACGCGCACAACGCTAGCCCCCGCATCCTCGGAAACCCCGGGGCGCGACGGCCGCGGGCGGGGATGCCGTGCGCGGGTAGGTTCGAGGGCATGACGGCCCGGCAGCAGCGCGCGCTCCGCGGCGTCGCCGCGTCGTCGGTCGCCACCCTGCTGGCCGCCGCGTCGCACACGGTCGCGGGCGGGCCGGCTCCCGCGTTCCTGCTGGTCGCGGCCATGATCGCGCTGCTCACGCCGGTGGCCGGCGCGCTGGCCGGCCCGCGCATGAGCCTGTCGCGGCTCGCGGCCGCGGCGCTGGTGAGCCAGGCCGCGTTCCACGGCGTGTTCCAGCTGCTCGGCTCACCCTCGGGCGCGGGCGCGTCCGCGAACATCGAACGACACGGGCACCACATCACGCTGATCGCGGCGTCCGCCCCCGCGCCGGAGGGGGCGGGTATGTACGTCGCGCACGCGGTCGCGGCGCTCGTGACCGTGGCGCTGCTGTGGCGCGGGGAGCGGCTGGTGCGCGCGATCGCGCGCGGCGCCGTGGCCCTGCTGCGGCGCGCCGCCGCCCCGCTGCCGCCCGCCGCGCCCCGGCTGCCGCGTGCGCTGCCCGCGCCCGCCGTCGCGGCCGTCCTCCCCGCTCTCCTCTCCTCGGTCTCCCGGCGCGGGCCCCCGGCGGCGCTGCGCGCCTGAGCCCTCCCGGGCTCCAGGCGCACGCCGTCACCGACCCATCCGACCGCCGCGGCCGATCCGCGACGCGGTCGCGCGCCCGTGCGCCCGCACGGCGCGGAACCTCCGAGGAGAACCCATGTCCCTGTCCATCCCCACCCGCCGTCCGCTCCGTCGATCGCTGATCGCCGCGTCCGGCGGCGCGCTTGCCGCCGGTCTCGTGCTCGCCGCGCCGCTGGCCGCGAGCGCGCACGTCACCGTGACGCCGGACGCCCCGGTCGCCGGCGGCTACGACGTGCTGACGTTCGCGTTCAGCCACGGCTACGACGGATCCCCCACCACCGCCCTGCGGATCGACGTGCCCGACGGGCTCGACTCCGTGTCGCCGACCCTGCAGCCCGGCTGGACGATCGACGTCGAGCGCGACGCGGCCGACGGCCTCGTCTCGCGCGTGGTCTACACGGCGAACGAGCCCGTCCCGAGCGACCTGCGGGCCACGGTCGAGCTCGGCGTGAAGTACGCCGACGACGCCCCTGTCACGCTCGCGTTCCCGGTCGAGCAGGTGTGCAGCGAGGGAGCCGTGTCCTGGTCCGAGATCCCGGAGGACGGCCAGGATCCGCACGAGCTCGACAGCCCCGCGCCGACGGTCACGCTGGACGCGGCGGCGGCGGGCGGCGACCACGCGCACGCCGCCGGGGCGGAGGCGCCTGTCGCCGCACCGGCATCGGATCCCCTCCCGGTCGCGCTGGGAGCCGGCGGGCTGGCCGCGGGCATCGCGGCGCTGGTCGTGTCGGTCCTCGCCTGGCGCCGGTCGGCCCGCGGCTGACCCGTTCCCCCGCGCCCGGCCGGCCCCGCGCGGCGGCCGGGCGCGGGGCCGCGCGGCCCGCGTCACAGCGGGGTGGACGGCGCGCGCGTGCGAGACTGGGAGACGCCATGACGAACCCTCCTGCGAACCTGCCTCCGGTCCTGCGTCCCGAGAACCCGCCCCGCCGGTCGCTCGCCGAGCTGGCCGATCGCTTCGGACGCGAGACGCGCGGATCGCTCGACGGGATCGAGATCCGCGGCATCACGCTCGCGACCGCGGATCTGCGGGAGGGCGAGGCGTTCGTGGCGATCCGCGGCGTGAACCGCCACGGCGCCGAGTTCGCCCCGGTGGCCGCCGAGAAGGGCGCCGCGGCGATCGTGACCGACGCCGAGGGCGCCGACATGGCCGCCGCGTCCGGCCTTCCGATCGTCGTGGTGGACGACCCCCGCGGCGCGCTCGGCGCGCTGTCGTCGTGGGTCTACGCGACGGATGCGGACCTCCCGCTGCTGCTCGGCACGACCGGCACGAACGGCAAGACCTCCGTGACGCACATCCTGGACGGCATCCTGCAGCAGATGGGCGTCGTCTCCGGCCTCTCCTCGACGGCCGAGCGACACATCGCGGGCGAGGTCATCGTCTCCCGCCTGACCACGCCCGAGGCGTCCGAGTTCCACGCGCTGCTGGCCCTGATGCGGGAGCGCAGCGTGGAGGCCGTCGCGGTCGAGGTGAGCGCGCAGGCGCTGACCCGCCACCGCGTGGACGGCCTCGTGTTCGACGTCGCGTCCTTCACGAACCTCACGCACGACCACCTCGACGACTACGCCGACATGGCCGAGTACTTCGAGGCCAAGCTGCAGTTCTTCCGGCCGGATCGCGCCCGCCGCGGGGTCGTGTCGCTGGACTCCACGCCCGGGTTCGACATCGCCGCGAAGGCGGAGATCCCGGTCGTGACGATCGCCACGCCGTCGATCGCGGCGGACCCCGACCGGGCCGCCCGGGCCGAGTGGATCGTGACGATCGACGAGGAGACGCAGAGCGGCACCCGCTTCACCCTGTCGCACGGCGACGGCCGCTCCCTCACGACGTCGGTGCCCGTGATCGGGCCGCACATGGCCTCGAACGGCGGCCTCGCGATCGTGATGCTGCTCGAGGCCGGCTATGCGTGGGAGCGCATCGCCGAGGCCCTCGAGCGGGACGGCGGCATCCGGGCGTACCTCCCCGGCCGGACGCAGCGCGTCTCGGGCGACGAGGGCCCCGCCGTGTACGTCGACTTCGGCCACACTCCCGACGCGTTCGAGAAGACGCTCGCGGCCGTGCGCCGCGTCACGCGGGGCAAGGTGCTGATGCTGTTCGGCGCCGACGGCGACCGCGACAAGACCAAGCGCTTCGACATGGGCCGCACGGCGGTCGAGGGCAGCGACATCGTGGTCATCACCGACCACCACCCCCGGTTCGAGGACCCCGACGCGATCCGGGCGATGCTGCTCGAGGGCGCCCGCGCGACGGATCCGGATCACGAGATCCACGAGGTCTCGCCGCCCGAGGCCGCGATCGTGAAGGCCGTCTCGCTCGTCGGTCCCGGCGACGCCATCCTGTGGGCGGGCCCCGGCCACCAGGACTACCGCGACATCCGCGGCGTCCGCACTCCGTACTCGGCCCGCGAGCTCGCCCGCCGCGCCCTGCGCGACGCGGGCTGGCCGGTGCCGGAGCCCGCCTGGCCGGTCCCCTACAGTTCTTGACTCTCACGCCCCCGCATCCGCTCGTGCACCCCTCCAGGGCGCCACTCGCGTCTGCAGCGCTGTCGCTGGCGCTCCATCGATGGCGTGAGTGGCGGGCGCATGAGCGCCCGCACGCTCCGCGCTGGCGCGCGTCGCAGGCCGGTTGCGCGGAACTCTAGCCCGAGATCATCCGGTCGGCCTCGGCGCGGGCCCAGGCCTCGGCCTCCGCGAGCGACTCGCGCGTGAGCTCGGCGGGGGCGTCGTGCGCGTCGACCACGCGGCGCACGGTGTCGACGATGCCGAGGAACGGCAGGCGCCCCTCGTGGAAGGCGTCGACGGCCTGCTCGTTCGCCGCGTTGTAGACGCCGGGATACGTGCGGCCCGCCTCGCCGACCTGCTTGGCGAGGGCGACGGCGGGGAAGGCCTCGTCGTCGAGCGGCTCGAACGTCCACGCCGAGGCGGCGGTCCAGTCGAGCGGCGCACCGACGCCGGGCACGCGGTGCGGCCAGTCCAGCCCGAGCGAGATCGGCAGCCGCATGTCGGGCGGCGACGCCTGCGCGATGGTCGAGCCGTCGACGAACTCGACCATCGAGTGGACGATCGACTGCGGGTGCACGACCACGTCGATCCGGTCGAAGGGCACGTCGAACAGCAGGTGCGCCTCGATCACCTCGAGGCCCTTGTTGACGAGCGTGGCCGAGTTCGTGGTGACCATGCGGCCCATGTCCCACGTCGGGTGCGCGAGCGCCTCCGCGGGCGTCACACCCGCGAGCGACGCCCGATCGCGGCCTCGGAAGGGGCCGCCCGACGCCGTGAGCACCAGCCGGCGCACCTCGTCCGCCGTGCCCGAGCGCAGCGCCTGCGCCAGCGCCGAGTGCTCGGAGTCGACGGGCACGATCTGCCCCGGCCGAGCGACGCGCTTGACCAGGTCGCCGCCCACGATGAGCGACTCCTTGTTCGCCAGCGCGAGCGTGCGCCCGGTCTCGAGCGCCGCGAGCGTCGGGCCGAGGCCGACCGAGCCGGTGATCCCGTTGACGACCACGTCCGCGTCGACCGAGCGCACGAGCTGCTCGGCCTCGGCGGCGCCCAGCGCCGTGTGCTCGACGCCGAACTCGCGCGCCTGGGCGGCCATGGCCTCGGCGTTCGAGCCGGCCGACAGGCCCACGACGACGAACCGCTCCGGGTTGGCGCGGATCACGTCGAGGGCCTGCGTGCCGATGGACCCCGTGGATCCGAGGATGACGACGCGGCGCGCTGCGGCCGGGGACGCGGTCATGCCTGCGCGCGCCTCACTGCGCCGGGGCGGGGTGCTGGGTCGCGAGGATGTCGACCACGAACGTCAGCGTCTCGTCCTGCAGCTCGTGGCCCTCGGACGACCCGTAGCCGTCGGCCGGCGGCATCGTGACGAGCACCTGCGAGCCGACCGTCTGGCCCTCGAGCGCCTTGGTGAAGCCCGGCACGACCTGGTTCGTGACGAACGCCGTCGGGGCGCCGTTCACCCAGCTCGAGTCGAACACGCTGCCGTCGGACCACTTCACGCCCGTGTACTGGACGAGCACCTGATCGCCCGACTCGACCGTGTCGCCGTCGCCGACCTTGAGCTCGCTGACCTGGGTCTCGCTGGGCGCCTCCGCGTCGGGGAGCGTGATGGTGGGCTCGCCGTCGTCGGCGAGCTCGACCGTGGGCTCGCCCCCGACGGGCTCCTGCGGGTCGCCCCACGCGGCCGACGGCGTGACGCCCGTGAGGTCGAACACGTAGACCTGGCCGGGGACCTCGCTGCCGTCCTGCCCCTGCGACGCCGGGAAGGTGCTCACGACGCGCGTGCCGACCGTGGCGCAACCGAGGATCTGGGCGAACACGCTCTCGGGCGTGATCTGCTGCGGCAGCAGCTGGCCCTCCTCGTAGCCGATCACGCCGAGCTCCTCGCCTGTCGTGGCGTCGTACGCCGACATCGCGTATTCGATGAGCTGGCCGGCCTCGATGGGCTCGCCCTCGCCCTCGGCCACGACCGTGCTCTGCAGCTCGGTGATCTCGAGCGGCTTCTCGAACGTCGCGGTCGACGCCTCGCCGGGCTCGCCCTCGACCGTCACGGCCTCCGACGCGGCTCCCGATCCGACCGCGGCGCCGCACAGGTCGCCGGCGGCGGAGGCGCTCGGCGAGGACTCGGGGGCCGGCTCGCCGGAGCAGCCGGCGAGCGCGATCGCGGTGACCGCGAGGGTGGACAGGAGGGCGGTGGAGCGAAGACGCACGGAGATACCTCGTTCGTTGGGGATTCATCCCATCTTGTCCCATTCCGGTTACGAACCGCCTGAGCAGATCGTGCGAGAGCTGCCCGGGGATCATTCCGCGGCGGGCATGGATCCCGCGTTACGCTCTTCGGATGACCTCTCAGGAGTCGCCGGCACCCGAAACCGACGAGACCGAGGCCCCGCACCAGCCCAGCTGGTTCTACACGTTCGGCCGCATGGCGCTCGCTCCCCTGGCGCGCGCCCTCTACCGCCCGCACGTCGAGGGACGCTCGAACATCCCGCGCGAAGGCGCCGTGATCTTCGCCAGCAACCATCTCTCGTTCATCGACTCGATCGCCATCCCCGTCGCCGCGGCGCCGCGGCCCGTGCACTTCCTGGCGAAGTCGAGCTACTTCGAGGGCACCGGCTTCAAGGGCTGGCTCTCGAAGGTGCTGTTCACCGCGGTCGGCGCCATCCCCGTGCGCCGCGGCGCGGGGCAGGCGGCTCTCGACGCGCTCGAGCAGCAGCGGCAGATCCTCGAGACGGGGGCCGCGGTCGCGCTGTACCCCGAGGGGACGCGCTCGCTGGACGGCCGGCTCTACAAGGGCCGTACGGGCGTCGCGTTCCTCGCCCTGCAGACCGGCGCGCCGGTCGTGCCGGTGGGCCTGATCGGGACCGACAAGGTCATGCCGGTCGGCTCGAAGTTCCCGTCGATGCGCGAGCGCGTCACGATCCGCTTCGGCGAGCCGCTCGACCTCTCCCACCACGGGCCCGCGACCTCGGGCCGCGCGCGCCGCACGGCGACGGACGAGATCATGGCGGCCATCCACGCCCTGTCGGGCCAGGAGCTCGCGGACGCGTACAACGAGTCGCCCGCGCAGACGCCGATCGAGAAGATCAAGCGCGCGCTCCCGCACGAACGACGGTAGTTCCCGTCGCGGTGCGAGACTGGCGGCATGCATCGCGAACACCGCTACGCGCTCACCGCCACCTGGACCGGCAACCTCGGTTCGGGGACCTCCGGGTACCGCGAGTACTCGCGCGACGTGACGATCGAGGTCGACGGCAAGCCCGCGCTCCTCGCCTCCTCGGACAAGCCGTTCCGCGGCGATCCGGAGCGGTGGAACCCCGAGGACATGCTGATCGCGGCCCTGTCGGAGTGCCACCTCCTGTCCTACCTGCACGCGTGCGTGGTCGCCGGGGTGGTCGTCACCTCGTACGTCGACGAGGCGACCGGGCTCATGGTCGAGGACGGCGCCAGCGGCGGCCAGTTCGCGGAGGTCGTGCTGCGCCCGCGCGTGACGGTCGCCGACGCCTCCATGATCGAGGCGGCGGAGGCGGCGCACGAGACCGCTCACGGCTGGTGCTTCATCGCGCGCTCGGTCAACTTCCCGGTCCGCCACGAGGCCACGGTCACGGTCGGCTGACCCCCGCCGCGTACCGGAGCACGGCGCCCCACCGTCGTGCGAGCGAAGCGAGCATGCCGCGGATGCGGCCCGCGCGCGAAGCGCGCCCTCACGCCTCACTGGAGCGTCAGCGACAGTGGTCGAGCGGCGAGTGGCACCGCTTGCGGTGCCCGAGCCGATCGACGGGCGTGAGATTCTAAGTAGATGTCCGAGACTTTCAGCGTGCAGGATTCCGTCGAGCTCGCGGTCGTGGAGCGCAATGGATTCGTGGAGTCCCGGCATGCGGGCTCGGCGATCGTGCTCGCGCCGAGCGGTGAGATCGTCGCGAGCCTGGGGAACCCGGATGCGCTGATCCTGCCCCGGTCCTCGCTCAAGCCGCTGCAGGCCGTGGCGTGCCTCACGGCGGGCGCCGAGCTCGCGGGCGAGCGGATGGCCCTCTCGACCGCGAGCCACGCGGGCACCGACCGCCACGTCGCGGTGGTGCGCGAGATGCTCGCGGCGTCGGGCCTCACGGAGGACCACCTGGCGTGCCCGGCGAGCTGGCCCTCGGACGTCGCCACGCGCGACGCCATGGTCCGCGATCACGCCGACAAGGCCCGCGTGCGGCACAACTGCTCCGGCAAGCACGCCGCGATGCTCGCAGCGTGCGTCGCGACCGGATGGGACGTGAACGGCTACCTCGACCCGGTGCACCCGCTGCAGCTGCACATCCGCGAGGTGGTCGAGCGGCTGACGGGCGAGAAGATCCCCGCCACCGTGATCGACGGGTGCGGCGCCCCCGTCCACGCGCTGCCGCTGACCGCCCTCGCGCGCGGCATCCACCGCATCGGCACCTCCTCCGAGCGGTCGCCGTTCGCGCTGCACCGCGTGGCCGGAGCGCTGGTGCGCACCGTGCGCGAGAACCCGTGGGCGATCGACGGGCCCGGGCGCTCCGACACCTTCGCGATCGAGCGGTTCGGCGTCTTCTCAAAGCTCGGCGCCGAGGGCGTGCAGGTCATGGTCGCCCCCGACGGCACCACGGTCGCGCTGAAGATGCTCGACGGATCGCTGCGCGCCGCCTCGCTGGTCGCGCTCAGCCTGCTCGCGAAGGCGGGCGCGGTGACCTCGGGCGACGTCGTCGACGCCGCGGCCCACCCGATGTACCGCGTCGAGGGCGGCGGCCGCGAGGTCGGCCGCATCCGCGCCACCGTCTGAGCTCGGGTCCCTGGACGTCGGTCAGGGCAGGATGATCCGCTCGGGCGGGCGGCCGTCGCGCACGAGCCAGGCACGGGATGCGCGCGTGCGGGCGTAGGGCGGGAGCTCGCGCTCGCCCAGAAGCGTGCGGAGCTCGGGCGCGCAGTCGGCGCCGACCGCGAACGGCGCGCCGCCGCGCACGTCCTGCAGGAGGGACCACTGGCGCTGCCAGGTGTCGCCGTCTCCGGCGAGCACCAGCCGCTCCCCCGGGCGATGCAGGTCCGCGAGCCGCGCACCCGGCGGGAGGTCGTCGACGGGCAGCACCCGGACGCCGGCCGGCCACGCCGCCGCGAGCTGCTCGCCGCGGCGACGCGCGGCACGCAGCACCATGCCGGCGACCGGCGCGTCGGGCACCCAGCGGGGCGGCTCCTGCACGGCCGGCGCGGGCAGCGACTCGCCGAGCGCGAACTGCACCTCGAGCCCGTCCAGCACGGCGCGCCCGGGCGGTCGGCGCGGATCGAACGTGTCGGCTGCGCCGCCGGCGGCGGCGTGCTCGGCCCGCCCCGGCAGCGCGAGCAGCGCACGGCGCGGAAGGAGGTCGGCGAAGCGCTGCACGGGCCCCGAGAGCCGCGCGGCCGTGAGCAGGACCGTCGTGCCGCTGTCCCCCGCGTCCCGCACGATCCCCTCGAGCCGGTCGGCGGTGGCCTGTGCGTACTCGGGCGGGAACCGGGTGAGCAGGGCGTCGACGTCGTCGATCACGAGCAGCGCGGGCCGGATGCGCTCTGCGCGCTCCAGCGCATCCCACGCGGCCTCGGCGTCGCGCGGCACGATCAGGGCGTCGGGCCGCGCGCCCGCCACCAGCCCGGCGACCGCCGAGCGCCCGGACCCGCCCGCGCCGACCACGACCAGGCCGCGGTCCGAGCCCGGCCGCAGGAGGACGGCGGATCGCCGCTGTCGCGCGGGCTCGTCGGCGACGCCGAGCAGGATCGCCTCGGGCGGCGGCTCCCCCACGAGCGCCACCGCGTCCGCGCGGGAGAGGCGGGTCGGCAGCGGCGGCAGCCAGGGCCCGGGGCGGCGCGGCCGATCCGCGAACCGGGCCGCGGCGGTCGCGACGTCGTCCGGCGAGGTCAGCGCGATCCGCGTCAGCCGGGCGCCGGAGTCGCCCGCGCGGCGGATCCACGCGAGCCCGCGCCCCTCCGCGCCGCCCGGGAGCGCCGCCGCTTCGTCGGTCCCGAGCAGAGCGCGGCTCTCGGCCGGCTCCGCGACCCGCAGGCCGATCCGCAGCGGGCTGTTGGCCACGAGCGCGTCGCGCAGCACGCCCCCTGCCCGCTGGGTGCCCAGCACGAGATGCAGGCCGAGCGCCCGCCCGCGGGCCGCCACGTCGGTGAAGACCGCGTGGAGATCCGGATGCTCCTGCAGCATCGCGGCGAACTCGTCCACCACGATCACGAGCCGCGGCAGGTCGACACGCGGGTCCGACACGTCCCGCGCCCCCGCCTGCGCGAGCACCGCCTCGCGGGCGCGCAGCTCGGCGCGGAGGCTCTCGACCGCGCGGCGCGCACCCCCGGCATCGAGGTCGGTGATGACCCCGGTCACGTGCGGCAGCGCTGAGAGCGGTGCGAACGCGGTGCCGCCCTTGAAGTCCGCCAGCAGGAACTGCACGCGCTCGGGAGGCAGGACGGCGGCGAGCGACGCCACCCAGGTCACCAGCAGCTCGCTCTTGCCGCTGCCCGTCATCCCCACCACCACGGCGTGAGGCCCGTCGGCCACGAGGTCGACCTGCGCGGGGGTGGCGCCCTCGACGCCGATCACCGCGCCGAGCGCGCCCGAGCGCTCAGGTGCGCGCTCCAGGAGCTCTCCGAGGCCGACCGTCCCGGCGCGGCCCGCCGACGACGACTCGGCCGCGGGCCGTCGCGCCGCGAGCTGCGCCGCGATCGCCTCCGCCTGGGCGAGCGAGACCGCCTCCGCGGCGACCGAGGCGGTCTCCCCCGCCCACGTGAGCCGTGCCTGCGGCACGGGCCCGGCCTCGAGCAGCGCCCCGCACTCCGGAGGGACCTCGCCCTCAGGCGCCACCACCGCGATCACCACGTCGGACGGCGGCGCGGGCGCCGCGGCGTCCGCGAGGGAGACGCGCAGGCCGTCTCGGGCGCCCGGGCGCCAGTGCGGCAGCCGCTCCGCCCACCCGGACTCCCCAGGCGGCACGGCCACGAGCGCCGCGTCGCCCGCCGGATGCGCGAGGCACAGCTGCAGCACCAGGCCACGGGCGATCGCCCGCGCTGCGACGGGATCGCCCTGCACGGCGACGCCCGCGCGCAGCGGCACCGTCACGGGCGCGTCGGCGAGCTGGGCCGCGCGCCGCCGCAGCTCCCTCCCCTCGGCGTCGTCGTCCCCCACGGCCACCCGCACGATGCTCGGCACACGGCCGCGGCCGACCACCAGCTCGTCCGCGCCGCTGCGCCACTGCCGCCGCGGGTCCTTGATCAGCGCCGCCACGTCGGGCCGCTCGCGCCATCGCGTCGCCCGCTCTGCGGCGTGCCGCCGCGCGACCTGCTCGCGCGCCCGGCGCAGCGCCGCCTCGCGCTCGGCTCGCGCTTCGCGGCGCCGGCGCCGCCCGCTGCGGGCACCGTCGATCAGCGAGGCCACGGCCATCAGCGGTCCGAGCGCGGCGAAGCAGAGCGCGAGCAGGGAGCCGGTGACGGCCCAGATCGCGACCGACGCGACGACGGGGACGACCGAGGCGACGATCGGAAAGGGCCCGCGGCGGGGCGGGGGTTCCGGGGTCGGCAGGGTGATGGGCTCGTCGTGCGCTGCGGGCATGCGCCCAGTCCAGCGGCTCCGCGAGCGCGGCGCGGCGGCGCGGACGGCCCCGGCGGATTACTCGCGCGCGTCGTCGCCTGTGGACGAGTCGTCGGCGGGCTCCGCCGGCGGGTCGAACGTGTCGTGCGGGTCGGCCTCGGGCAGCTCCCGCGTGTCGGCGTCGTCGGGGCGCACCTGGCCCGGCACCGTGACGTTCAGCACCACGATCGTGATGTTGTCGCGCCCCCCGTTCTCCAGCGCGGCTTCGAGCATGGCGTCGACCGCCGCCTCGGGCTCTGGGTGCAGACGCAGGAAGTGGAGGATGCCGTAGTCCGTGAGCTCCTTGGTGAGCCCGTCCGAGCAGATGACGAACCGGTCCCCGTCGCGCACGTCGAGGCGCACGTAGTCGGGCACGGCGCCCTCGCTCGGCCCCACCGCGCGCGTGATCACGTTGCCGTACGGGTGGTTCTCGGCCTCCTCGGGGCTGAGGCGCCCCGCCGCGACGAGCTCCTGGACGAGCGAGTGGTCGGTCGTGACCTGCGCGAGCGCGTCGTCGCGCAGCAGGTAGACGCGGGAGTCGCCGATGTTCAGCGCGACCCAGGTCGCCTGGTCGTCGGTGATGTCGAGGTACACGCCCGTCACGGTCGTGCCGGTGCCCTCGTCGGTCGTCTCGGGGTGGTCGCCGATGTCGCGGACGGCCTTGATCAGCGCCTTCTCGATGCGCTCGGGCGAGACCGGGCCCTTGCCCACCATGCGCTGGAGGCGGTCGACCGTGCTCGCGCTGGCGATCTCGCCCCCGATGTGGCCGCCCATGCCGTCGGCGACGACGAACAGCGGGAACGCCGTGAGCAGGGCGTCCTGGTTGATGTCGCGCTTGCGGCCGCGGTGCGTGACCCCGGCCCACGTCAGGATGGCGTCGACGCCAGTGGGCAGCGTGACCGTCTGCGACTGCGCCGTCGTCGGGGCGTCGGACACGGGCATGGACCTCCGATATCGGGCGACGGGGTCGACCCGGGGTGCAGGGCCGGTCCGTCGCGGGCTCTCACATCCTATCGGCAGCCCGCCGACGCGCCGCGCCGGCCCGCTGACCGGCGCGGGACGCGTCAGATCACGGGCACCGGCGGCCCGGGGAACAGCCCGTCGAGCACGACCTGCTCCTCCGGCGTGGGGCGCCAGGCTCCGCCGGCGGCGGCGTTCGCGGCGACCTGCTCGGGCGAGGTCGCTCCCGCGATGACGCTCGCCACGCCCTCCTGCGCGAGCAGCCAGCCGTAGGTCGCCTCCAGCATGGTGATGTCGCGCACGTCGCAGAAGGCCTGATACGCCTCGAGCGCATCCCACGGCGCGTCCCGCCACAGGTGGGGCCGCTGGGACATGATGCGGCTCCCCGCCGGTCCGCCCTCGCGCGTGAACTTGCCCGTCAGCAGCCCGTTGTACAGCGGGAAGTACGGGAAGAACCCCAGACCGTAGCGGCGGACCGCCGGCAGCACCTCCCGCTCGGCGCCGCGCTCGAGCAGCGAGAACTCGTTCTGCGAGGAGATGAATCCGGACCGGACGCGCGCGCGGGCGGTGAGCTCGGCCTCCGCGATCTGCCATCCGACGAGATTGGAGTGGCCGTAGTAGCGGATCTTGCCCTCGCGCACGAGGTCCTCCAGCGCGTCGAGCGTCTCCTCGATCGGCGTCTCCGGATCCGGCGTGTGCAGCTGGTACAGATCGATCCAGTCCGTCTGCAGGCGCGACAGCGACGCCTCGACCGCGCGCCGGATATACGCCCGCGAGCCCTTTGCTCCGGCCGCGGGGCCGAAGCCCATGTCGCGCGCGTAGTGGCCGAACTTGGTCGCGAGCACGACCTGGTCCCGCCTGCCACGCAGCGCCTCGCCCATGAGCGACTCGCTCACGCCCTCGCCGCCGTAGATGTCCGCGGTGTCGAGGAACACCACGCCGTGCTCGATCGCGGCGTCCAGCACCGCGCGGGTCCCCTCGAGCGTCTCGGTGGCGGTCCCCTTGCGGCCGAAGTTGTTGCAGCCGAGGCCGACCTCCGACACCAGCAGACCCGATCGACCGACCCGACGCATCGCCACGCTCATGCCCCCACGCTAACCGACGCGGAACGGCCCCGCGCCGACGGGTCGGTGCGGGGCCGTTCGGGGCTGGTCGCTACGGCGCGGGCGGCGCCGGCGGGGTGGTGCCGGCCGGCGGCTCGTCGGAGCGGGGCGCGCCGGGCGCGGGCGGCGGCACCGGCGGGACCGCGCCGCCCTGCACGGGCGGAGTGGGCGCCTGGCCGGGCTGCGCGGGATATCCGGGCTGCGGGTGTCCCTGCGGCGCCGGCGGCTGACCGTAGCCGGGCTGACCGTAACCCGCCTGGCCGTAGCCGGGCGCGACCGCGGCGGTCTGCGTCGGCACGCCGTCCCACTGGGTGTTGTCGCCGAGGAAGGCGTTGCCCGCCCACGGAGCCGGCGGCACCGCCTGGTTCCAGCGCGACCTGTCGAACGCGAGGATGCCGAGCCAGACGATCGAGAGGAGCACGTAGAGGACGACCCACCACGCCTCCTTCTGCAGCTTCAGGCCGATGCGGTAGGCGGCGATGGCCGAGAACACCGCGAGGGCCAGGCTGAACAGGTAGCCGATGCCGATCCAGCTGAGCAGGATCGCGCCGCCGAAGCCGTAGAGCACCAGCCACGGGCTGAGGTCGCCGAGCTTGAAGAAGACCATCATGTTGTAGACCGGCACCCAGGCGCGCCACGCGCCCTGCACCCCGGCCTTCTGGAAGATCTTCATCATGAAGAACGAGGTCAGGACGTAGATGACGATGGCGAAGAGGATCATCAGGCCCGTCATGGCCAGCAGCGCGGCGGCGAAGGCGCCGTCGTCGTAGGAATTCATGCGTCCTCCTGGAGATCTGCGTGCGGCGTTCCGCCGCGGCTCCAGGTTAGCGATCCTGAGTGCTTGCTGAACAGAGGCGCGCGCGATCGGGCGATCAGCCCTCGCCGACCAGCTCGACCTCGCCCGCCCGCGCGCCGGGCCGGATCACGAGTCCCTCCGTCGCGGCCCACGCCACGAGATCGCCCACGTCCGACAGCGCCGGGCGGGTCTGCGCGAGCCGCCGGGTCAGCAGCCCCTTGGCCTTCTTGTTGAAGTGGTTCAGGGCGCGCACGGTGCCGTCCGCCCCCTCCGCCACGACCCGCACGTAGGTGCTCGCGACGCCGGCGGGCACCGGCCCGAGCGCCGCGTAGGCCTCGGAGCGCAGATCGATCACGAGACCGCGCAGGCCGCCGAACGCCTCGGCCACGGCCGGGGCCCAGTGCCGTCGCAGCGGCGGCACCCCGGGCAGCGAGGCGCCGGCCGCGAGCCGGTACGACGGGATGGCGTCGAGCGCGCCCACCGGGCCGAGCAGCGCGGTCTGGATCAGCGCGCGCTCGCCCAGCCAGGCGCGCGCCTCCGCGCCCAGGGTCGCGGCGTCCAGCGCGTCGAACAGCACGCCGGTGTAGCGGTCCACGGCGGGCATGGTCGGCGCGGTGCGCAGGGCGGCGTTCACCTGGATCTCCCCGAGCTGGCGGGGCGAGAGCTTCAGCACGCGCGCGGCGAGGTCCGGATCGGCGGACAGCGCCACGACGGACGCGACGACGGCCTCGCGCCGCGGTGCGAGCACCGGCAGCGCGAGGCCGTCGTAAGCGAGTGGCGCGTCCGATCCGCCTGCCCGCTTCGTCTCCGAAGGGGGCAGGAGGATCGTGGTCAGGAGCTCAGCGTCGCGTGACCCGCGACGATCGTGAGGCGGTTGTTCTCCATCGACACGAAGCCGTCGCGAGCGTCCGCGATCACCTTGGTGCCGTCCTCCTGGGTGATGCGCACCTGGCCGTCGCCCAGGATCGCGAGCACCGGCTCGTGACCCTGCATGAAGCCGATCTCACCCTCCGTGGTCTTGGCGACCACGAGGTTCGCCTCGCCCGTCCAGACCTCCGCCTCGGCGGAGACCAGGGTGACCTGAAGGCCCATGCTCAGCCGTTCTCCTTCTGGATCTGCGCCCACTTGGCCTCGACGTCGCTGATGCCGCCGACGTTGAAGAACGCCTGCTCGGCGACGTGGTCGAACTCGCCCTTGACGATCGCGTCGAACGACTCGATGGTCTCCTTGATCGGCACGGTCGAGCCCTCGACACCCGTGAACTTCTTCGCCATGTAGGTGTTCTGCGAGAGGAACTGCTGGATGCGGCGCGCGCGGGCGACGACGATCTTGTCCTCTTCCGAGAGCTCGTCGACACCGAGGATCGCGATGATCTCCTGCAGCTCCTTGTTCTTCTGCAGGATCTGCTTCACGGCGGTGGCCACGCGGTAGTGGTCCTCGCCGATGTAGCGCGGGTCCAGGATGCGGCTGGTCGACGTCAGCGGGTCGACGGCCGGGTACAGACCCTTCGACGCGATCTCACGCGAGAGCTCGGTCGTGGCGTCGAGGTGCGCGAACGTGGTCGCGGGGGCCGGGTCGGTGTAGTCGTCGGCCGGCACGTAGATCGCCTGCAGAGAGGTGATCGAGTGGCCGCGCGTCGAGGTGATGCGCTCCTGGAGCACACCCATCTCGTCCGCGAGGTTGGGCTGGTAGCCCACGGCCGAGGGCATGCGGCCCAGCAGGGTCGACACCTCGGAGCCCGCCTGCGTGAAGCGGAAGATGTTGTCGATGAAGAGCAGCACGTCCTGCTTCTGCACGTCGCGGAAGTACTCCGCCATCGTCAGGGCCGACAGGGCGACGCGCAGACGCGTCCCCGGCGGCTCGTCCATCTGACCGAACACGAGGGCGGTCTTGTCGAAGACGCCCGCGTCCTCCATCTCGTGGATGAGGTCGTTGCCCTCACGCGTGCGCTCGCCGACGCCGGCGAACACCGACACACCGCCGTGGTCCTGCGCGACGCGCTGGATCATCTCCTGGATGAGGACGGTCTTGCCGACGCCCGCGCCGCCGAAGAGGCCGATCTTGCCACCCTGCACGTACGGGGTGAGCAGGTCGATGACCTTGATGCCCGTCTCGAACATCTGGGTCTTCGACTCGAGCTGGTCGAAGTTCGGGGCCTTGCGGTGGATGGGCCAGCGCTCGGTCACCTCGATGGTCTCGCCGTCGGGCAGGTTCAGCACATCGCCCGTGACGTTGAAGACCTTGCCCTTGGTGACGTCGCCCACGGGCACCGAGATGGGGGCGCCGGTGTCGCGCACCTCCTGGCCGCGGACCATGCCGTCGGTCGGCTTCAGCGAGATGGCGCGCACCATGTCGTCGCCGAGGTGCTGGGCGACCTCGAGCGTGATCTCGGTGGCCTGCTCGCCGATGACGATCGTCGTCTTGAGCGCGTTGTAGACCTCGGGGATCGCGTCGTGCGGGAACTCGATGTCGACGACGGGACCCGTGACGCGGGCGACCCGTCCGACGACCGCGGTCTCAGTGGCAGTCATTTTTCGTCTTTCCTCTTCTGGGTTCCAGCTCAGGACGCCAGGGCGTCGGCACCGCCGACGATCTCGGCGATCTGCTGCGTGATCTCGGCCTGACGCGCGTTGTTGCGCAGGCGGGTGTAGTCGGTGATGAGCTTGTCGGCGTTGTCGCTGGCCGACTTCATCGCCTTCTGCGTCGCGGCCTGCTTGGCGGCGGCCGACTGCAGGAGGGCGTTGAAGATGCGGCTCTGGATGTAGACAGGCAGGAGCTTGTCGAGCACGGCGGTCGCGTCGGGCTCGAACTCGTACAGCGGGTAGACCTCGCTGCTCGCCTCGGCCGTCGCGTCGCCCTCGACGACCGCGAGCGGGAGCAGGCGCACCTGGTCCGCCTCCTGGGTCATCATGCTGACGAAGCGGTTGTAGACGATGTGGATCTCGTCCACGCCGCCCTCGGACGCGTCCTTCTCGTACGCCTCCAGCAGCACGTCGGCCATCTGCTCGGCGGTCTCGAAGCGCGGCACGTCGGCGTCGCCCACCCACTCGGCCTCCGCCGCGATGTGGCGGAACTGGAAGTAGCCGACGGCCTTGCGGCCGAACAGGTAGAACGCGACGTCCTTGCCCTGCGAGCGCAGCAGCTCCGCCAGCTCCAGCCCCTCGCGGATGACCTGCGAGTTGAACGCGCCGGCCAGGCCGCGGTCCGAGCTGAGGATGACGATCGCCGAGCGCTTGACCGACTCCGGCTCCCGCGTGAGCGGGTGGTCGATGTCGGTGTGCGTGGCGACCGCGGAGACCGCACGCGTCACCGCGCGGGAGAAGGGGCTGGACGCGTTCACACGCGCCAGCGCCTTCTGGATGCGCGAAGCCGCGATGAGCTCCATCGCCTTCGTGATCTTCTTGGTCGTCTGAGCAGAAGAGATCTTCTGCTTGTACTCCCTGAGCTTTGCTCCCATGATGCGTCTTCTCCGCGAGGCTTACGCCCGGCGGCCCTTGACGATCTTCTCCTGGTCGACGTCGGCGGCGTCGGCCGCCTGGTGCTCCTCGTGGCCCGGAGCCGTGAGGGGAACGCCCTTGCCGCCCTGGAACTCGAGCAGGAACGCGTCGATCGCCTTGTCCATCTCCGCGACCGTGTCGTCCGACAGCTGGCCGCTGTCGCGGAGCGTGTCGAGGATGGTCGTGTTGCGGCGCAGGTGGTCGAGCAGCTCGCGCTCGAAGCGCAGCACGTCCTCGACCTCGATCGTGTCGAGCTTGCCGTTCGTGCCGGCCCAGATCGAGACGACCTGCTCCTCGGCGGGGTACGGCGAGTACTGCGGCTGCTTGAGCAGCTCGGTCAGGCGCGCACCGCGGGCGAGCTGACGGCGCGAGGCCGCGTCGAGGTCGGACGCGAACATCGCGAACGCCTCCAGCGAGCGGTACTGGGCGAGCTCGAGCTTGAGCGTGCCCGAGACCTTCTTGATGTGCTTCAGCTGCGCGTCGCCGCCGACTCGCGAGACCGAGATGCCCACGTCGACCGCGGGACGCTGGTTCGCGTTGAACAGGTCGGACTGCAGGAAGATCTGGCCGTCGGTGATCGAGATCACGTTGGTCGGGATGTAGGCCGACACGTCGTTGGCCTTGGTCTCGATGATCGGCAGACCCGTCATCGAGCCCGCGCCCATGTCGTCCGACAGCTTCGCGCAGCGCTCGAGCAGGCGCGAGTGCAGGTAGAAGACGTCACCGGGGTACGCCTCGCGGCCCGGCGGGCGGCGGAGGAGCAGCGACACGGCACGGTAGGCCTCGGCCTGCTTCGACAGGTCGTCGAACACGATCAGGACGTGCTTGCCGTCGTACATCCAGTGCTGGCCGATGGCCGAGCCGGTGTACGGGGCCAGGTACTTGAAGCCCGCCGGGTCCGACGCGGGGGCCGCGACGATGGTGGTGTACTCCATCGCGCCGGCCTCCTCGAGGGCGCCCTTCACCGAGGCGATGGTCGAGCCCTTCTGGCCGATCGCGACGTAGATGCAGCGGACCTGCTTGGTCGGGTCGCCCGACTCCCAGTTCGCCTTCTGGTTGATGATCGTGTCGATCGCGATCGCGGTCTTGCCGGTCTGGCGGTCGCCGATGATCAGCTGGCGCTGGCCGCGGCCGACCGGGATCATGGCGTCGATCGCCTTGATGCCCGTCTGCATCGGCTCGTGCACCGACTTGCGCTGCATGACGCCGGGCGCCTGCAGCTCGAGGGCGCGGCGGCCCTCGATGCCGGTGATCTCGCCGAGGCCGTCGATCGGGTTGCCGAGCGGGTCGACCACGCGGCCGAGGTAGCCCTCGCCCACGGGGACCGAGAGGACCTCGCCCGTGCGGGTGACCTGCTGGCCCTCCTCGATGCCGGCGAACTCGCCGAGGACGACGACGCCGATCTCGTGCTCGTCCAGGTTCTGGGCGAGGCCGAGCGTGCCGTCGCCGAAGCGCACGAGCTCGTTGGCCATGACGCCCGGCAGGCCCTCGACGTGGGCGATGCCGTCGGCCGCGTCGGTGACGGTGCCGACCTCGGTCGCCGCGTCGCCGGTGGGCTCGTAGGCGGCGACGAAGTCCTTCAGCGCGTCACGGATGACGTCGGGGCTGATCGTGATGTCTGCCATTGTCTTCCTTCAGGTTGTGGGATCCGCGATCCCCAAAAGCGATTCCGCCGGGGCGGCAAGTGTGGAGGGTCAGCCGGCGAGCTTCTGGCGCACGTCCGCGAGACGCGACGCGATGCTGCCGTCGATGACGTCGTCCGCGATCTGCACGCGCACGCCGCCGACGACCGAGGGGTCGACGATCGCGCTGATCGTCACCTCGCCGCCGTACGTGCGCGAGAGCGCGGTGGCCAGACGCTGTGTCTGCGCCTCGGTGAGCGGGGTCGCCGTGGTGACCGTCGCGACCGTGCGGCCGCGCTGCGCGGCCACGATGCGGATCGCACGCGACAGGATCGCGCGGACGCGGCGGTTGCGCGGCTGCTGCACGAGCGACGAGACGACCAGCGTGGTGCCCTCGCCGGCGCGGCCGCCGAGGAGCGTCTTCATCAGGTCGCCCTTCGCCGCGCCGTCGCCCAGGCGGCTGCCCAGCGCGAGCTCGAGCTCGGGGTTCTCCGCGACGATGCGGGAGACGCGGAACAGCTCGCCCTCGAGGTCGCCGTGGTCGGCCTTGGCGGCCGCCCGTATGGCGAGCTCCTCGAGACCGTCGAGCAGCTCGTCCTGCGACGACCACCGCTGGGCGGCGGTCGTCGCGAGGAGCGACTGCGCGGTCGGCGACAGCGAGCCGAACACGCGCGCGACGAGCGCGCTGCGGGCCTGGGGAGCCGCGGTCGGGTCGGCGAGCGCGCCGCTCAGGGCGCGCGAGCCGGCGACGGCACGGGCGGCCGCGAACAGCTCGCGAGCCGTGTCGAGGTCGACCGTCGCGGTGCCCAGTGCCTGGGCCTGCGCCGCGAGCGCCTGAGTGGTCGCGCTGCCCATTACTTGGCCGCCTTCTCGGACGCCTCGAGGTCGGCCAGGAAGCGGTCCACCACGGCGGCGGCCTTCTGGTCGTCCGTCAGCGTCTCGCCGATGACGTTGCCGGCGAGGTCGATCGCGAGCGCGCCCACCTCGCTGCGCAGCGTGACGAGAGCCGTCTGGCGCTCGGCCTCGATCTGCGTGTGCGCGGTGGCGGTGATGCGCTCGGCCTCCGCGGCCGCGTTGGCCTTGGCCTCGGCGACGATCCGCTTGCCGTCCTCGCGGGCGGCCTCGCGGATGTCGCCGGCCTCCTTGCGGGCCTCGGCGAGCTGCTTCGTGTACTCCTCGAGGGCGGCCTCGGCCTGACGCTGGGCCTCGTCGGCCTTCGCGATGTTGCCCTCGATGGCCGCCGAACGCTGGTCGAGCATGGCCGTCAGGCGCGGCAGGGCCACCTTCCACACCACGAAGAGGATGACGAGGAAGCAGAGCGCCGACCAGATGATGTCGTACCACGCCGGCAGGAGCGGGTTCGGCGTCTCCTCCGCGGCGACCGTGACAAGAGCGTTCAGCATCCTGTCTCCTTACGTGTCAGCAGCGAGTGTTACTGGGCGGCGTAGCCGAAGATGAAGCCGGTCGCGATGCCGATGAACGCGAGGGCCTCGGTGAAGGCGATGCCGATCCACATCAGAACCTGCAGACGACCGGCGAGCTCGGGCTGACGCGCAACCGACTCGATGGTCTTGCCGACGACGATGCCCACGCCGATGGCCGGGCCGATGGCGGCGAGACCGTAGCCGACCGTCGCGATCGAGCCGTACACGTTGGCGAGAACCGTAGTAGCGTCCACGGGGTTTTCCTTTCGGTTAGGCGGTGCGCCGTGTGGCGGACCGTCAGTGCTCTTCCGCAACCGCGAGCTGGATGTAGACCGCGGTGAGGATCGTGAAGACGTAGGCCTGGAGGAAAGCCACCAGGACCTCGAACAGGGTGAAGGCGAGACCGAAGGCGAGGGTGCCGACGCCGAGAGGCGTCCACCATCCACCCGCGGTGAAGAAGAAGAAGTGCGTCGCCGAGAAGAACAGGACGAGCATGAGGTGGCCGACGATCATGTTCATCAGGAGTCGCAGCGTCAGCGTGACGGGGCGGATGATGAAGGTCGACAGGAACTCGAGCGGCGTCACGATGATGTACAGCGCGGCCGGGACGCCCGACGGGAACAGCGCGTTCTTGAAGAAGCCGCCGGGGCTCTTCTTGATGCCCGCGTAGATGAACGTGACGTACGAGATCACGGCGAGCAGCAGCGGGACCGCGATCACGCTCGTGCCGGCGATGTTGATGCCGGGGACGATGCCCGTCAGGTTCATGAACAGGATCATGAAGAACATCGTGGTCAGCAGCGGCAGGAAGCGGTTGCCGTCCTTGCGACCGAGGATGTCGTGCGCGATGTTGACGCGGACGAAGTCCAGGCCCATCTCGACGACGCTCTGCAGGCGGCCCGGCACGACCTTCATGTTGCGCGTGCCGACGAGGAGCAGGATCACCAGGACCGCGGTGGCGAGCAGCTGGGCCGCGTTGATGCGCGTGAACTCGAACGAGCCGATCTGGAAGATCGCCGGAGGGAAGAAGTCGAGGATCGACGGCGGGTGGAACGCGCCTTCGGTCTCTTCGGCAGAGACGATCAGCATCGCGGCTTGAGTCAACGTGTGGCTCCGGCTTCATAGCTCCGGTGCGAGGACCGGGGAGGGCAGGAAGTCGTCATCTGCACGGGCCCCATGTCACCATCGGCATCCGCGGGAACTCGGCAGGAACGTCAGTCAGCCTATCAAAGAATCGACGGCTTCTACGACGCGTCGAACTTCGGATCCTCGTCCTTCGGGGCCCCGGGCAGGGACACGTCCACGTACGGCTCGCGCGAGCGCAGCATCGCGATGCCGTCGACGGCCAGCGACGCGATCACGCTCACCACGAGGGCCACGAAGAACACGACCGGCTCGATCCACGGCTGGCCGCGCAGGAGCATCAGGGCGACGATGAACAGCACCAGCTTCAACAGCCAGCCGCCCAGCACGATGCCGAAGAAGATCGGCACGTACAGCGCGTCGCCGAACCACCGGTTGGCGACCAGGATGCTGACGGCCGTGAGCAGCATGAACAGCGCGGCGATCGCGGCGCCGGCGAAGGCGCTCAGCATGCCGTCGACGCCCGCGACCGCGAAGCCGATGGCGCCGCCGACCGCGGCGATCACGAGCGTCGCGACGCCGCCCCACACGAGCGCGGTGCGCAGCACGGGCGTGCTCGAGATGGGCGGCTGCGGGCGATCCGGGGTGGTCATTCAGGCCTCCTGGGGAGCGGGCGCCGAGCGCCGCGTGGGAAGGAAGGTGAGCACGAGGCAGGCCGCGACGCCGATCACGCCGAACACGACGCCGAGCCAGTACGAGCCGAACCAGTCCTCGCGCGTCGCGAGGTACATCAGCAGGAACGCGAGCGAGATGATCGCGGTCCACGCGTAGAAGATCAGGACCGCGTCGCGGTCGGTGTGGCCGAGGTCCAGCATGCGGTGGTGCAGGTGCTTGCGGTCGGGCGCGAACGGCGACCGGCCGGCGCGCATGCGCCGGATCACCGCGAGGCCGAAGTCGGCCAGCGGCAGCAGCACGACCACGATCGGCAGCAGGATGGGCAGGAACGCACCCAGCAGCTGCGAGCGCGCGATGCCGTCGTCCGGGTCCAGCAGGGACGGCGGCAGCTCGGTCACCGCGATCGCGCTGGTGGCCATCAGCAGGCCGAGCACGAGCGCGCCCGAGTCGCCCATGAACAGCTTGGCGGGCTTCCAGTTCAGCGGCAGGAACCCGAGGCACGCCCCGATCAGCACGGCCGCGATGAACGTCGCGAGGCTCGAGTTCGACGTCGAGATGTCGCGCGTCAGGATGTACGAGTACGCGAAGAACACGCCGTTGGCGATGAGGCAGACGCCCGCGACCAGGCCGTCCAGCCCGTCGATGAAGTTCACCGCGTTCATGACGACGACGATCGAGAACATCGTCAGCGCGATGCTCACCCACCCGGACCACAGCGTCATCCCGCCGATCGGCAGGGCGTAGATCTGCAGCCCTCCCCCGACCGCGATGATGCCGGCGGCCAGGAACTGGGCCCCGAGCTTGATCGCCCAGTCGAGGTCCCACAGATCGTCGGCCACGCCCACGAGCGCGATCAGGAGGATGGCGCCCAGGATGGACAGCACCTTCTCCGGCTCGGCCCAGAACAGCTGGAAGAACGGGTTCGCGGACGACACCGCGATCGCGGCGACGATCCCGAGGAACATCGCCACTCCCCCGAGCCGCGGCGTCGGCGTCTTGTGCACGTCGCGGTCGCGGATGCCCGGATAGAGCTTGAAGCGCATGCTCAGGCGCCACACCGCCCAGGCGAGCGCCGTCGTGAGCGCCGCCGTCAGCAGGATCGTGAAGAGGTACTGCCTCACGCGCCCGGCCGGTCGTCGGGCCCCGCATGCGGATCGTGCTCGGGCAGCTCGAGCAGGTCGCCCAGGACCTCGGCGAGCTCCTCGCGCGAGACCGCGCCGTCGCGCAGGATGCGCACGCGCGGCTCGGCGTCGCCCTCGTGCGCGCCGACCAGCGACGTCGCGTCGACGATCGTGGACGCCACGCCCGTGCGCGACGGGCCGTCGTCCAGGTACACCGCGACGCTGTCGCCGAGCATGGCGCGGGCGTCGTCGCCCGTGACGGCCGCGGGCTGTCCCGTGAGGTTCGCGCTCGACACGGCCAGGGGGCCCGTCTCGCTCAGCAGCTCCAGCGCGATCCGGTGGTCCGGCATCCGCACCGCGACGGTGCCCTTGGTCTCCCCCAGGTCCCACGACAGCGACGGCTGCGCGGGCAGCACGACCGTCAGGCCGCCCGGCCAGAACCGCTCCACGAGCCGCTCGACGGCCTCGGGCACCTGCTCCACCAGCGCGCGCATCGCGTCGATCCCCGACACCAGCACCGGCGGCGGCTGCTGACGGCCGCGGCCCTTCGCATCCAGCAGGCGCTGCACGGCCGCGGGGCTGAACGCGTCGGCCGCGACGCCGTACACGGTGTCGGTGGGCATGACGACGACATGGCCGCGGGCGATCGCCTGGCGCGCCTGACGCATGCCGGTCAGCAGCTGCGCCTCGTCCCGGCAGTCGAAGAGAGGGGAGGACATCGTTTACATAGTAGAGAGTCCTGATCGATCGTTCGCCCGACGCTTCGCGCCGGGACTCGCGATCGATGCGCTGTCGCTTCGCCGTTCTCTTCAGAAGCGGTCGCACGCTGCGGGGCCGCAAGCGGCACCCTTGCGAGCGAGGAACGTCGCTGCGCTCCGTTCGGCAGCGCTTCGCGCTGCGATCTGGCCGCTTCGCGGCACGCTCGCTTCGCTCGCACGACCGTAGATGTCCGGGCTCAGTGTCGGTCGTTGAGCGGAGCGCCAGCGGAGACGAAACGGGCTGAGCGAGCGGAGCGAGTCGAAGCCGTGACGCCACCCCGTGGACCCGGCCGGCCGGGATGGTGCGGCCACGTTTCGACTCCGGCGCTGGCGCGCCTCCGCTCAACGACCGAGGGGCGTCAGGGGCGGAGGGCGGTGGTGGTGCGGTCGCGGTGGGTGAGGTCGGGGTGGGTGGCGGCGGCGCGCCAGCCGTCGGCCGTGAGGAGGTCGCGGATCGCGCGGCCCTGCAGCTCGCCGTGCTCGATGATCAGCGTGCCGCCGGGGCGCAGCAGGCGCATGCCGACGCGGCTCAGCTCGCGCACGACGTCGAGGCCGTCGGGGCCGCCGTAGAGCGCCGCCTCGGGGTCGTGCAGGCGCACCTCGGGGTCGCGCGGGATCGCGTCGTCGGGCACGTACGGCGGGTTGGAGACCACGACGTCGACCGTGCCGTCGAGCTCCGGGAACGCGACCGCCAGGTCGGCGAACGCGAGCCGGAGGTTCGTCGCGCCCGAGCGGGCGACGTTCTCCCTGGTCCAGACGAACGCGTAGGGCGAGTTCTCGGCGGCGTGGATGCGCGCGTGCGGGACCTCGGTGGCCATCGCGATCGCGATCGCGCCGCTGCCGGTGCCGAGATCAACGCCGATCGGCCCCTCGCCGTCCGCCGTGACCGGCACGGCGCGGAGGGCGTCGATCGCGAACTGCGCGACCGACTCGGTCTCGGGCCGCGGCACGAAGACGCCGGGGCCGACCGCCAGCTCCAGGTGCCGGAAGTACGCGACGCCCGTGATGTGCTGCAGCGGCTCGCGGGCCGCGCGGCGGGCGATCAGCTCCTCGTACGCGTGGCTCTCGGCCGTCGTCAGCTCGTCGCCGCGGATCGTCGCTGCCTGCACCTCGCCGCGGCTCTGGCCCCGCAGGTGCGCGAGCAGCAGCTCGGCGTCGACCTCGGGGTCGGGCACGCCGGCGTCCGCGAGGCGGGTCGCAGCCGCGCGGAGCGCATCGCGCAGGCCCGGCGCGGCGGAGAGGGCGGTCATGGGGTTCCAGCCTAATCGCCGCGGGATTCCCGGGCCGCGATGGGGCCCGGGGTGCGGGCATGCCGGCGGCGGAATGCGCATCCGGCTTCACAATGCGTCACACGCGCGCGCCCCGGAGCGGGCAGGGACCCTACGCTGATGCCTGGCGGCGCCCCGTCCGCCCGGCAGCACCGCAGACCGCATCCCGCACACCGAGGAGAACCGCCATGCCTGGCATCCACGCCGACATCACCACCGCCTTCGGGAACACGCCGCTCGTGCGCCTGAACCGCGTCGCCGAGGGCGCGGGTGCCGAAGTGCTCGCGAAGCTCGAGTACTTCAACCCCGGATCGTCGGTCAAGGACCGCCTCGGCATCGCGATCGTGAACGCCGCCGAGGAGTCGGGCGAGCTGAAGCCGGGCGGCACGATCGTCGAGTCGACGAGCGGCAACACGGGCATCGCCCTCGCGCTGATCGGCGCGGCCCGCGGCTACAAGGTCATCCTCACGATGCCCGCGTCGATGTCGAAGGAGCGCCGCGTCCTGCTCAAGGCGTTCGGCGCCGAGCTGGTGCTGACCGACCCCGCGGGCGGCATGAAGGCCGCGCTCGCCGAGGCGGAGCGCATCGTCGCCGAGACGCCGGGCGCGGTCCTGGCCAAGCAGTTCGCGAACGCCGCGAACCCCGAGATCCACCGCCGCACCACGGCCGAGGAGATCTGGAACGACACCGACGGCGAAGTCGACATCTTCGTCGCGGGCGTCGGCACCGGCGGCACGATCACGGGCGTCGGCCAGGCGCTCAAGGCCAAGAAGCCGGACGTCCAGGTCGTCGCGGTCGAGCCGACCGCCTCGCCGCTGCTGTCGACGGGCACCCCCGGCCCCGCGAAGATCCAGGGCATCGGCCCGAACTTCGTGCCGCCGATCCTCGACACCGAGATCTACGACGAGGTCGTGGGCGTCGAGTTCGAGGACGCCATCGCGACGTCCCGCGCGCTGGCCGCCGGCGAGGGCATCCTGGCCGGCATCTCGGCGGGCGCCGCGGTCTGGGCGGCGACCGAGATCGCCAAGCGCCCCGAGAACGCCGGCAAGAAGGTCGTCGTGATCGTGCCGGACACGGGCGAGCGCTACATCTCGACCGCGCTGTTCGAGGACCTGCGCGAGGACTGAGCGCCGCTCCGCCGCCGATAGGCTCGAGCCCATGGGATTGAACATCCGCGAGGATGTCGCAGCCGCGCGTCGCCGTGATCCGGCGGCGCGCGGCTTCCTCGAGATCGTGGCGCTGTATCCGGGTCTCCACGCGGTGTGGGCCCATCGCGTCAACCACTGGCTGTGGACGCGCGGATGGCGGTTCGTCGCCCGCGCCGGGTCGCAGCTCACGCGCTGGCTCACGGGCGTCGAGATCCACCCGGGCGCCCGCATCGGGCGGCGCTTCTTCATCGACCACGGCATGGGCGTCGTGATCGGCGAGACGGCCGAGATCGGCGACGACGTCATGCTCTACCACGGCGTCACGCTCGGCGGCACGTCGCTGACCCAGGGCAAGCGCCACCCCACGCTGGAGGACGGCGTGGCGGTCGGCGCGGGGGCCAAGGTGCTCGGCCCCGTCACGATCGGCGCGCGCAGCGCCGTGGGCGCCAACGCCGTCGTCACGAAGGACGCCCCCGCCGACAGCATCGTGGTCGGCATCCCCGCGAAGGCGCGCCCGCGCGGCGCGGGCGAGGACACCCGCCGCGTCATGATGGCCCCCGAGTACGTCATCTGATCGGCCCGGTGCCATGACCGCGTTGCACGAGCTCGGCCTGCGGGGGCTCGCCGCCGCGCTGCGACGCGGCGACGTGACGCCCGCCGAGGCCGCCGGGCACTTCCTGGCGCGGATCGAGGCGCGCCGCGACCTGGGCGCGTTCGCCGAGGTGACGGCGGACGCGGCCCTGCGCCGCGCCGCGTCGCTCGGGCGTCCGCCGGCCGACGCGCCGCCGCTGTGGGGCGTGCCGCTCGCCGACAAGGACCTCACCGCACGCGCGGGCGTGCCCACGCGCTACGGCTCGCGGTGGTCCGCGCACGACGTGCCCGCCCGCTCGGATCCGCTCGCGCTGGCGCTCGACAACGCCGGCGCCGTGAGCCTCGGCAAGACCGCGACGCCGGAGTTCGGACTGACGGGCTTCACCGAGACCCGGATCGGCCCGCCGGCGCGCGATCCGTGGGATCCGGCGAACGGCGCGGGCGGCTCCAGCGGCGGCGCGGCCGTGGCGGTCGCCGCCGGGCTGCTGCCCGCCGCGCCCGCGTCGGACGGCGGCGGCTCCATCCGGATCCCGTCCGCGACGGTGGGCGTCGTGGGACTCAAGCCGTCGCGCGGGCGCGTGCCGGCGGGATCGGGCCTCGACTCCCCCGGCGGCCTCGCGGTGGCCGGCCCGATCGCCCGCACGGTGGACGACGCCGCGCTGCTGCTCGACGCCCTGACCGCCGGGCCGCTCCCCTTCGCGACGCGCGCGCCTGGCCAGGGGCCGTTCGCGGAGGCCCTCCGCGCGCCCGCGGGGCGGCTGCGGATCGGGATGACCACGGTCTCGCCCTGGGACGAGTCGCTGGACATCCGACTCGACGCGGGCGCCCGCGAGGCCTTCGCGCACGCGGCCCGCGTGCTGTCCGGCGCGGGCCACGAGCTCGAGGACGCCGCGTGGCGGCCCGAGGGCTACGCCGACATGTTCATGACGCTGTGGCGCGCGTCTGCCGCGCGCATCCCGGTGCCGGACGAGCGCCTCGACGAGCTCGAGCCGATCACGGCATGGCTCGCCCGCGAGGGCCGTGCGCTGTCCGCCGAGCGCCTGCTGGGCGCGCTCGCGGCGGCGACCGCGTTCGAACGTCGCACGATCGAGGCGTTCGCGGGCTTCGACGCCGTGCTGACCCCGGCGCTCGGGCTGCTCCCGCGCCCGATCGGCTGGTTCGCGCAGGACGACCCGGAGCTCAGCTTCGCGCGCCAGTGCGAGTACGCGCCGTACAGCAGCTTCGTCAACGTCGCCGGGCTCCCGGCCGTGACGGTCCCGGTGGCGGAGGCTCCCGGCGGGCATCCCGTCAGCGTCCAGCTGATCGGCCGACCCGGCGGCGAGGCGGTCGTCCTGCGCCTGGCCGCGCAGCTCGAGGCCGCGCGCGGCGCGCTGCCGCGCCCGCCGGCCTGGTGACACGCCGGGCGAATCCGCCCCCCGGGTGAATCAAAGGGCCGCGTCGCGACTCCTGGTCCTCGACGCGGCCGCGCACCCCCGATCGACGTGGCCCGGAAGGGATCACGATGACGCAGCAGCCCGGCACCCTCACGGGGGCCATCCCGACGCTGGACACGGACGGCGTGCCGATCCACCTCGTGGCGGCCGAGCCCGCCCTGGAGGTGATCGTCGAGGCGGCGGAGCACCATCCGGAGCACCCGCTGGGCGTGGCCTCGATCAACCTCGACCACCTGCACCACTTCGGGCGCCATACGCACCACCCCGCTCCGCTGACCGCCGAGGGCGGCGTCGAGTGGCTGAACCTGATCGACGGCTCTCCCATCGCCGCGTTCGCGCGCCGCAAGACCGGGCACGACCACCCCAAGCTCTCGGGCAGCGACCTGATCGGCGCCGTCCTGGACCGCGCCGCCGCGCGCGGCCTGTCGGTCGCGGTGCTCGGCGGGCAGCCGGCCGTCACGCGCGCCCTGCGGCGCCGGTTCGCCGTGGACTGGCCCGGCATCCGGTTCGCGGGCCACTGGACCCCGCCCGCCGACGACCTGACGTCGCCGTCGCGCGCCGCGCGCCTCGCGGCCGAGATCCGCGAGGCCGGCCCCGACGTGCTCCTCGTGTGCCTGGGCAAGCCGCGACAGGAGCAGTGGATCGCCGCGTACGGCGCCCAGACCGGCGCGGGCGTGATGCTGGCCTTCGGCGCGGTCGTGGACTTCCTCGCCGGCCGCGTCAGCCGCGCCCCGCGGTGGATCTCGGAGGCCGGGCTCGAGTGGGCCTGGCGCCTGCTGCACGAGCCGCGCCGCCTCGCCCGCCGCTACCTCGTCGAGGGGCCGCCCGCCTACCTCGCGCTGCGCCGCTCGGCGCGCGGCGCCGCGGCGGCCGTGCTCGCCGTGCCGATGCAGCGCCATGCCTGACCTGCCCGGCCGCTTCGCGCGCACGGGACCGGCCGACGTCGCGGCGATCGTCGTGACGTACGAGAGCGCGGCCGACCTGGGGGCGCTGCTGAAAGGGCTCCGGCTGGAGGCCCGTGACCTCGACCTGCGGGTGATCGTCGTCGACAACTCCCCCCGCGACGACACCCTGCGGGTCGCCCGTGGCCACCCTGATGTGATCTCGGTGGCCACGGGCGGCAACCTCGGCTACGCGAGCGGGGTGAACGCCGGGCTCGAGCACGTCGGCGACACCGCGAGCGTGCTCGTGCTCAACCCGGACCTGCGCCTGGGTCGCGGCGCCGTGTCGGCGCTGCTCCGGACGCTGCGCGAGGACCCCGCCCGCGGGGCCGTGGTGCCGCGCATCGTGGACGCCGGCGGTCGCACCGCGCCGTCGCTGTTCCGCGAGCCCGGTGTGCGTCGCGCCCTGGGCGACGCGCTGCTCGGCCCGGTGTGGCGCGGCCGCGCGTGGTCGGAGGCCGTGCGGGATCCGCGTGCGTACGCGCACGCGCACGACGTGGACTGGGCCACGGGAGCCGCCGTGCTGCTGTCCGCCGAGGCCGTGGCCCGGGTCGGCGAGTGGGACGAGCGGTTCTTCCTCTACTCCGAGGAGACCGACTACCTGCGACGCGTGCGCGACGCCGGATTCGCGGTGCGCTACGAGCCGGCCGCGACGGTCGCCCACGCGCAGGGCGGATCCGGCTCTTCGCCCGCGCTCGACGCGCTGCTGCAGGTCAACCGCGTGCGCTACATGCGCCGGCACGCGCCGCGCCGCGCGCGCGCGTACCGGGCCGCCGTCGTGCTCGGCACGGCGCTGCGCGCGGTCCGCGGGCGGCGGCACCGGGCGCTGCTGCGGGTGCTGACGGACGAGCGCCGGTGGGAGGACCTGCCGGCGGCCACCTGGCGGGGCCACGGCACGCCCGTCGCGGCCGTGCTCATCCCGGCGCACCAGGAGGCCGCCGTGATCGCCCGCACGCTCGCGCGGCTCGCGGAGCCCGCGGCGGCCGGCTCGATCGAGGTGGTCGTGGTGTGCAACGGATGCTCGGACGACACCGCCGAGCGGGCGCGCGCGTTCGCCGGGGTGCGCGTCGTGGAGCTGCCGCAGGGCTCGAAGCCCGCCGCGCTCAACGCCGGGCTGCGGCTCACGACCGTCCGGCCCGTGATCGTGCTCGATGCGGACATCGACCTGCCGGCGGCCGCGATCCCCGGCCTCGTGCGCGCGCTGCGGCGGCGCGGAGCGCTGGCCGGACGGCCGCCGTTCGCGTACGACGCCTCCGGCGCGGATCCGTGGGTCCGGGCGTACTACCGCGCCCGGGCCCGGGTGCCCGAGCTCACCGGCGCGATCTGGGGCGCCGGCGTCTACGCGCTCTCGTCCGAGGGCGAGGCGCGGGTCGCGCCCCTGCCCCCGGTGACCGCCGACGACGTGCACGTGGACGCGAGCATCCCGGAGGAGGCCAAGGTCATCCCGCCGCTCGCGCCCGTGCGCGTGCGCGTGCCGCGCACGACCGGCGCCCTGCTCTCGACGCTCGTTCGAGTGCGCCGGGGGCCGGCGCAGCTGGGCGTGGACACGCACCGGTCGACGCTGCGCGGCCTGCTGCGCACCGTGACCGGCCCGGCCACCGCGTGGGACGCGCTCGTGTACGCCGCGTTCGCGCTCGCGGCGCGGCGGCGCGCCGCCCGCCCCGCCGCGCGCTCCGGTGCGATGTGGGAGCGCGACGAGTCGACGCGCCTGGCCGTGGCGGGCTGAGGCCCGTCCGCGCCGCGGGGCCCCGGCTCAGCGCCGGCGCGCCGCCGCGACCTCGGCCAGGACGCGGCTCACGCCGTCGCTGAAGACGCGGTGGTCGCGCTCGGCCTCGACGCGACGCCGCCCCGCGGCGCCCATCGCGGCCGCGCGCTCCGGGTCGTTCCAGAGGCTCAGGACGGCCTCCCGCAGCGCGTCCGCGTCTCCCGGCGGCACCCACAGCCCCTCGCGCCCCTCGACGAACGCGTCGCGCTGACCCGCCACGGCCGAGACGATCACGGGCCTGCCCATCGCCCACGCCTCGTTCATGCACGTGATGCCGTTGTCGCTGTCGGTGGGCCGCAGCGGCACCACGACGGCGCGGGACCGGGCGTAGAGCGCCCTCAGCTCGGCGGCCGGCATCGTGCCGAACGTGACGTTCGGCGGCACGAGGTCCTCGCCCCGGCGGTCGCCGTCGTCCGCGTTCCACCAGTCGGGCCGCGCGGTGTCGAGCACCCCGGCGATGTGGCACGGGATGTCGAGGCCCGTCATGGCGCGCACGAGCGTCGGGTAGTCGCGCATCTCGCCGCCCGCGGCGCACACGGTCGTGGACCCGGCGGTGGGAGCGGCGGATCCGTCGTCCGCCCAGAAGCGCGTGTCGAGCGTCCACGGCAGCGCCACGAGCTTGGACTCGGGGACGCCCAGCTCGCGCGCCGCGAACTCGCGCTGCGTGACGGGCGGCAGGATGATCCGCGCCAGCGCGGGGTGCGCGAACCGCAGCAGCCGGGCCTTCTTGCGCTCGGACACGCGGGTCAGGAGCGCCACGATGGGCAGCCGGCGCCGGCTCAGCCGGCACAGCAGCGCCAGCGCGAGCGCGACGTCCGCGACGCTCCAGCAGAGGATCGCGTCGTAGTCGCGGCCGACCCGGTGGGCCTCGAGCACCTGCACGAGCCACATGGGAAGGCGGCGGTACAGCGCGCGCCGCCGGCGCGGCGGGCGGGTGCGCATCCGCCGGTCCACGTACTCCAGGTCGGCGTCCACGTCGCTGATCCACGCGCGGGGCGTGCCCGGATCGCGCAGCGCGGCGAGCTCGTCGGGGTACGGCGGCGAGAACAGCGTGTTGGCGAGCACGAGCACGCGCGGGCGGGCGCGGGCGTCCGTCGCCTCCGTGCCCGCCGCGGATGCGCGGGCGACCGCGCGGGGCGTCATCCCCGCCTCCGAGGGGCGAGGACGCGCGCGAGCCCCATCCGACCGTCGGCATGGCCGATCGCCCGCACCGCGCCGGCGAGCCCCAGGAGCAGGGCGAACATGCCGGCCGAGATCGGGAAGCTCAGCCCGTCGAAGAACGCGAACAGCACGGCCGTGGTCAGCAGCGCCGCCGCGACGCCGCGGCCGAGGGCCGCGACGTCGGGGTACGGCGACCGGCGCACGGTCTGCACCGCACCCCAGGCGGCGGTCCCCACCACGGCGCCGGCGGCGAGCAGGCCGAGGACGCCCAGCTCGAGCAGCAGCAGCGCCCACTGGTTGTCGAAGATGTAGTAGCGCGGCAGGAACGTGCCGAAGCCCACGCCGATCACGGGGCTCGTGGCCAGGAACTCCGGCAGCCGCGCGAGGCCGTCCGTGCGCGACTCGGTGCTCGAGTCCGTGCCGATGCCGAGGAACAGGCCGACGATCGTGCCGTACAGGCCCGGCACGGCCACGGCGGCCGCGGCGGCGGCGACGCCGCCGCCCGCGGCCACCATCCAGCGGTAGGCCTTCGGCAGCGCGGGAAGCGACAGCACGAGCGCCACCGCGAGCCCGATCAGCCCGGAGCGCGACACGGCGAGGATGGCCGCGAACACGATCAGCGCCGCCGGGATCCACGTCCACGGCAGGCGGCCGCGCCCCTCCGCCGCGCGCGTCACGCCAAGGGTCACGGCCAGCGGGATGATCGAGCAGATCGCCGCCGAGTACTCCAGCGGATGCGTCGCGGTGCCGGTGGGCCGGGTGAAGCCGCCCCGCGCGATCACGCCGGCGTCCTCGGCCTGCAGCCCCGGGATGAGCGCGAACACGTCGTGCAGCGTCTGGCCGGTCGTGAACTGCGCGATCCCCAGCACCGCCACCAGGGTGCCGGCCGCGACGATGCGGCCCACGAGCGCATCCAGGTCGCGCAGGGTGCGCAGACCGTCCATGGTGACGAGCAGCACGCCCGCCCACGACAGCAGCCGCACGATGGACGACACGGCCGATCCGATCTGGTCGTGCGGCTGGCCGCGCAGCATGGCGGCCGAGAAGCTGACGAGAGCGACGACCAGCAGCGCCACGTATGCCCACCGCAGCGGCTGCGGGGCGGGCGGCACGTCGATCGCGCGGGCCTGCAGCCGCACCACGACCCACCACAGCAGGAGCACGAGCCCCCACAGCAGCGAGGGCCGCCCCATCGAGCCGAGGCCCGTGACCACGAGGTTCGACGGCACGCCGAACAGCAGGACGACGTAGACCGTGACCATCGTCAGGGCGCTGCCGGCGCGCGGGCGCGCGGCCATCCGCCCCCAGGCGACCGACACGGGCGGCGCCGCGGAGGACGGCCGCGCCCGTCGCGCCGCTTCCGGCGGGCCGTCGCCGCGGGTCTCGCGCATCCGCACCTCGTCCATCCGGATCCGATCCGTCCCGACGCGGGTCAGGATCGCCTCGTCGGACGCGCGCCGATCGGCTCGCCCGCGGCGGGGGCCTCCCCCAGCATCCGCTCGATCGCCACCTCGACCTCGACCTCGTCGGGCGACGCCTCGACGGGCGGCGCGGCGTCGTGGGCCTCCGCGCCCTCCGCGTCGTCATCGACCGCCGGGCGCCGCATGGCGCCGGGCTCGGCGTCGCGCTCGGCGCGTCGCCGGCGGCCCGCCTTGCGACCCCGGTGCCCGCGGCGCGGGCGTCGCGCCAGGCCGTCGATCAGGGCCGCCAGCAGCAGCGACATCAGCGCCGCGCCCGCCCCCACGCCCACCGTCGCGAGCATCCGCTCCCGGGTGCCGAGCGTGCTCTCGGGCGCCACTGCGACGGTCCAGATGCTCACCTGCGAGGCGGCCGGCACGTTCTGCTCGTCCTGCAGCCGGGCCAGCACCTCCTCGTTCGAGGCCAGCATGGCGTCGACCACCTCGGCCGCGACGTCGTCGGCGGTGGCGCTGACCGTCACGAGCAGCATGGGCGCCGAGTTGCTGAAGTCGCGCGCGACCGTGATCTCGGTGCCGGGGTGGCGCTCCGTGAGCTCCTGCACCGCCTCGGCCGCGCCCGCCGCGCTGACCAGCACGTCGGCGGCGGTCGACAGGCCTCCCAGGTACAGGAACGGGTTGGGCGTCGTCTTCTCCTCCTCGCCGTCGATCTCGACGACCACGGCGGGCAGGCTGGCCTCGCCGGGCATCAGCAGCTGCTTCGCGGTGCGCTCGTACGTGGGCGGCACCTGCGTCCAGACGAAGGCCGCGGCCGCCGCGGCGGCCAGCAGGCCGGGCGCGACGATGTACCACCGCCGGAGCAGTCCCCGAAGCGTGTCCTGGACGTTCATGCCATCTCCTCGTGGTGCGCGATCCCGCGCGTGCGCGCGGTCCTGCCGCCGCGCCGTGTCCGGTGCGCGAGCGCGCGATCGAATCCGACGGCCGAGCCGACCGACGTGAGCAGGCCGGCGACCGTCATGGCCCCCAGCGCGGCGACCTGCGCCGTGCGCTCGGGCCGGATGTGCTCGATCCGCAGGGTCAGCGGATCGACGCGGATCCGGATGTCGGCGGGGGTGCCGGGCTGCCGACGGAGGTAGCTGCTGTACTCGACGCGGCGCAGCGCCTCGGTCTGCTTCGCCTCGACCCACTCGGCGCTCGGCCCCACGATCTGCAGCACGATCACCGCGACCGCGTAGCTCGGCGCCCACTGGTTGCCGTAGTCGACGAGTCCCACCTGGACGCCCTCCCGGAGGCCGGCGCCGTAGTAGGGCGCGTCGACCGCCGAGTACCGGATGGCCTCCTGCCCCGGCACGACCTCGGCCGCGACCGCGCCCGCGAACGCGATCACGTTCTCGTCGCGCAGCGACCCCTCCAGGCTCAGCGCGCTGTCGTATCCGTAGAGGAACGTCACGGCCGTGCGCGTGGAGTACACGCCGGCGGCCGCCGTCGAGGCCAGGTGCCACGTCAGCAGCGCCGCGGCGGCGAGAACGGCCGTCACGACGTACCAGCGCCGCCCGAGCATGCCGAGCAGCTCCCGCGCGGTCATGACGCGCCCGCCGTCGCCAGGGCGGCGCCGTCGAGCTCGGCGGCCGACGGCCCGCAGACCTCGTCCTCCAGGATGCGCAGCACGTCGGCCTGCGCGGTCGTCCATCCCGAGCGCGCCGTGGACGCGATGCGCAGCGCGTGCGCGTCGCGGTCGGGCCGCTCCACGGCGGCCGCGAGCGCGCGGGCCAGACCCGCCGGGGTGGCGCGCGCCCACGCGGCCGCATCGCCGGGAAGGTCCGCCCGCGCCGACGGCGAGTCCGCGACCACGGGGACGACGCCGGCGGCGATCATCTCCTCGGCCACGAGCGAGATGTTCGTGAAGGACATCGCCAGTCCCGCGACGCAGCGCGCGTAGAGCGCGTTCAGGTCGGCCGGGGCGAGCCGGCCGTGCAGGGTCGCCGGGAACGGCAGGTCGCGCACGCGCTCGCCGTACACGTGGATCGGCACATCCGGGCGCAGCTCGTGGAAGCGCGCGAGCGCGAGCCGCGCCAGCTCCCAGCCCCGGCGCGGGACGCCCGGCCTCGCGTAGGCGACGACGCCTTCTCTGCGCGCGCCCGGCAACGGGCGGTAGACCGCGGTGTCGCAGCCGAACGGCGTGACGTCGGGCGCGATCCCGATCTCGCGGCGCAGCGCCTCGGCGACGGCCTCGCCGAGCGCGATGGTGCGGAATCCGAAGCGGTAGGTGTCCTCGGCGAGCGCGTACGCCGCTCCGCGGGGGTGGAACCAGGGCTCGAAGTCCTGCACGAAGTACAGCCGCCGCATGGGCTCCCGGCCACGGGAGGCGAGCACGTGCGCGGTCTCCCAGGACGACGCGACCGCCGCGTCGACGCCCCAGTCGCCCGCGCGGGCGTCGCGCACCTCGGCGCGGACGCGGGGCCACCAGTCGCGGATGACGCGCTCGCGGTCGCGCGGGTCGGCGCCGTGGCGCTCGTCCAGCAGCACGACGCATCGGTGCCCCGCCGCCTCGACGGCCTCGATCATCCGGAACAGCGTCGTGTGCCCGCCGGAGCCGGCGCTCGGAGGGGCGACGACCCATCCGATCGTGAGCGGCGTGCCGCGCTCGGGTCGGTGCGCAGGCAGCGCCAGGTCGAGCTCGGCGGAGTCGGCCACGTCGGCGTCGGGCAGGCCGAGGCCCGGACCGGCAGGATCCAGGCGCGTCTCGATGCGGCGCACGACGCGCAGCGCGGCCGCGCGCGCGCCCTCCCGGCGCAGCACGCGCGCCGCGGCCGCGAGCGCGCTCATGCCGGCGCCTCGCGAGGCACGCCGGTCGCGTCGCCCGCCGGAAGCGCTCCGGATGCGACCGCGACGGGCTCGAACACGCCGGTGCGGTGCCAGCGCCGGAACTGCGCGTCGGCGCGCAGCCGCCGCGCGATGCGCGGCGCGGCGCCGGCCGCGACGGCCGCGCTGCGCGGCCACGAGGACGCGCGCCGCCGTGCCGCCTCGAACGCGCGCCACCCGGCCGAGGCCTCGATGCCGGGGTCGACCTCGAGCGCGAGCGCGCGCAGGTCGTCGACCAGAGCCGACGGGATGCCCCGGTCGAGGTCGCCGCGGGCGTAAGCGAGGGCCTCGCGCGCGATCGCGCGTCGCGCCGATCGACGCAGGCCGCCCGAGTCGGCGAGCCCGTCGCACAGCGTCTCGAAGGCCGCGTGCTTCTCGCGCAGGAAGACCCTCGGGTCGTCGGCGCGCCGCGACAGGCTGCGGGGGTGCTCACGGTGCCACGCCTGATCGCATCCCTCCAGGTGGGCCACGTCGGAGTGCGCGGCGATCCGCAGCCACATCTCCATGTCGTGCGTGTGGGCCAGGTCGCGCTGCCCGCCGACGAGGTCGACGACGCTGCGGCGCATGACCGCCTCGGGCGACGTGATGACGTTGGCGCCGGTCGCGCACCGCGCCTCGAGCCAGGCGCGCCCGGACCACACGGTCCAGGCCGTGGGCCGCGTCCGCGCGGGCGCGCGGCCGTGCGAGAAGTGCAGGGGGTGGCCGTACACGAGCCCGACCGCGGGCAGGTGCTGCATCACGGCGACCGCGCGGAGCAGGGCGCCGGGCGTCAGCAGGTCGTCGGCGTCGAGGCGGACGAGGAACTCGCCGCCGGCCAGCTCCAGCCCGCGGTTGAAGGTCGCCACGGGCCCGCTGTTCACGTCGTTCGCGACCACCCGCACGCGCGGGTCCTGCTCCTCCAGGCGGCGCGCCAGGGCGAGGCTGCCGTCGGTCGACGCGTCGTCGACCACGATCACCTCGACGTCCACGCCACCCTGGTCGAGCGCGCTGCGCACGGCCTGCTCCAGGTAGCGCTCGTACTGGAAGCACGGGATCACGACCGACACGGTGGCCTCGACGACCGACGGCAGCGGCTCCAGGCGCACGGCGGCGGAGCGCGGGCCGCGTCGGAGCAGGTCGGTCATCGGATGTCCTCACTCGGGTCGGGGCCCGGCTCGCGCAGCTCGCGGATGCGAGCGCGCAGCCAGTGCCCGACCACTACGAGGTGGCACACTCCGGCGCTGATACCTCCGACGAGCAGGGCGGCGAGCGGATCCGGCACGGTCGCCGCGACCAGGGCCGCGACCGCGACGCACGGCACCGACGCCGCCGACGGCAGGGCGAGGGCGCGGATCACGGCCGAGGGGCGCGCGCC
The DNA here is from genome assembly GCF_004514465.2 of Microbacterium sp. MEC084. Taxonomy (NCBI): domain Bacteria; kingdom Bacillati; phylum Actinomycetota; class Actinomycetes; order Micrococcales; family Microbacteriaceae; genus Microbacterium; species Microbacterium sp. MEC084. The sequence goes on along the minus strand of NZ_MYFP02000003.1, from coordinate 131,285 downwards.
CGCCGCGCGCAGCGCGACGAGGTAGCCGGGCAGGATGAGCAGCGCGGCCACCGCCACGTGCGCCCACGCGGCCGCGACGATCCCGCCGAGCGGCGCGACGATGACCAGCGCGACGGTCAGTGCGGCGAGCGAGGCGATCTGCAGCCACATCACGGGGCCCGGCCGCCCCCGCGCGTACAGGTATCCGGCGAACGCGTCGAACAGCACGCGCAGCCCGCCGTACACGCCGAGCGCCGCCAGCGCGGGCGCGGCGGGCAGCCAGCGGGCGCCGTACAGCACCTCGACGAGCGGTCCCGCGAGCACCGCCAGCAGCGCGCCCGCGGGCAGCGCGGCGGCCCACACCAGCGAGGTGACGGCGGCGAACCCTCCCGGGCCGCGCGAGAAGTACGGCAGGGCGATCGAGCGGACCACGGACGACAGCGCGCTCATCGGCCAGCCGGCGATGTTGAAGGCGAGCACGTAGAACCCCAGGGCCACGGCGCCGACCGTGCGGGCGAGCACGACGTTGTCGACGTTGATGAGCGCCCACGACAGCATGTTGGCCGCCGCGACCGGCAGCCCGAACGCGAGCACGGCGCCCGCGACGCGGCGGTCGAAGCCGTAGCGCGGGCGCACCCGCGCGAGCGCGAACTGCAGCGCGCTCGCGACGGCCTGGGCCGCGACCCGCCCGATCGCGAGCCCCAGCACGCCCATCCCCGCCGCGACCAGCGCGAGCGTGAGCACGGTCGACACCACGAAGTCCGCCAGGGCGATCAGGAACAGCTCCCGCTGGCGGAAGCGCCGCATGAGCAGCCCGTACGGGACCACCGAGGCGCCCGCCATCAGCAGCGTCGCGGAGAGGATCGCGATCGCCGGTCCCGCCTGCGGCGCCCCGAGCAGGGCCGCGAGGTCGCCGCTCGTGAGCAGCGTCAGGGCCGCGAGCGCTCCGCCCGCCGCGAGCCCCAGGGATGCGACCGTCGGGGCGATCCGGTCGGGATCCCGCGACCGGATGATGTCGGCGGAGAGTCCGAGATCGGCGAGCGTCATGAGCACGCCCTGGACGGTGAGCGCGATCGCGTAGACGCCGAACTGCTCGGGCGTGAGGAGCCGGGCCAGCACGATGCCGACGATCACGCTCCCGAGCCGCAGCAGCAGCGTGCTCGCGCCGCTCCACGCGGCGCCGCGGGCCGCGCGGACGCCCAGCGTCGCCGTCTCAGACATCGCGGCCCCGCGTCCTCCGCCACGCCCGCTGCGCCGCGGGGGCGGCGAGCGCCGCGCGCAGGCGCCCGTACCGCACGAGCGCGCGAAGGGCCTCCCGTGGCCGACGCGCCGCCGGCACCGCCGCCTCCGACACGTACAGGTCCTCGAGCCGGTCGACCGCGCGCGCCGCCGAGAACCGCTCCGCCACGAGCATCCGGCCGTATCCGCCGAGATCGCGGCGGCGGTCCGGGTCCGCGGCGAGCGCGGCGACCAGCGCGCCGAGGCCCTGGCCCGCGGGACCCGCGCCGAAGAAGCCGTGCTGGAGGAAGCCGGCGGCGGACGCCGGCTCGACCAGGCGCCAGAACCCGCCCTCGCCCTGCACGATGACCGGCCGCGCGTGGGCGAGCGCGCGCAGGGCGGAGGCGCCCATCCCGAACGCCACGTCCGCGGCGTCGTACACGTCGCGCGGATCCGGGACGTCGCCCAGCATGCGCACGTCGATGCGCGCGCGGCCGGCCGCCTCCCGCACCGCGCCCTCTTCGTCGCCCGCGCCCGCGACCAGCAGCACGGGCCGCACCCCCGGCGCCGGGTCGCCGAGGCGGTCCAGCTCGCCGATCGCCTCGATCACGCCGCGCGCCTTGCCGTGCTCGCGCGAGAGCCTGCCGACCACCGACACGACGAACGCGCCCGCGTCCACGCCGAGCCGCTCGCGCGCGGCCACCCGGTCCCCCGGTGCGTCCGCGACCGTGTCCACGGGCGGCTCCATCAGAAGCACCGGCCCGCTGCGCTGGGCGACCTGTCGCGCGATCGCGACCGTGCCCACGAGCAGCGGCACGCCGTCGGGCACGTGCGGCGGCACCCACATGGACAGCACGCTCTCGATGTGGCGCAGCGGCAGGGCCGCCGCGGCGACGCCGGCGACCAGCGCGGGCCCCGACTCGTAGGTGTGGACGATGTCGGGCTCGAACGCCCGCAGCTCGCGCAGGAACCGCGCGACCGCGGCCGGGTGCAGCGAGTCGCCGCGGAAACGCGGGGCCGGATGCCAGGTCAGGCCGCGCTCGCGCAGCCGCTCCTCGAGCGGCCCCCGGGGCGCGTACACCGCGACCACGTGCCCGCGGTCGCGCAGCCGCGCCGCGAGGTCGATCGCGATGAGCTGGCTGCCGCCCGTCACGAGCTCGTGCGGGCACACCAGGATGCGCAGGGGTCCGGCCGCGGGGACGTGCGCGTCCCCCCGCCCGCGCTCGTGCTCCGCACGCGGCGCGGACCGGGTGTCCGCGGGAGCCGGCGCCATGACCGCGCCTCAGCCGCGCGCGCCGCGGCGCCCGAGGGCGCGGCGCAGCGCGTCGGCGACCGCGGCCTGCTGCTCCGCGCGCAGGTGCGGCGACATCGGGAGCGACAGGATGCGCTCCGCCGCCGCCTCCGCCACGGGGAACTCGCCCCGCCGGCGCCCGAGGTGCGCATACGCCCCGGTCAGATGCAGCGGCGTCGGGTAGTGCACTCCCACGCCGATCCCGGCGCGGGTCAGCTCCTCGGCGACCCGGTCGCGCTCCGCGAGGCGCACGACGTAGAGGTGCCACACGTCGCGGTTGCCCGGCAGGCTCGAGGGCGCCCGCACGTCGTCGAGGTCCGCGAGCAGGCGGCCGTAGCGCGCGGCGGCAGCCCGCCGCGCGGTGTTCCACGCGTCGAGCCGCCTCAGCTTGGCGCGCAGGACGACCGCCTGCACGGCGTCGAGGCGGGCGTTGACGCCCACCCGGTCGTGGACGTACCTGACGGCGCTGCCGTGCGCCTGCAGCGACCGCACGATCCCCGCCAGCTCGGGGTCGCCGGTCGTGACGGCTCCCGCGTCGCCCGCGGCGCCGAGGTTCTTGCCGGGATAGAAGCTGGTCGCGGCGATCCGGCCGATCGCGCCGGCCCGGCCCGCGGGGCCGACGGCGCCCTGCGCCTGGGCCGCGTCCTCGACCACCGCGAGGCCGTGCCGCTCCGCGAGCGGAGCGATCCGCTCCACGGGCGCCGTCTGACCGAACAGGTGGACGGGGACGATCGCGCGCGTGCGCGGCGTGATCGCCGCCGCGACGGCGTCCGGGTCGATCAGCAGATGCTCGTCGTCCACGTCGACGAACACCGGCACGGCTCCGATCCGGCTGGCCGCGGCGGCGGTCGCGATGAACGAGTTGACCGGCACGATCACCTCGTCGCCGGGCCCCACGCCGACCGCGCGATAGGCGAGCTCGAGCGCGTCGGTGCCGTTCGAGACGCCGATCGCGTGGGCGGCGCCGACGAACGCGGCGTACTCGCGCTCGAACGCCGCGACCTGCTCGCCGCCGACGAACGCGGCCGAGAGCAGCAGCTCGCGCCAGGCGGGCAGCACCTCGTCGGCGATCTCGCCGGACTGCGCGGGAAGGTCGAGGAACGGGACGGGATCGTGCGGGACGGCGTCCGGCGGGACGGGCTCGCGCCACGCGGGCACGTCGCGCACGAGCACGGGGGCGGGGCGGGTCATGCGGGCACCTCTCGAAGGGGATCGGGTCGAAGGGGATCGGGTCGAAGGGGATCGGGTCGAAGGGGATCGGGTCGAAGGGGATCGGGCACGGCGATCCGGGCGTCGCCGGTCTCCGCGATCGGGATGGGCCGCGTGTCGAGCGGCAGGGCGCGGGCCGGCACGCCCGCCCACGTCTCGCCGGCGGGCACATCGCGCAGGACCACGGCGCCCATGCCCACCGTCGCGCCCGCGTGGACGGTCGCGTGCGGGCGGACCGAGGCGTTCATGCCGAGGTACGCCGCCTCCCCGACGCGGACGCCGCCGCCCAGGCTGACGCCGGCGGCGAGCGTCGCGAAGTCCTCGAGCACGTCGTCGTGCGTCACGGTGCACCCGGGCATCAGCACCACATGCCGGCCGAGCCGCGCATCGGCCGTGACGACCGCGCCGTCGAGCAGGATCGAGCCCGCGCCGACGACGCTGGAGCGCCCGACCCGGGCCCCCGGGGCGACGAACACGGCGTAGCGCTCCGGGGCGACGCCCGCGCGATCGAGGCGGCGCACGACCTGGCGGCGGGACCGGCCGGGCCCGATGCAGACGAGCAGCCGCTCGTCGCGCCGTGCCGCGTCCTCGGCCGGTCCCACCACGGGCACCCCTCCGCACAGCGCGCCGAGCATGCCGGGATCGTCGTCGAGCACTCCGACGACGTCCGGCGTCCCGGCGGCGATGACCTCGCGCGCGAGACCGCTCGCGCCGATCAGCAGCACGCTCACGCGGAGCCCCCCGCCCCGCGCACGACCGCGATCACGCGATCCTGCTCGGTCTCGGTCATCGCGTGGAACAGCGGCAGGATGAGCGTGCGGTCGGTGAGCCGCTCGGTCGCGGCGAGGGCGGCGGATCCCGTGTCGCGCGCGACGTAGGCGGGCTGGCGGTGCGAGGCCATGATGCCCCGGCGCGCCGAGACGCCGTGCCCGGCGAGCGTCGCGAGCAGGCCCTCCCGGTCGAGCGGATACGGCGGGGCGACCTCGATCCACAGCGACTGGAAGCTGCTCTGGCCCCACGGCGGATCGTCCACCACGCGGATGCCGGACACGCCCGCGAGCGCCGCGCGGTAGCGCGCCGCCAGCGCGCGCCTGCGGACCACGATCTCGGGCAGGCGCGTGAGCTGCACGAGCCCGATGGCCGCCTGCACGTCCGTCATCCGGAAGTTGAAGCCGATCTCGTCGTAGCTCTCGCGCGGCGACAGGAGCGCGGCGTGGCGCTCGGCCGCCGAGGCCCCCATGGCGTGCTCGCGCAGCCGGCGCGCGCGCTCCGCCCAGTCCTCGCGGCTCGTGGTGAGCATGCCGCCCTCGCCCGTCGTGAGGATCTTGCGCGGGTGGAACGACCAGGCGGCGAGCTCGGCGCCGGCGCCGACCGGGCGCCCGCGGTACGTGGATCCGATGCCGCACGCGGCGTCCTCGATCACGACGACGCCGCGCGGATCGCACAGCGCGCGGATCGGCGCGAGGTCGACGGGGATCCCTCCCTGATCGACCGCGATCACCGCGCGGGTCACGGGCGTCAGCGCGGCGGCGACCGTCGCCGCCGTGACGTTCCCGGTCGCGGCGTCCACGTCGGCGAAGACCACGCGCGCCCCCACGTAGGAGACCGCGTTGGCGGTCGCGATGAACGACAGCGACGGCACCACGACGTCGTCGCCGGGGCCGATGCCCGCCACGAGCAGGGCGAGGTGCAGCGCGGTGGTGCAGCTCGACGTCGCGACCGCGTGCCCTGCCTGCACGGTCGCCGCGAACTCGCGCTCGAACTCGGCCACGCGCGGCCCCTGCGCGACCCAGCCGGACGCGATGGTCTCGGCCACGGCCGCGGCCTCCTCCTCGCCGAGCCACGGCCGCATCACGTCGATGCGCGTCGCGGCGGCCGCGGTCATGCCGGCACCCCGACGCCGCTCACGCGGTCCGCGCCCGCGGCGTCCTCGGAGCCCGCGGGCTCCCAGTTGCGGTCCTCGATGCGCGCGAGCATCTGCTGGGGCGTGCGCGGCCGGCCGCGGAACCAGGTCACGAGGTCGGCGACACCCGCGTCGAACGGCATCGCGGGGCTGAACCCCGTCAGCCGGTGCATGAGGCGGGCGTCGACCAGCAGCCGGCGCACGTCGCCGGGCCTCGGCTCGAGGTGGACGGGCGCCAGCCCGGGCCGCCCGGTGAGGCGCGCGACGGTCTCCGCGAGCGCGGCGATCGTGACCTCGCGGCCCGATCCGAAGTTCACGGTGCGGCCGATCGCGTCGTCGCACTCGGCGAGCGTCGCGAGCCCGCGCGCCGTGTCGGTCACGTGCATGAAGTCGCGCGACTGCCGTCCGTCGCCGTAGATCAGGGCCGGCAGGCCGCACAGGTTGCGCACGATCGTGCGCGGCAGCACCTCGCCGCTGTCGCCCTCGAAGTGGCTGCGCGGCCCGTAGGTGTTGAACGGCCGCACCACGATGACCGGCTGGCCGTGCGTGCGGAACGCCGCCCGCGCGTACGCCTCGCCCGCGAGCTTGGCCGCGCCGTAGACGGTCTCGGGCCACGTGGGGTGGCGCTCGTCCATCGGCACCCGCTGCGCGGTGCCGAACACCTCGCTCGAGCTGACGTGCACGATCCGGCGCACGCCGGCCGCGCGCGCCCGCTCGAGCAGCGCCAGCGTGGCCGTGGCGTTGACCTCGTGATTGGTCATGGGGTCGTGGAGGCTGTGGCGCACGCCCAGGCACGCCAGGTGGAACAGCACGTCGGCGCCGTCCAGCGCGCGCAGGGCGGCATCCGAGCGGATGTCCGCCTCGACGAGCCGCACCCGCGGATCCGCGAGCCGGGCCGACAGATTCTCGCGGCTGCCGTTCACGAGCGAGTCGACGACCGTCACCTGCGCCACGCGCCGTCGCTCCACCAGCTCGTCGACCAGGTGGCTGCCGATGAATCCCGCGCCGCCCGTGACCACGACGCGCGCACCCGTCAGGGACGTCATGCCGCACCCCCCAGCGCCACGAGCTCCGGTTCCCGCTCGACCGCCGCCGGGGCGCCCTGCGCGGCCAGGCTGCGCGAGGCGGCCTCCAGCACGGACAGGACCCGCAGGCCCGCGTCGCCGTCCGTGCGCGGGGCGCGGCCCTCGCGGATCGCGGCCGCGAACTCCGTCACCACGTTGCCGAGCGCCTCCTGCTCCGGCAGGGCGGGCGACCACGTATCGCCCAGCCGGTACGAGACCCGCGCCTGGCGCGCGCCCTCGCGGCCGGCGGGCAGGTCGACTCCCCGGTCGAACACGCTCAGCCGCTGCTGCGGGTTCAGATCGTCCCACACGAGCGTGCGGCGCGTGCCGCCGATCACCATGCGCCGGATCTTCGTGGGGCTCAGCCAGTTGACCTGCACGTGCGCGATCGCGCCGCCCGCGAGCGGCATGGCGAGGTATCCGACGCACGCGCGGCCCGTGCCGAGCGGGTCGGCGCCCGCCGCCGAGACCGTGGCCGCCGTGAGGCCGCCCGGCAGCACGAAGTCGAGGATCGACAGGTCGTGCGGCGCGAGATCCCACAGCACGTCGACGTCGGGCTGCACGAGCCCGAGGTTGATGCGGGTCGAGTCGACGTACAGGATGTCGCCCAGCGCGCCCTCCGCGATCAGCTCGCGGATGCGCAGCACGGCCGGCGTGTAGCAGTACGTGTGGTCGGTCATGAGCACGAGCCCCTGCTCGCGCGCGGCGGCCACCATCGCGATGCCCGAGGCGCGGTCGGCCGCGAGCGGCTTCTCGACGATCACGTGCTTGCCCGCCGCGAGCGCGCGGCACGCCAGCGCGTGGTGCGTGCGGGCGGGGGTGGCGATCGCGACCGCGTCCACCAGCGGATCCGCCAGCACCTCGTCGACGTCGGTGCGCACGGGGGCGCCGCCCACGGACTCCGCGACGCGTCTCGCGCGATCGCGGTCGAGATCGCACACGGCCGCGAGCTCCCACGCGTCGGACGCGCGGAAGTTCCTCGCCAGGTTCGGCCCCCAGTACCCGGCGCCGATCACGCCCACACCCAGTCGTCCTGTCACCGATCCGCTCCTCGCCCTGCCCGTGTCCGCCGAACTCCCGAAGCGCGCCTTGTCGGCGCGGGCGGGCGGTGCCACCCTGGTGTGACCCGCGCCTGTCATGAGTGCCGCGGACCGCGTCTGATACGAAGGGATGCCGATGTCGGCTCCGCCCGCGATCGATCCGTCCGCCGACGTGTCGCCCGAGGCCCGGATCGGGGACGGCACGCGGGTCTGGCACCTCGCGCAGATCCGCGAGGGCGCGCGGCTCGGCGCGGACTGCGTCATCGGGCGCGGCGCGTACATCGGCCCCGGCGTCGTGCTCGGCGACGCCTGCAAGGTGCAGAACCACGCGCTGGTCTACGAGCCCGCTCGCCTGGGAGACGGCGTCTTCATCGGCCCCGCCGTGGTGCTCACGAACGACGAGTTCCCCCGCGCCGTCACGCCCGACGGGCGCCTCAAGGGCGCCGAGGACTGGCACGCGGTCGGCGTGACGGTCGGGCGCGGCGCGTCGATCGGCGCGCGGGCGGTGTGCGTCGCGCCCGTGGCGATCGGCGAGTGGGCGCTGGTGGCCGCGGGCGCCGTGGTCACCAAGGACGTGCCGGCGTACGCGCTGGTCGTGGGCGTGCCCGCCCGCCGCATCGGCTGGGTCGGCCGCGCCGGCCGCCCGCTCGGACGGGACGGCGACGCGTGGGTCTGCCCCGAGACCGGCGAGCGCTACCTCGAGCGCGACGGCCTGCTGGAGCCGGCCGGCTAGAAGCCGCTGCCGTGGCTCAGGAACGGGGCCACGATCCCCGTCTCCTGCGAGGCCAGGGCGAGCGCCTCCGAGGGCCCGAAGCCCGTGGCCAGGCCGCCGTGGAACGAGCTCAGCAGCTCGGCCGCGACGTCGTCGGTGACGACCACGGGCGCCGCGACCACGCACGCGGATCCGGCGTGCAGCCACGCGTGCGCCATCCCCAGCGCCTCGGCGCCCCAGCGGACCGACGACCGGCCGAGCTCGCAGGCCGACAGCACGACGGTCGCGGGCGGCCGCGCGATCCGGTCGATGTCGTATCCGAACAGGGTGCCGTCGGCGAGGCTCACGCCCGACAGCATGGGCGTCGCGGTCGAGTGCCTCCCGTGCGCGACCATGTGCAGCACGTCGACGTCCTCGGCCAGCGCCGCGACGGCGTCGACGCGCGCCTGGTCGCCGTGCAGCACGCGCGGCGCGCCGAAGGCCCCGAGCCCGCCGTGCTCGAGCTCCCACGCGAACGCGGCGCGCTCGGCCTCCTCCATGCCGCGCGCCACGGCGGGGCCGACCGCGAAGCCGGCGGAGCGCGCGGGGACGCAGCGCCCGCGGGACTGGACCCATCGCGACGCCGAGCGCGCCAGCGTCGCGGCCCGGCCCCGCATCGCGGGGAGCATGGTCCACGGCAGACCGGCGAGCACCCCGGGCGCGGTGAGCAGCACGCGACGGGGGTCGCCCGCGGCGTCCAGAGCGCGCTCCACGAGCAGTCGCGACAGCTTGCGCAGGCGCGCCTCGAGAGCGGCGGCGACGACCCCGGCCATCGGGCCGGCCCGCACCGCGGCCGCGACATCGAGGTCGGCGCGCAGGCCCGGCAGCAGCCGGCGCACCTCGGGCCACGCGATCGGGAACGCGCTGGGCGGCCGGTCGTGCGGCACGACCAGGCACGTCAGCCGCCCGCGGCTGTAGAGGTAGGTGACCAGCGCGGTCTCGTCGTCGAGCGCGGCGGTCAGCTCGTCGAGCGCCACGCGCGGCACGGCCCGGCTGTCGGCGGCCGTGCCCCACTGCCGGTTGCGGACCCGCTCTCGGATCTCGGCCACGCGCCGGTCCCGGGCCCAGTCCGCCTCGTCGATCTCCTCGCGCAGCAGCCGCAGCTGCGCGAGGTCCGCGGCGTGCCGGGGGTCGGGCGGCGGCCGCAGCGGCATGACCTGGTGCGCGAAGTGCCGGGCGCGCTCCGACCACTCGAACATGACCTCGGGCCTGCGCGAGGCGACCGCGGCGTCGATGCCCTCGAAGATGAGCCCGCTGCCGTGCATCGCCACGGAGGAGGCCACCTCGAGCGCGCCGAACGTCGCCTGCCACTGCGACAGGCTCTCGAGCCCCGCGGCCGCGTGCCGCCGCGCGTCGCCGAGCCGCCCCCGCGCGGCAGCGCGCACGGCGCGCGCCTCGTGCACGAGCAGCCGCACCGGGAGCGGGTCGCGCGCCCGCAGCCGCGGCGCCGGGCCGGTCGGCTCGCCCGCCCGGGCCCGCGCGATCCCGTCGGTCAGGCGCAGGGACGCGGCCTCGTCGGGGAAGCCCGCGCGCTCCAGGTCGACCGCGGCGCGCTCGATCTGGGCCGCGGTGGGGGCGCGGCGCCCTGCGGCGGCGCCCAGCTCCCGCAGCGCTCGCAGCCGCACGCCCTCGGCGCGCGCGGCCCACGCCGCGCTGCCCAGCGCCCGGAAGCGCCGGGCCGCCGCTGCCGCCACGGTCGCGGCCCGGTTCCGGTCGTGCGTGAGCAGGGACCGCGCGAGGTGGAACTCGGCCTCCGCGCGTGACTGCGGCATCCGGGCCGCGCCGAACGAGCGGGCGACCTCGGCGAGCGTGTCCTCGGCCTCGAACACCTGCCCGGCGTCGCGCAGCACCTGGGCGCGGTCGAGATCGCAGATCGCGGCGTTCACGGGAGAGGATGCCGCGATCGGCCGCGCCTCCGCCATCTTCTCGAGCGCCGTGACGAGGTCGCCCTCGAGCAGCGCCACGTAGCCGGCGTTGTGGACGGTCAGCGCGCGGTCGTGCTCGTGGTCCGCGTCGCTGAAGCGCGCCGCGGCGGCGTCGAGGTCGACGCGCGCCTCCGACAGCCGCCCGAGGCGCATGAGGGCCACGCTGCGGTTGGTCAGCATGTTGCCCAGGCGCAGCGGATCCCGCTCGGCGTGGATCGCCTGGTCGAGCCACGCGAGCGCCTCCTCGAAGTCGCCCCGCTCGACCGCGAGGGCCCCCAGCTGGCCCTGCAGCACCGCCGCCGTGTCGGGGGCGAGCCTGCGGCGCTCTCCCCCGGCGCCGAGCGCCTCGCGGCAGATGCGCTCGGCCTCGTCCGGGTGCCCCGTGCGGGTCAGGATGTACGCGAGCGTGCCCGTGATCCGCGCACGCTGCTCGGGGGACGACGCGCGCTCGGCCGCATCGTGGAGCGCGCGGCGCGCCGCCGCCATCCGGCCCTGATTGCCGAGTCGCACGCCGCGGGCGTGGAGCTCATCCGCCGACAGGCGCATCCGCTCCTCCTCCCCCGCGCTTCCCCTTCCATTCGGCGTCGCGCGGGTGCACCATGTGCGAGAACACTGTTCGTGCCCTCATGGTCAGTGTCCACCCCACCCCCGACACACAGAAGGGCATTCCCCCCGATGCCGTTCACCCGGACCAACGCCCACGTCTGCGCTCATGAGCCGGTGCTCGCCCTCACACGCGGGAGCCGTCGCCCGCACCGATCTCGTCGAGCGCCGCACGCGTGGCACGCCGCGACCGCTCGATGCGGTCCGGCGTCGTCGACGCAGGCCTGAACTCGCCCGCCGCCAGCGCGGCGGCGATCGCGCCCGCCACGTACGGCGCGGCGAACGACGTGCCGCTCCACACCGCGAAGCCGCCGCGGAACCCCTCCGCCGCGATCGTCTCGCGGCGGCGGCCGTACTCGTCCGAGCGCGTCGCGGCCTGTCGCCCGCCCTCGAAGGCCGGGATGGCGCTGACCACGGCCGCGCCGGGCGCGTAGGCGCGCACCCACGGTCCGACGTTCGAGAACAGCGCGACCGACGTCCCTCCCGGATTCAGCGCGCCCACCGAGACGTGCTCGGCCAGGTCGTCGGGCGCGATCCCGTTGTCGGATCCCGACCACGGCCACAGCGACGCCGGGAACGCGGGCCGGTCGATCGCGTCGTTGCCCGCCGAGCAGACCACGGCGCAGCCGAGTCCGCGCGCGACGCGCAGCACGTCGTACACCGTGCGCGAGAACAGGCCGTCCTCCGGCGTCTCGTGGTAGTACCCGAGCGACAGGCTGATCACGTCGATCGGGCGCCCGCCCTCCTCGCCGGCGTCGTGCCGCCGGGCCAGCTCGACCACGTCCGCGAGGGTCGTGATCAGCGTGCTCTCGTCCACGACGCCGAGCGCGTTCGCGAGGCGCACCGAGACGATGTCGGCCTCCGGCGCGACCTGGCGCACGACGCCCGCGATGAACGTGCCGTGGCCCGCGACCGGATCGATCTCGCCGTCGAGCTGGCCGTACAGATCGCCGAAGCGCTCCGGGTCCGCGTCGTCCGTGAGGCCGATCGGACGGCCGTCGAGCTCGGGACGCCGCGTCACGATGTCGTCGGGCAGCCAGGTGTGCTCGCCGCAGCCGGTGTCGAGGATCGCGACCACCGGGCGGCGCCGCCCCTTCGGCAGGACGCCCCGCACGGGACCGGCGCCGAGGTGCGCGACCGGCTGCCGGCCGCCCCAGCCCGGCTCGGCGTACTCGCCCGCGCCAAAGGGGTTGGTCTTCGTGAAGGGGTTGGTCTTCGTGAACGGGTTGGTCTTCGTGAACGGGTTGGTCTTCGTGAACGGGTTCACGCCCACCGGGTCGATCGTGAGCAGATGGTCGAGACCGACGCCCGTGAGCGTGGAGTCCGCGAGCCGCCGGGCGCGCTGCAGCAGCCGCCACGCGTCCGGCGCGGGTCCCGGCTCGCCGCGGCCGTCCTCGCGCGCCCGCAGCAGCAGCCGCGTCACGCCGGGCACGTCGGGCAGCAGCGGCTGCGGCTCGTCCTGGAGTCCCTCCAGCCGCTCGCCGCGCAGCGACTCGGCCTCGAGCGCGAGCCCCAGGCTCTCCGCGGCGGCCTCGAGCGCGCGCAGGTGTCCCGAGCGCTCGCCGCCGGAGCTCGCCACGAGCAGCCGATCGGGCACATAGACCGTGGGGAACGCCTGCACGCCGGGGGCGGGCTCGGTGTCCGGGTCCAGGACGCGGCCCGGCAGCAGCGATCCCGCCGCGCGATCCCGCCAGGTCCACTCCTTGGGCGTCTCCTCGGCCATGGGTCATCCTTCCGCGGCCGCGCCGCACTCCACCCTCACGTCGGCGCGGGGGCGCCGCCGTGCAGAGGGAGGCCGGCTCACACCTCGAACTGCGGCGTGATGAACTCCCTCAGCTCTCCGTCCATCCGGACGATCAGTCTCACCGTGGACAGCCCGGCCGGGACCTCCGCGAAGGCGAAGCGCCCCTCGTCGCCGAGGTCCGCCGCCCACTCGTGCGCGTCCTGCGCGAGCCGTGCGGCCAGCACGGGCGGATCGGACCAGCCGTCCACCCGGCGCCCGCCGCTCTCGGTCGCCGACACGTGCAGCAGCACGCTGGTCGCGTCGTCGCTGAACTGCAGCGTCAGGCGCGACTGCTCGCTCCGCACGGCGCCCTCGAGCGCCGTCACGGGCGTCAGCAGCGCGTACTCGCGGGACACGTCGTCGACCGCGACCGAGGCGATCATCCGCTCGGTCAGGTCGGACGGCGGCGCGTCGCGCTCCTCCCACACGTCTCGCAGCGAGGCCAGCAGCGCGGCGTCGCGCTCCTCGTCGTATGCGTTCATCCCCTCCACACGCACCATCATGCCCCCGCTTCCTCGCCGTGTCCGACGATGAGCGCGCGGAGCTTCGCCAGGCAGCGGCCCCGCGTCGGTCCGATGCTGCCGATCGGCATGCGCAGATCGGCGGCGATGCGGCGGTAGTCCGGGCGGTCGTCGAACGCGACGATCCGCAGCAGGCGGCGGCATCGCTCGTCCAGCTGCTCGACGGCGTGCCACAGGCCCTCGGAGGCGACGGCCTCGACGGCCTCGTCCTCGGCCGACCGGTGCGTCGGGAGGCGCGGCTCGAGCCGCTCGTCCTCCATGGCGTTCGAGCGCGAGTCGACGCGCGACGTGCGCCACGCCTCCCGCCGCGCGGTGACCGTGAGCCACGCGGACACGGCCGTGGGATCGAGCACCGAGTCGTGCTTGCGCACGAACGTGAGCCACGTGGTCTGCACGACGTCCTCCGCCGCCGACGGGCTGAGCCCGTAGGCGCGCGCCATGTGCCACAGCGTCGGGGTCATGAGCCGCACCAGGTCGTCCATCGCCCGGGTCTCGCCGGCGCGCCACCGGCCGAACAGCTCGGCGGCCTGCTGCCAGCGGGGAGGCTCTCCGGCCGCGGACGACTCGTCCTCGCCCTGGCCGGGAGCGCGTGCGCCGGGCGCCGCCTCCTCGGGCCGCGGGGCGTGCCGCCCCTCGGGCATGGCACGCAAAGGTTCGTCCTCCACCCGGTCATTGTGTTCACGGAATGGAGGATGCCGCAAGGACCGGGATGATACCGACGCCGGCACTCACACCGGTGGGGACTTCTGCCCACCGGGGCCGGGCGCCGGATCATGGGCGCGGATCCTCTGCAGGCCGGTCTTGACCGCGTCCAGGCCCCGCTTGCCGCCGACCGCCAGTATCGCGCGCTTGGCGGCGAGGCGCATCCCCTCGCGGGACTCGCGGAGCGGTCGCCGCACCCAGCCGTCGAGGGCGACGGCCGATCGGGGCGTCGCCGGCACGTCGTCGAGCACGCCGGGGAAGCGGTCGCGGTGCCGGGCCGCGTCGGTCAGGCGTCCCCGGACGCGGTTGCTCACGTTGCGCCCGTGGACGACCTGGAGCCATGCCGGCGGTCCGCCGGCCGACACGGCGGGCATGCGGCGGTGCAGCAGCGTGTGCCAGTCGCACCAGGCCGTCGCGGGCGCGTCCCAGGGCTCGGCGACCGACGCGAAGGCGTTGTGGCGGTCGCGGCGCAGGTACACGCGGTCGCCCCGGCGGATGAGGCCGTCCGCCAGGTACAGGGCGCGGCGCTCTCCCGGGACGGCGAGCGCCTGCAGGCGCGCGGCGAAGTCGATCGCGAGGCCGTCGTCGTTGTCGAGATTCGTGGTGAGCAGGACGTCGCCGCGCGCGCCCGTGACCGCCCGGGCGTCGTCCGCGAGCTGCGCCGCGGTGACGCTCTCGCGGTACACCGGCACGAAGGCGCCGGCGTCCGCGAGCGGCGACAGCCGGTCGACGAGCCAGGCGGGGCTCGCGGGGTCGAGGTACACGATCCAGGACACGCGGGCCGTCTGCGCCGCCACGCTCGGCACGGTGTACCGCAGGAACAGCCCGACGCGGTCGCGCAGCCAGCCGTCCTGCGCGCGGATGACGCTCTCGGGCCCCACGGAGGGGAGGTTGAACCGGGTCAGCAGCACATGGTCGACGCTCACGGCGCCCCCTCTCCCCCGCACTCGGCGGGCTCGACCTCGACCGGCGCGTCGCCCGCCAGCGGCGTGTGGATCAGCACCGGCACCGCCCCGCCCGGCTCGGCCGCGACGACGCGGAACTCGATCGTGGTGGTCTCTCCCGGCGGCACCGCGACGCGCGTGCCGACCGCGGGCCTGCCGTGCGCGGTCCCGGCGTCGGAGTGCACTGCCGCGCCGTCGCGCCACACGCCCTCGACCGCGGCCCCCTCCGGGGCGATCGCCGTGACCCGCAGCCCGAGCTCGTCGCGCGCGAACCCGCTGAACCCGGGCGCCGCCGTGAACGGGAAGTCGACCTCGGCGGGCACCGCGCTGCGGATCGTGGCCGCCAGGGTCACGGCGGCGCGGCCGTCCGGCCGGCAGGACGCCCGCGCCGAGAACGACGCCTCCAGATAGGCGTCGAGCTTGCTGCCGGAGAGGTTGTCGAGCAGCACGCCGAAGCCCTGCCCGCCCCGCCCGTCCGCCTGGTCCAGGCGGGCGAGCATCCCGGCCGCCGGGGTGGCGGCGATGAGCCGCTGCTCGTCGGGATCGGCGCTCCAGGCCGAGATCCGGCCCTCCTGCGCGAGCGGCCCGAGCACGGCGGCGAAGCGCGGCAGCTGGGACCTCGCGGCGAGCACGGCCTCGGTCGAGGCGGCCACGACGTCGCGGAAGTACCCGGTCTGCTCGTCCTGCGACAGGGTCAGATACGGGCGCCGCAGCAGCGCGTCGAGGATGCCGTCCGCGTCGATGCGCTCCCCCGCGAGCTCGAACGGGCCGATCACCTCGAGCAGGGCCTGCAGCACGACGGGGTCGATCGAGACGACCGCGTCGGGCCGCTCGCCCTTCTCGAGCCGCCACCATTCCGCGGCCAGTCGCGCCGACAGGGTGAAGTCGGGCGTCATCGTGAGGTTCTGCACGAACCGCCCGGTCGTGCGCCCGCCCGGCGCGTCGCCGAGCGGCACGACGGGTTCGTCCGCGACCGCGAACGCGGAGCTGTCGCTGTTCCCCACCAGCTCGAGCGAGCCCTCGTGCGCCTCGAGGGCGAGGAACGTGCCGGTGATCCCGCCGCCGGCGCGCAGCTCGGCGTTGTTCTGCACGATCACGAGGATCAGGCGCGGCTCGGCGGAGCCGATCATCGAGGCCGCGAGCGCCGAGACCGGCTCCAGCGCCGCGAGCAGCGGCTGGGCGCGCTCGAGCGCGCCGTCGACCCGCGCCAGCATCCGCCGCACGGGCTCCAGCACCGCGGGGGTGTCGACCTCGGCCAGCTCGCGGCGCGCCTCGTCCACCGCCCGGCGCGCCTCGGCGGCGACGTCGGCCAGCGCGCGGGTCGCGCCCACGTCGATCCGCTCGCCGTCGAGGCGCAGCGCCTCGGCGAACCCCGCGGCCGCGTCGGCGCCCGGTCGCACGCCGCGTGCGGCGACCTCGTCCAGCGCGCGGGCCGCGACGCGCACGGCGCTCAGCGTGGGGCCCGCGAACGGCGCGAGCTCCGCGGCGCGCCACACGGGGTCGGCCGTGTGCGCCGCGAGCGCGGCGGCGTGGGCCGCGAGCTCGTCGGCCTCGGCCGCCACCGCGGCGTGGTCGAGGGGCTCGGCGGCGACAGCGGCCTCGAGCCGCTCGGCCGTGCGCAGCAGCGCGCTCGCCTCGCCGTACGCGAGGAGCGCGCGGACGCCCAGCAGCACGATCGCCGCGGCGAGCAGCGCGCCGCTCCAGATCGCGACGCGGACGGCCACGCGGCGGCGACGCCGGCGGCGCCCGGCCGCGTCGGTCAGCGCCGCGGCCGACGGCTCGCGCGCATCCACGCGAGGACGCCTCCGACGAGCATGGCGGCGCCGACCCCCAGCGGGGTGGCGAACTCGGCGCCGGTGGCGGCGAGCCCGCCGCCCGGCGCTGCGGCCGGCGCGGGCGTCGGCGGCGCGGCCTCGGGGCGCGGCCCCAGCACGCACCCGGGCGTCGACGGCGGATACGAGGCGGCCACGACCGCCGCGGGGTTCACCTCGAGCGTGATCACGGCGCCCGACCGCGTCCACCCGAGGTTGGCCTCGCCGACGTCGCGCCACACGCCGTCCTCGAGCAGCCATCCGGGCCAGGCCGATCCCGCGCCGTCGGGTCCGACCGCGGCGGCCGGCCACAGCACGCGCCCGGCGAGCCGGTCGTCCGGCCCGAGCGTGCCGAGCGGCAGCTCGAAGCGCTCGCCGCCCTTCGTGAACACGAGCGACGCGTCACGCGAGGCGCTCAGCCCGTCGGGTTCGATCAGCGTGACGTCGTAGGTGATCCAGGGCGCATCGTCCACGCACTCGGCGAACGCGCTCGCGTTGAGCGAGGGCTCGGTGCGCGGAGGAGGCTGGTAGGGCGCGTACAGGTCGTCGTCGACGCCCGCGCTCGCCCCTGGCGCGAGCAGCAGGGCGATCGCCGCTCCTCCGGCCATGGCGTGCAGCACGATGGGTTCCCCGTCCGGTCAGCGCCCGCCGGCGGCGGACGTCACCCGCTATGAGCCGGATCGGGGCGCGCTGATACCTCGGGATCAGGCGCCGTCGCCGAGCGCGGCGAGGCGCTCGGCCTCGTCCGCCTCGATGCACGACTGGACGACGGGCTCGAGCGCGCCGTCCATCACCTGGTCGAGGTTGTACGCCTTGTAGCCGGTCCGGTGGTCCGCGATGCGGTTCTCGGGGAAGTTGTAGGTGCGGATGCGCTCCGAGCGGTCCATGCCGCGGATCTGCGACTTGCGCGCATCCGCCGCGGCGGCGTCCAGCTCCTCCTGCTGCCGCGCCAGCAGGCGCGCGCGGAGCACGCGCAGCGCGGCCTCGCGATTCTGCAGCTGCGACTTCTCGTTCTGCATCGACACCACGATGCCCGTGGGCACGTGCGTGATCCGCACGGCCGAGTCGGTCGTGTTGACCGACTGCCCGCCCGGGCCCGACGACCGGAAGACGTCGATCTTCAGGTCGTTGGGGTCGATGTGGATCTCCTCGGGCTCGTCCACCTCGGGGAACACCAGCACGCCGGTCGTCGACGTGTGGATGCGCCCCTGCGACTCGGTCGCGGGCACGCGCTGCACGCGGTGCACGCCGCCCTCGTACTTCAGGTGCGCCCAGACCCCCTGCGCGGGGTCGGACGACGAGCCCTTGATCGCGATCTGGACGTCCTTGTAGCCGCCCAGGTCCGACTCGTTGCGCTCGAGCAGCTCGGTCTTCCAGCCCTTCGACGCGGCGTACTGCATGTACATGCGCAGGAGGTCGGCGGCGAAGAGCGCCGACTCCGCGCCGCCCTCACCCGCCTTGATCTCCATGATCACGTCGCGGGCGTCGTCCGGGTCGCGCGGGATCAGCAGGCGACGCAGGCGCTCCTGCGCCTGGGCCAGCTTCTCCTCGAGCGCGGGGACCTCGGCGGCGAACGCCTCGTCTTCGCGCGCGAGCTCGCGGGCCGCCGCGAGGTCGTCCCCCGCGGCGGTCCACGCCTCGTGCGCGGCGACGATGCGGCTCAGCTCGGCGTAGCGCCGGTTGACCCGCTTGGCGCGCGCGGAGTCGGCGTGCACGGCGGGGTCGGAGAGCTCCTCCTGCACCCGCCGGTGCTCGTCGATCAGCGCATCGACGGACTCGAACATCCGGTCAGCGGATGTCGTTCTCGTGGCCCGAGGAGCGTCCGCCGGCCGCGGGGATGTTCTTCTGCATCTGCACGAGGAACTCCACGTTCGACTGCGTCTCCTTGAGCTTGTCGAGGATGGTCGCGAGCGCCTGCTCCGGCGACAGACCCGCGAGGGCGCGGCGCAGCTTCCAGGTGATCTTGACCTCGTCGGGGCTCAGCAGCATCTCCTCGCGGCGCGTGGACGACGCGTTGATGTCGACCGCCGGGAAGATGCGCTTGTCGGCGAGCTGGCGCGACAGGCGCAGCTCCATGTTGCCGGTGCCCTTGAACTCCTCGAAGATGACCTCGTCCATCTTGGATCCGGTCTCGACCAGCGCGGTCGCCAGGATGGTCAGCGAGCCGCCGTTCTCGATGTTGCGCGCGGCGCCGAAGAAGCGCTTGGGCGGGTACAGCGCCGACGCGTCCACGCCGCCCGAGAGCACGCGGCCCGAGGTCGGGGCCGACACGTTGTAGGCGCGGCCCAGGCGCGTGATCGAGTCGAGCAGCACGACCACGTCGCGGCCGAGCTCGACCAGGCGCTTGGCGCGCTCGATCGCGAGCTCGGCGACCGTGGTGTGGTCCTCGGCCGGGCGGTCGAAGGTCGAGGCGATGACCTCGCCCTTGACCGTGCGCTGCATGTCCGTGACCTCCTCGGGGCGCTCGTCCACGAGCACGACCATCAGGTGGGCCTCCGGGTTGTTCTGCGCGATCGCGTTGGCGATCTGCTGCAGCACGATGGTCTTGCCGGCCTTCGGGGGCGCGACGATCAGGCCGCGCTGACCCTTGCCGATCGGGGCGACCAGGTCGATGATCCGCTGCGTCAGCTTCTCGTGCGCGGTCTCGAGACGCAGGCGCTCCTGCGGGTACAGCGGCGTGAGCTTCGAGAACTCCACGCGGTTCGCGGCGTCCTCGACCGACAGGCCGTTGACCGAGTCGACCTTGACGAGCGCGTTGTACTTCTGGCGGCCCTGCTGCTCGCCCTCGCGGGGCTGCTTGATGGCGCCGACGACGGCGTCGCCCTTGCGCAGGTTGTACTTCTTGACCTGGCCCAGCGAGACGTAGACGTCCTGCTGGCCGGGGAGGTAGCCCGTCGTGCGCACGAACGCGTAGTTGTCGAGCACGTCCAGGATGCCCGCGATCGGGATCAGGACGTCGTCCTCGGTGATCTCGGTCTCGAACTCGTCGGCCGGCTGGCCGCCGCCGCGGCGCTTGCTGCGCGCGCTGCGTCCGCCGCGACCGCCCTGGGCGTCGTCGTCGGCGTCCTGCGCCTGCGGCTGCGGGCCGCGCGCGTTCTGGCCGCCCTGGCTCTGGCCGTTCTGGCCGTCCTGGGCGCCCTCGGTGCGGTCGCCCTTGTTGCGGTTGCGGCTGCGGCTCCGGCTGCGGCTGCGGCGGCCGGTGCCCTCCTGGCCCGTGCCCTCCTGGCCCGCGTTCTCCTGGCCCGCGTTCTCCTGGCCGCCGGCGTGCTGACCCGCGTCCTGCGCGGCGGCCTGGTCGCCGCCCTCGGGCGCCTGCTCGGCGCCCTCGGCGGGAGCCGCGGTCTCGGCCTGCGGGGCGGACGCCTCGGCCGGCTCGGCCGGCGCGCTCTCGGCGGCGGGCTCGGCCGGCGCGGCCTTGGGGGTGCGCTTGCGGGGCGCGCGCTTGGGCTTCTCGGCCGGCGCCTCCTCGGCCGGGGCCTCGGTCGCGTCGGCGGCGGGCGCCTCGGGCTCGGCGGGCGCGACGTCGGTCGACTTGGCGCGGCGGGGCGCGCGCTTGCGCGGCGCGGCCTTCACGGGCACGATCGGCTCCTCGGCGGCCGGCTCCTCGGCCGCGGGCTCCTCGGCGGGGGCGTCCTCGGCGGGAGCCTCCGTCGGCTCCTCCTCCGCGGCGTCCTCGGCCGGCGCCTCGACTGCGGCGTCCTGGACGGCGTCCTGCGACGCGTCCTGACCGGCGTCGTGCGTGGTCTCGCCCGCGGGCGAGGTGGTCTCGGCTGCCTGCTCGTCGCTCACGGCGGCGGCATCCGTCTGGGTCTCGGAGATGGACTCCACGAGTACTCCTCTGTATGGAACGTGGGGATGATGCCCGATCGCACGTACGGGATGAATCGCGGCACGCGCCACGACACGCGCCGGTCGCCCAGGCGCTCGGTGAGCGGACTCAGGGAGCTGTTCGGGGACCTGTGCGGGGCTTCGCAGATTGCGAAACGACGGTCAAGAAGTGTGCCGAGCGGCACCCGCCGTGATGTCGTTCACTGTATCACCCCTTCAGGGCGGCGGCCTCGATGAACGCGCGCAGGGCCTGCGCGTCGTCGGCCATCTCGGTCACGTGCTGAGGGGCGTCCAGCATGGCGCGCAGCTCGTCCGAGTACTCGAGCTCGACGCCGAGCGCCTCGCGGATCGTCTCGGCGAACTTCTGCGGCTTCGCGGTCTCGAGCACGAGCATCGGCACGCCGGGCTCGACGTGCTCGCGCGCGACCTTCACGCCGTCGGCCGTGTGCGGGTCGATGATCTCGCCCGCGCTCGCGTGCACCGAGCGGATCGTGTCGATCCGGTCCGCGTGCGTCGACGTGCCGCTCACGAGACCGAACTCCTCGGCGAAGCGCGGCTGGTCGGCCGAGGCGTCGAAGAAGCCCTGCTCGTCGAGCTCGTTCCAGGCCTGCACCACGAGCTGGGCGTCGCGGCCGAACAGCTCGAAGATGAAGCGCTCGAGGTTCGAGGCCTTCGAGATGTCCATCGACGGGCTCGACGTGGCCAGGGTCTCGGCCGCGCTCCGGGGGCGGTACACGCCCGTGCGGAAGAACTCGTCGAGCACGTTGTTCTCGTTGGTCGCGAGCACGAGGCGGCGGATCGGCAGGCCCATCAGCTTCGCGTACAGGCCCGACAGGATGTTGCCGAAGTTGCCGGACGGCACCGTGAACGACACCTCGGCGGGGCCCCCGGCGTCGGTCGCGCGCAGCCACGCCCAGAAGTAGTAGACGACCTGCGCCGTGATGCGCGCGAGGTTGATCGAGTTGACCGCGCCGAGGTTCTGCGCGCGCTTGAACTCGATGTCCCCCGCGAGCTGCTTGACCAGGTTCTGGCAGTCGTCGAACACGCCGTCGATCGCGATGTTGTGGATGTTCGCGTCGTCCAGCGAGAACATCTGCGCCCGCTGGAACGCGCTCATCCGGCCCTGCGGCGACAGCATGAAGACCGCGATGCGCTCCTTGCCGCGCAGCGCGTGCTCGGCGGCCGAGCCCGTGTCGCCCGACGTGGCGCCCAGCACGTTGAGCACCGAGCCGTTGCGCTCGAGCGCGTACTCGAGGACCTGGCCCAGGAACTGCATGGCCATGTCCTTGAACGCGAGCGTGGGCCCCTCCGAGAGGCCGACGAGCGTGAGCCCGTCGCCGATCGGGCGCAGCGGCACGACCTCCGCCGGGAACGACGCGTACGCCGCGGCGGTCATCCGCGCGAGGTCGTCGCGCGGGATGTCGGTCGCGAAGAGCGCCAGCACCTCGGTCGCGAGCTGCGGGTAGGTGAGCGCGCGCCAGCGGTCCAGCGTCTCGCCGTCGACGCGCGGCATCTGCGCGGGGACCGCGAGCCCGCCGTCGCGCGCGAGGCCCTCGAGGAGCACCTCGCCGAAGGACAGCGGCTCGCCGCCGCCGCGGGTGGAGATGTACTGCACGGCACTCCTCGGCTCGGGGGAAGTCACGGGTGGGTCTCCATCCTCACATCCGGCGACGGCGTCACTCCGCCGCGGGCGACACGGTGCCGCCCTTGAAGTCGACGGCCAGCATGAGCGGCTGCCACGATCCGCCCGCGACCTCCTCGACCACCGCGGCGGCCTCGAGGCGGCGGCCGGGGCCGTCCGCGAGCACCAGCACGCTGGGGCCCGCGCCGGACACCACGGCCGCGAAGCCGCGCTCGCGCAGGGCGCTGACGAGCGCGAACGTCTCGGGCATCGCCTGCGCGCGCTTCTCCTGGTGGAGCTTGTCCTCGGTGGCCGACAGGAGCAGATCCGGGCTCTGCGTCAGGGCCGCGATCAGCAGCGCGGAGCGCGACACGTTGAACACCGCGTCCTCGCGCGACACCTCGGTCGCCAGCACGCTGCGCGCCTTGGAGGTCGACATGGTGTGGTCCGGCACGAAGACGACCGGCGCGACGCCCCGGTGCACGAGCAGCTTCTTGTGCTGCGGCACGCCGTTCTCGGTCCACGCGATCGTGAGGCCGCCGAACAGGGCGGGCGCCACGTTGTCGGGGTGCCCCTCGAGCTCGGTCGCCAGGCGCAGCAGGTCGTTCTCGGTCAGCACGGCCTCGCCCTCGAGCAGGCCCTTGGCGGCGAGCACGCCCGCGGTGACGGCCGCCCCCGACGAGCCCATTCCCTTGCCGTGCGGGATGCCGTTGCGCGCGACGAGGCGCAGGCCCGGCGCGGTCCGCCCGACCGACTCGTAGCAGTAGCGGATCGTGCGGACGATCAGGTGCGAGTCGTCGCGCGGGATCTCGTCCGAGCCCGGGCCGGTGACCTCGATCTCGAGCTCGCCCGGCGGCAGGGCCGTGACCTCGAGCTCGTCGTAGACGCTGAGAGCCAGGCCGAGCGTGTCGAAGCCGGGGCCGAGGTTGGCGCTGGTCGCGGGGACGCGCACGTGCACCGTGCGCGCGCCCGCGGGCGGCACCGTCACTCCCCTTCGACGCGCAGCACCGACACCACGCGTTCGACGACATCGCTCGCCTGCAGGCGGGCGACCGTGTCGCTCAGCGCCTGCTCGCGGGCCCGGTGGGTGCCGATCACGATGTGGGCGCGGCCCTCGGCATCGGTCGACGGGGTCTGCTCGACGGTCGCGACCGAGACGCCGCCCTCGCTCAGGATGCCGGCGATGCGGGCCAGCACGCCGGGCTCGTCGTCCACCTCGAGCGTGACCTGGTAGCGGGTCATGATGCGGCCGATGGGCGCGGTGGGCAGGTTCTGGCGCGGCGACTCGCCGACGCCGACGCCGCCCGCGATGTGGCGGCGCGCGGCCGACACGACGTCGCCCATGACGGCCGAGGCCGTCTGCAGGCCGCCCGCGCCCGCGCCGTAGAACATCAGGTCGCCCGCCGCGGCGGCCTCGACGAACACGGCGTTGTTGCCGCCGTGCACGCTGGCCAGCGGGTGGTCGCGGCTGATGAGCGCCGGGTACACGCGCACCGAGATGGACTCGCCGTCCGCGTCGGCCGGGTCGGCGCCCTCGGCGCCGCCGTCGGCCGCGAGCCTCTCGCACACCGCGAGCAGCTTGATCACGAAGCCCGCGCGGCGCGCGCCCTCGATCATGTCCGCCGTGATGCTCTCGATGCCCTCGCGGTGCACGTCGTCGATCGAGACGTGCGTGTGGAACGCCAGGCTCGCGAGGATCGCGGCCTTCTGCGCGGCGTCGTAGCCCTCGAGGTCCAGCGTGGGGTCGGCCTCGAGGTAGCCGAGCTCGGTCGCGATGCGCTGGGCCTCGTCGGCGCTCAGCCCCTCGCGGTCCATCTTGTCGAGGATGAAGTTGGTGCTGCCGTTGACGATGCCGAAGATGCGCTTGATGCGGTCGCCGGCGAGCGAGTCCTTGAGCGGGCGGATGATCGGGATGGCGCCCGCGACGGCCGCCTCGTACGACACCGAGGCGCCGACCTGGTCGGCGGCGTCGAAGATCTCGGCGCCGTGCGTGGCGAGCAGCGCCTTGTTGCCCGTCACGACGTCGGCGCCGGAGTTCAGCGCGGCGAGGATGTGGGTGCGGGCCGGCTCGATGCCGCCCATCAGCTCGATCACGATGTCCGAGCCCACGATGAGGCTCTCCGCGTCGGTGGTCAGCAGCTCGCGCGGCAGGTCCACGTCGCGCGGCGCGTCGACGTCGCGCACGGCGATGCCGGCGAGCTCGAGCTCGGCGCCGGAGCGCTCGGCGAGCTCCTCGGCGTGGGTGAGCAGCAGGTGCGCGACCTGGGATCCGACGGAACCGGCCCCGAGCAGGGCCACACGGAGGCGACGGTGATCGATCATTCTTCTCCCTCTGCGACGGCGGATCCCGTGTCGATTCCCGCATCGCGGGCGAGCAGATCCTCGATCCGCTCCCCGCGCACGATGATCCGCGCCGTGCCGCCGGTGACCGCCACGACGGGCGGGCGGGGCACGTGGTTGTAGTTGCTGGCGAGCGGGGCGCAGTACGCGCCGGTCGCGGGCACGGCCAGCAGGTCGCCGGGCGTGACGTCGCCCGGCAGGTACTCGTGGTCGACGACGACGTCGCCCGACTCGCAGTGCAGGCCCACGACGCGGCTGAGCACGGGGCCCTCGACGCCCTCGCGCGACGCGAGGCGCGCCGAGTACTGGGCGCCGTACAGCGCGGGGCGCGCGTTGTCGCTCATGCCGCCGTCCACGCTCACGTAGCGGCGCTCGGCCACGGTCGATCCGGTGTCGACCTGGACGGACTTGGTCGTGCCGACCTCGTACAGCGTGACGCCGGGGGTGCCGATGATCGACCGGCCGGGCTCGAACGCGAGCACGGGCAGCGGGATGCCCCGCACGGCGCACTCGTCGGCGACCGCGTCGACGATGCCGTCCGCGAGCTCCGCGATCGGCGTGGGGGTGTCGGCGCGCGTGTAGGCGATGCCGAAGCCGCCGCCCAGGTTGAGGACGGGCTCGACCGAGCCGTCCGCGCCCGTGGCCGTGAACCGCTCCTGCTCCAGCAGGCGCGCGTGCAGCTCGAGCACGCGCGAGGCCGACTCGCGGAAGCCCGCGGTGCCGAAGATCTGCGAGCCGATGTGGCAGTGCAGGCCGGCGAAGTCGACCAGCTCGAGCTCGTGGATGCGCTCGACCGCGCGCTCGGCGGCCTCGAGCGTGAACCCGAACTTCTGGTCCTCGTGCGCGGTCGCGAGGAAGTGGTGGGTCTCGGCGTGCACCCCGCTGTTGACGCGCACCAGCACGGTCTGGCGGCGGTCGAGGCGCTCGGTGATCGCCGCGAGGCGCTCGATCTCGATGTCCGAGTCGACGATGATCGTGCCGACCCCGACCTCGACCGCGCGCTCGAGCTCGAACACGCGCTTGTTGTTGCCGTGGAAGCCGATGCGCGAGGCCGGGACGCCCGCCGCGAGCGCGACGGCCAGCTCGCCGGCCGAGCACACGTCGACGTTCAGGCCGGCGTCGATCATCCAGCGCGCGACCTCGGTCGACAGGAACGCCTTGCCCGCGTAGTACACGCGGGCCCGGCCGCCGTGGCGGGCGGCGGCGTCGCCGAAGGCGCGCAGCGTGCGACGGGCGCGGTCGCGCGCCTCGTCCTCATCCAGCACCAGCACGGGGGTGCCGAAGGTCCGGACGAGCTCGGGAGCGGGGATGCCGGCGATCACGAGGGCGCCGTCCGCGTCGCGGTGCGCGGAGGCGGGCCACACGCCCGGCGCGAGGTCGTTGGGGTCGTCGGGCAGGGCGAGCCACTCGGGCGCGAGGGCTCCGCTCACAACAGCTGCGGCTGCGTCGTCGGGCACGACTTTCTCAATCGGGTGGGGCGTTCGGTGGATGCCGCGGCACGGTACGCTCACGCGCCGCCGGTGACCACTGAGTCTATGACACCTGCACCGCGCCTCCCGACGGGGATGGGCGCCGCCCGCGGCCGACCCGGCCGGCGCATCCGAGGGGATCAGCAGATCGGAAGGCGATCCGGCATCCGCACGGCTTCGGATGTGCAGATCCCTTCGCCGCGACTGGGCGAAATGCGCGGCGAGCGATCGATCAGAGCGCCAGCCGGAAGCGCCGCTCGCCGCCCACGCGGCGGAACCCGGCGCGGGCCAGGATGGGCGCGGACGTCGCGATCCTGCCCTTGACGAGCGCGAGCGTCGCGCCGTGCTCGGCGGACAGTCGCAGGCGCTCGGCCAGCACGGCCCGGTACGCGCCCCGGCCGCGAGCGCCCTCGAGCGTGGCGGCGCCCCACAGCCGCGCGACCGTGCCGCGCGGTCCCGGCGCGAGCGTCACGCCGCCGGTCGACACGACGTCGCCGTCGAGGGTCGCGAGCACGCGGAACCCCGTGCCCTCGGCGGCGCCGCGCCGCTCCTCCTCGAGCACCTGCGCGATCCGCTCCTCGCTCGGCACGGCGTTGGCCCACACGGCGGCGTTGATCGCGCCGATCGCGATCACGTCCTCGCGGGATGCGACGCGGCGCGCCGAGACCCCCGGCGCGGAAGGCGCGGGGTCCGCGGGGAGCGGGCGCGCCAGCACGTCCAGCCGCTCGATCACGGTCGCGCCCCGGGCCTCGAGCTCGGCGGCCACGGTCGGGTCGTCGCGGTCGGCGAGCGCCCACTCGAGTGCGACGTCGCCCCACTCGCGGGCGACCGCCACGGCGTCGTCCACCAGCTGGGCCGCCGCGCGCCCGCGCGGGGTGCGCTCCACGGCGACGTGGCCGCCCACCCACGCCGGGCGCTGGATGATCGTGAGCTCGCCCTCCGCGACGCGGGATCCCTCCGGCACCCAGCTCCACCGGGCGGCCGCGTCGAGCACGTCGTCGTCGGTCCAGGTCGTCTGATCGCTGATCGGCACGCGACCGATGCTAGCCAGCGGCTCAGTCGCAGGTGCCGGGCTCCAGGAGGGCGGGATCCGTCATCATGCCGGCCGCGACGTCGAGGTCGGCGACGAGCGCGTCGCCCTCGACCGCGACGGCCGTGAGCGCGAGGCCCGACGGCAGGCGGTCGGCGAGGCACACCGGCACGGGGCCGAGCTCGGTGCCGGCCATCGCCGCCAGCTGCTCGAGGGAGAGCTGCGCTCCCCCGATGCGCGCGCCCGTCGGCTCCAGCGTGAGGTCGCCGTCGGCGGCGCCGGGGGCGAGCGACAGCTCGATCGGGATGGACGCGCCGAGGATCGAGACCTCGCTCGTCAGCACGGCGTCGGGCTCGGCGAGCGTCACCGTGGGATCCGCGAGCGCGTCGGGCAGCCGGGCGTCCGCGAGCAGCAGCTGCAGGTCGTCGGCCCCCAGGCGCAGCTCGGCCGTGCCGGGCCCACCCTGAACGCCCTCGCGCAGCGGGACGCCGGTGAGGCGCACGTCGGCGTCGACCGTGAGACCGGCGGCGGCCTCGCCCGGCAGCGGCACGTCGGCGCCCGTGACCCGCAGTTCGTCGAGGCGGCCGGCGATCAGCTGCGGCAGCACCAGCACGCCGCCGACGGTCACGTCGAGCGGCTGGTCCTCGGGCAGCCCGAGCTGAGCCACGACGGTCTCGCGCACGCGCTGCGGCACGATCGAGCGCGCGACGCCCTCCGCGACGACGACCGCCGCGACCGCCAGGAGGACCAGGGTCGCCGCCAGCACCCACGGCCAGCGACGCCGGCGCCTGCGGGGCGCGGGTGCGAGGGACGCGTGGGCGCTCGCCGTCATCCGGTGGCTACATCCGCTCCGGCGCGCTCACGCCGAGCAGGTCGAGGCCGTTGCGCAGCACCTGGCCGGTGGCGTCGTTCAGCCACAGGCGGGTGCGGTGCACGGGCTCGATCTCGGCGTCGCCGAGCGGGGTCACGCGGCAGTTGTCGTACCAGCGGTGGTACAGGCCCGCGAGCTCCTCGAGGTAGCGCGCGACGCGGTGCGGCTCGCGCACCTCGGCCGCGAACGCCACGATGCGCGGGAACTCCTGGAGCGCGCCGAGCAGCGCCGCCTCGGTCTCGTGCGTGAGCAGCTCGGGGGCGAACTCCGAGCGGTCCACGCCCACGTCGGCGGCGTTGCGTCCGACGTTGTGCGTGCGCGCATGCGCGTACTGCACGTAGAACACGGGGTTGTCGTTCGTGCGCTTGCGCAGCAGGTCGGGGTCGAGCGACAGGGGCGAGTCGGCCGGGTAGCGCGCGAGCGAGTAGCGCAGCGCGTCGGTTCCGAGCCACTCGCGCAGGTCGTCGAGCTCGATGATGTTGCCGGCGCGCTTCGAGAGCTTGGCGCCGTTGATCGACACCAGCTGGCCGATCAGGATCTCGATGTCCTTGTCCGGGTCCTCGCCCGCCGCGCCCGCGAGGGCCCTCAGGCGGTGCACATAGCCGTGGTGGTCGG
This sequence comes from Microbacterium sp. MEC084, assembly GCF_004514465.2. Classification (NCBI taxonomy): domain Bacteria; kingdom Bacillati; phylum Actinomycetota; class Actinomycetes; order Micrococcales; family Microbacteriaceae; genus Microbacterium; species Microbacterium sp. MEC084. The sequence goes on along the minus strand of NZ_MYFP02000003.1, from coordinate 102,767 downwards.
CGCCCAGCAGGTAGATCTTGTGCGCGAAGCCGCGGTCGCCCTTGTTGAGGTAGTACGCGGCGTCCGCGGCGAAGTACGTGTACTCGCCGTTGGAGCGGCGGATGACGCGGTCCTTGTCGTCGCCGAAGTCGGTCGTGCGCACCCACACGGCGTCGTCCGCGTCGAACACGTGGCCCTGCGCGCGCAGACGCTCGACGGCCTGGTCCACGAGGCTGGGGCCGCCGTCCTCGCCCTTGGCGTGCAGGATGCGCTCCGAGAACCAGACGTCGAAGTGCACGTTGAACTGCGCGAGCGACTCCTTGATCTCGGCGAGCTGCAGCGCGTAGGCGTCGTCGCGCGCCGCCTCGAGCTGGGCCTCGGGGTCGAGGTCGAGAATGTCGGGGCGCCCCTCGAGCACGCGGCGCGCGAGGTCGTCGATGTACTCCCCCGCGTAGCCGTCCTCGGGCTTCGGCTCGCCCTTGATGGCGGCCAGCACCGAGGCGCCGAAGCGCGTGATCTGCGCGCCGGCGTCGTTGATGTAGAACTCGCGGGCCAGGGTGGCGCCCGAGAACTGCAGCAGGCGGCCGATGCTGTCGCCCAGCGCGGCCCAGCGCGTGTGGCCGATGTGGAGCGGACCGGTCGGGTTCGCGCTCACGAACTCGAGGTTGATCGAGTTGCCCGCCTGGGAGTCGTTGCGGCCGTAGTCGGCGCCCGCGTCGACGATCGTCTTGGCGAGCGCGCCCGCTGCTGCGGCGTCCAGGCGCACGTTGATGAAGCCGGGGCCGGCGACCTCGACGCTCGCGATGCCGTCGACCGCGGCGAGCCCGTCGGCGATCTCCTGCGCGAGCTCGCGCGGGTTCGTGCCGAGGCGCTTGGCGAGCTTGAGCGCGATGCTCGTGGCCCAGTCGCCGTGGTCGCGGTTCTTGGGGCGCTCGAGCGTGATGTCCGCGGCCGCGAGCCCCAGCTCCTCCTCCGGGCGTCGTCGCTCGGCGATCGGCGTGATGACGGCGAGCAGGGCGGCGGCGAGGGCATCCGGGTTCATAGCCCGACAAGTCTATTGGTCGGCGGGCGAGGCGACCGCCGGGGGATCCTCAGGCGACGGGCGACACGGCCAGGCGACCCCGCGCCCGGCCGCGTTGCGCCGCCGTGCGGGAGCGTTTCCTTCTGTTCAGATGGATCGCCTACCCTGATCGGTGATGGCGCCCGCGACCCGCTCCCGCCCTGCCGTCGTCGCGCTCACCGTGACGACGGTGCTCGCCGTACTCGCGGCGCTCGCGGCCGGGGCGCTGCGCCCGTGGGCCGCCCCCGTCGCCGAGGTGGAGCAGGCGTCGTCCGACCAGGCCGTGCTCACGCCGCCGCCCATCCGCCTCCCGCCGCACCCGGATGTGCTGGTGTTCGGAGACTCCTGGACGTACGGCTCGGCCGCGACGCCGATCGACCGCGGCTACGCATACGTGCTCGCCGAACTGCTGGACGGCACCACGACCGTCGACGGCGGCCGCGGCAGCGGTTATCTGCGGCCCGGGCTGGACCGGCCGGACTTCGGCACCCGCATCGCGGCGCTCGACCCGGCCGCCGAGTACGACCTGATCATCGTCCAGGGATCGATCAACGACCGCCGGGAGCCCGCGGCCGGGTACCGCGCCGCGGTCACCGCCGCGTGGGACGCCCTCGTGGAGATCCACCCCGGCACGCCGGTCGTCGTGCTCGGCCCGGCGCCGCAGGTGCTTCCGGTCGAGCCCGCCACCGCGCGCATCGACCGCGACCTCGCCGAGCTCGCCACCGAGCGGCAGTGGTGGTACATCTCGCCGATCCAGGACGGGTGGATCACCGAGCAGAACTACCTCTCGGTCATCGACACGAGCGACTACGGCCGCAACCACCCGTCGGTCGCCGGCCACGCCTACCTGGCGCAGCGGCTGGCCGACGCGCTCGCCGAGATCACGGATCCGGTGACGAGCCTCGAGGCCTCCGACGAGGAGATGCCCGAGCCCGCGACGCTCCCGTAGCGGGACCGTCAGAACGGGGGCGGGTCGGCGCCGAAGTCGGCGCGGGCGATCTCGGCGGATGCTTCGAACCTCACGACCGGGGTGGGTTTGTGCTTGTAGGCCCTGCCGGTAGGGCTGATGACCTCCATCACCCCGCCCGGGCCGTGGCGGAAGTCCCAGTTCGAGTTGTGTTTCAGCACGTGGTGGGCGCGGCACAGGTTGGCGAGGTTGCGGACGTCGGTGGGGCCACCTTCCGAGTACGGGATGGTGTGGTCGTCCTCGCAGCGGACCGCCGGTTGCCGGCAGCCGGGGAAGCGGCAGTGCTCGTCCCGGGCGATCAGGAAGCGGCGCTGCGCTTTCGTGGGCGTGTAGGTGTCGACGGTCTTCAGGCACCCGGTGTCCGGGTTCTGGAACAGGCGCGTCCACTTGGCGGCCTCGCCGGCCAGGCGGCGGGCCGCGTCGGCGGGTATGGGTCCGTATCCGGCGAGGAACGCGGACTCGTCGCCGACGCCGGTCAGTGACTGCCACGGGACGGTGACCTGAACGGTGGCGGTGATCTTCGTCAGGGCGTCGCCGCCGTGCTGGTCGATCAGCTCGGCGGTGGGGAGGCCGGCGAGGGCGATCTCGGCGAACACGTCCGCCCGGATCTGATCCAACGTCCGCTCGTCGGTCTCATCCTTGGTGCGGTAGATCGTGCGCGCCATCTGAGTGACCCGGTCATGCATCGCGTACACCGTCACCGCCGGGCCGATGTACGTGAGCTCGCCCATGCCGTCCGGAACCGGTGCCACGCTCACGGAGCGGTCGGCCATGGCCTCCTCGTGACGCTCCTCCAACGGCAACGGCTCGATGTCATCCGCGAGCTTCCGCGCGACGGAGCCCAGCTGTCCGCCGGTGAGCTTCTCCGCCCGCGGCAGGATGATCCGCTCGAACTCCGCCCGGGAGTCGTCATCCTCGAGGCGACTGCCGGCGTCGACGATCGCGCGGACATGGGCCTCGCTGATCCAGCCCTCCTCGAACAGGGCGAACGTGGCCGGGAACCCGTCCACCAGGTCGACTGCCCACTCCATCCGGGCCCGGATCGTGCGGTCTGACATCCGCCCGGCGACCGCGAACTCCGCGGCCATGGACCTCAGCGGGTGCTCGAACTCCGAACCCGTCCCACCCCGGCGGGTCTGAGCCTCGGCGATCGCGCGGCCCTCGGCGAGGATCCGCGCCTGCCGGGCATGGGCCTGGGCGATGACGACCTGCTGCTCCAGGTAGCCGTCGACGAGCTCTGACGTGCGGGCGCGTTCGGCCGGGGTGGGAGCCCACCGGGTCGAAGTCGCCTGTGCCGTCATGGCCCGATTCTCCTCCGGGCCACCGACATTCACCGGCCGGAAAGCGCAGATCAGCGATTCAAACCGAATCTGTGGAGAAGTCCTCGGGGCGGTGCCCTGTGGACGAGCGGTGGGCCGGTCGGCGGGGGATGTTCGGACACGTTTCGACTCCGGCGCTGGCGCGCCTCCGCTCAACGACCGGAGGGTGGGCCGGCGCTGGCGCGCCTCCGCTCAACGACCGGAGGGTGGGGCCGGCGCCGGCGCCCCTCCGCTCAACGACCGGAGGGTGGACGTCGCGGGCGCCCGCCTCACGACGCGCTTCGTCTGACGACTGTCGGTCGGGACCACCGCCGTCGACTGATATCCTCGATCAGGTATGCGCCCGTAGCTCAGTGGATAGAGCACTGGCTTCCGGTGCCAGGTGTCGGGGGTTCGAATCCCTTCGGGCGCACCAACCGGGAAGGCCCCGCCGAGAGGCGGGGCCTTCCTCTTGTCAGGCGTGCCGCGCGCCGTGGATGCGCCGCGAGATCTTCTCCGCGGTCGCGCGCGCGGCCTCCACCAGCTCCGGGATGCGCCCGGGCGGCACGGAATCGTCGGGATACGTCACCGCGATCGCCGCGACCGGCCAGTCGCGGTGGTCGAGCACGGGCACGGCGACCGACGACATACCCGGCGTGATGTCGCCCACCTCCTCGGCCCAGCCGCGCTGCCGCACGGCCTCCAGCACCCGGCGCAGCTCGGAGTACGTCGTGACGGCGGGATGCTCGGCGTGACGCTGCACGAACGCCTGCGCGCCCGGATACAGCGCGCGCAGCTGCGCCTTCGGGAGCGCCGCGAGGATCGCGCGCCCGCTCGCCGTGAGCTGCGCGGGCAGGCGCACATCCACACCGCTGACGAGATCCGGCGCGTGCTTCGCGCGCATCTCGACCACGTACAGCACCTCCCGGCCGTGCAGCACCGCGAGGTGCGCGCTCAGGCCGATCCGATCGACGAGGCGGCCGACCAGCACGCGGCCCACGCGCGCGAGCGGATCCGTGCGGGCGTACGACGAGCCGAGGTCGACCGCCGCGATCCCGAGGCCGTAGCGGCTCTCCTCGGGCAGCCGCATGACGTAGCCCTCGCGCTCGGCGACGTTGAGCAGGTGATAGACCGTCGAGCGCGGCAGGTCCAGGCGCTGCGCGATCGTCGCGGCCTGCAGCGGACCGCTCGACCGGGCGAGCAGGCTCAGGATGCGCAGCCCGTTCTCGAACGCCGGGACGCGGCTCGACTCCGTCACCGGCACGACATTACGCCAGGGCGCCGACCGCCTCCTCGACGGCCGCGAGCACGCGCCCCGACTGCACGTGCGCGACCGCGCGGTCGACGTCGGGAGACGTGAAGACGTCCGTCCCCGGGGCCGCGATGTCGGTGCGGAACAGCGCGTGCACGGCCTCCGTCGCGGGCCCGGGCCGCCCGGCACCTGCCGCCAGGCGGAAGTCGAGCGCGCGCGTCGACGCGAGCAGCTCGATCGCCAGCACGCGCGACAGGCCGTCGATCGCGCGGCGCAGCTTGCGGCCGGCCGCCCACCCCATCGAGACGTGGTCCTCCTGCATCGCGGACGACGGGATGGAGTCGACCGACGCCGGCACGGCGAGCCGCTTGAGCTCCGACACGATGCCCGCGGCGGTGTACTGCGCGATCATCAGGCCCGAGTCGAGGCCGGGGTCGTCGGCGAGGAACGGCGGCAGGCCGTGGCTGCGCGCGACATCCAGGAAGCGGTCGGTGCGACGCTCCGACATCGAGGCGACGTCGGCCGCGGCGATCGCGAGGAAGTCGAGGACGTAGCCGACCGGCGCTCCGTGGAAGTTGCCGTTGGACTCGACGCGCCCATCCGGCGTGACCACGGGGTTGTCGATCGCGCTGGCCAGCTCGACGCGGGCCACGGATGCCGCGTGCGCGGCCGTGTCGCGCGCGGCGCCGTGGACCTGCGGCGCGCACCGCAGCGAGTAGGCGTCCTGCACGCGCGTGAACTCGCCGGCCCCGGGCCGCGAGATCAGACCCGAGTCGCGCAGGATGCGGGCGATGTTGGCGGCCGACGCCGCCTGCCCCGGATGGGGGCGCAGCGCGTGCAGGTCGGCGGCGAAGACCGTGTCGGTGCCGAGCAGCGCCTCGACGCTCGCGGCCGCCGCGACGTCCGCCACGCGCAGCAGCGCCTCGAGGTCGTGCAGCGCGAGCAGCAGCATCCCGAGCATCCCGTCGGTGCCGTTGATGAGCGCCAGGCCCTCCTTCTCTTCGAGCACGACGGGCTCGATCCCGGCCTCGGCGAGCGCGTCGGCGGCCTCGCGCGGCGCACCGGACGCGTCGCGGACGCGCCCCTCCCCCATGACCGCGAGCGCGCAGTGCGCCAGCGGCGACAGGTCTCCCGAGCAGCCGAGCGAGCCGTACTCGTGCACGATCGGCGTGATCCCCGCGTTCAGCAGCGCCGCGTACGCGCGCGCCACCTCGGGGCGGACGCCCGTGCGCCCCGTCGCGAGCGTGTCGAGACGCAGCAGCATGAGCGCGCGGACGACCTCGCGCTCCACCTCGGGCCCCGTGCCCGCGGCGTGCGAGCGGATGAGCCCGCGCTGCAGCTGGCGGCGCTTCTCGACCGGGATCTGCACGGTCGCGAGCGCCCCGAATCCGGTCGAGACGCCGTAGTGCGGCCGGGTGTCGTGCGCCAGGGACTCGATGAGCGCGCGGCTGGCGGCCATGCCCCGCAGGGCCGGATCGGACAGCTCCACGCGCGCGTCCTCGCGCGCGATCGCCACAACGTCTGCCGGCGCGAGGCCCGCACCCCCGAGCGCGATGGTCCGCCGGGGTCCGGTCGAGAGGTCAGGGTGCGCGGTCATGGAGCCATTCGACTCCGGTCGGGCGCCCGCGGCGAGCCGTCGCGCGATGATCGCGTCTGGGATCCCAGAACGGATGCGCACGGATGCCGCACGCGCCGCGCGTCGCCCCGCGGATCATCCGGGAAGGTGTGGGGGCGACGGCGACGAGGCATGCCGTCCCTTCCAGCCTCAGTCGCCGTCGCGCCCCTTGCCCGACGTCCCCACGCCGGGCTCCCCGTTCCCGTTCCCATTCCCATTCCCACGGGTCTTGTCCTCCGACGCGGCGTGCGCCGGCACGGCCGGGCCCTCACCGCTCGGAGTGGTCGAAGTCTTCTGCTGCGGCGCCGGCTCGGCCTCGGCCGGCGCGGCCGGCCGGCTCGCGGTCTCGGCGACGGCGGGCTCGGCGGCAGGGCCCTGCGCGGGCTGCTCCGCGGGCGCCTCGCTCGGCGCCACACGTGCCTCGTCCACGCGCGTCTCCACCTGACGCGCGCCGACCGTCGGCGACTCGGCCGGAAGCGCCGCCGTGGCACCCCACGCCCCGATGCCGAGCACCAGCGCGCCGACGGCCGCGAGGCCGGTCACGCCGAGCGCCCCCGGCCGGCGCCGCGACGCTCGGCGGCGCCCGCGGCGGGACGCCGAGGCGACCGGAAGCACGCGCGTGAGCTCTGCCTCGTCGGCGATGCGCGGCGCGGGCGCCACGACCGGCGCGTCGGCCTGGGTCGCGGGGCCGTCGTCGAGCTTCACGGGCGCGGTCACATCGGCCGCCGCGGGCAACGCCGCCGCGGTCGCGCCGGGGTCGGCGTCCGCGCCGGTCAGCGCGCGCGCCCGCTCGGCCACCTGCCGGGCGGTCGGCCGCTCGGCAGGGTCGGTGGCGGTCATGGCGGTCAGCAGCGAGCGCCAGCCGTAGCCGAACCCGCCCGGCACCTCGGGCGCCGTGTGCAGCCTCGCGACCGCGGCCTCGATCGGCGTGGTCTGCGGGAACGCGCGGCGGCCGGTGAGCGCCTCGATCAGCACGAGGCCCAGCGCGTAGATGTCGGACGCGGGCGAGGGCTCGGCGCCCCGCGCCTGCTCGGGCGAGAAGTAGGCGGCCGTGCCCACGGCCATGCCCGGCGTCGTCAGGCGGGCGGCGTCGACCAGGTAGGCGATCCCGAAGTCGGCGAGCGACACGCGCACGGGGCTCGGCGCCGCGTGCATCAGCACGTTGGCCGGCTTCACGTCGCGGTGGATGACGCCCGCGCCGTGCACGGCGTCGAGCGCGTCGCCCAGTTCGGCGGCGATCTCGGCGACCTCCGCGGGAGGCACGGGACCACGCGCGATCCGGTCCGAGAGCGTGCCGCCGTCCACGTACTCGAGCACCATGTAGCCGGAGCCGTCCTTGGCCGTGCGCGAGTCGTACAGCGTCACGAGCGACGGGTGGCTGAGCGAGGCGAGCAGGCGGGTCTCCGATGCGCGGCGCTCGCGATCCCGTTCGTCGGCGGCAGCGGCGGCGAACAGCTTGATCGCGACGGTGCGCTCGAGGACCATGTCGGTCGCGCGGAAGACGGCGCCCATCCCTCCGCGCCCGACCAGCTCCTCCAGGCGGTACCGGCCGTCCAGGACGTCACCGGGGCGAACGTCGACGGCCGGGGCCTGCGCCCGGGGATCCGCCTCGAGGACGCTCGCATCTGTCATGTATCCAGGATGCGGGGCCCGGTGAATTGTCCCGAAAGGCTTGACAGTCCGTCGGATCTATGCCCACGGTCCGGTCTTGACGATTCGTGCGCTCATCGACCCACCGCGTAGCCCTGCGCGCCGCGCGGGTTGGCGGCGGCGCCCAGCAGCCCCGTGGCGGCATCGCGCGTCACGGCCGACAGCCGCCCGAGCGCCCAGTCGCCCGCGCGCGTGACGACGTGGCCTCGCGCGGTCAGCCCCGCGATCACCTCGTCGCCGATCCGGTCCTCGACCACCGCGCCCGCCGGCGTCCCGGTCCGCGGCCAGAAGGAGCCGTGCATGGACGTCGTGTGCAGCGCCGGCGCGTCGATCGCCTGCTGCGGCGTCCAGCCCCCGACCAGCACGCGCAGCAGCAGGAGCAGCTGCCACTGGTCCTGCTGGTCGCCGCCCGGCGAGCCGAGCGCCATGACCGGCGCCCCGTCACGCAGCACGAGCGTGGGCGTGAGCGTCGTGCGCGGCCGGCGGCCAGGCTGCAGGCGCGAGGGCGACGACTCGTCGAGCCAGGTCATCTGCAGACGCGTCCCGAGGCAGAAGCCCAGCTCGGGGATCTCGGGCGAGGACTGCAGCCAGCCGCCCGACGGCGTCGCCGAGACGATGTTGCCCCAGCGGTCCACCACGTCGAGGTGGACCGTGTCGCCGCGCGTGCGGCCGGCGGCGTCGGTCTCCAGCGCGCCGGTCTGGCCGACGCGCACGGTCGGCTCCCCCACGCCGGCGCCGACCGCGCCCTGCTCGCGCAGCGGCGACAGGGGCGGCGTCGCACGGCCGGGCACCGCACCGGGTCGCACCTCGCGCGACGCCGTGTCGCCGATCAGCGCGCGGCGCTGCGCGGCGTACTCCTCGGACAGCAGGTGCTGCAGCACGCCGGGGCCGATGTCCTCGCCGTACCAGGCGTCGCGGTCCGCGAGCGCGAGCTTGAGCGCCTCCAGCACGGTGTGCGCCCCGAGCTCGGTCGAGGGATCGAGGCGCTCGTCGTCGAAGCCGTCGAGGATGCGCAGCGCCTGCAGCAGCGCGGGCCCCTGCCCCCACGGGCCCGTCTTGGCGATCGTGTGCCCCCGGAACGGGATGGTGACGGCGGGCTCGTACGACGCCGCGAACCCCGCGACATCCGCCGCGGCGATCACGCCCGCGTGGTCCCCGCCGTCGGAGTGGCGGTGAGGGACGCGCGCGGACTCCTCCGCGGCGCGGCCCACGCGCTCGCGCCACAGGGCCCGGGCCGCGTCGATGCCGTCCTCGCGCGAGGCGACGGCGGACGCGGCTCGGGACAGGTCGGTCAGCAGGGCGCCGTAAGCGGGTGCGCGCAGCACGTCGCCCTCCGCCGGCACGCGCCCATCCGGCAGCCAGCGCTGGGCGGACGTGGGCCAGTGCTGCCGGAACAGGTCTGCGACGCCCGCGATCGTCGTGCACACGCCGCGCACGGCGGGGTGGCCGTCGATCGCGTATCCGATCGCGAACTCCAGCACGTCGGCGAGCGGCCACGTGCCGTGGTCGCGCAGCAGCAGGAGCCACGCGTCCACCGCGCCGGGGACGGCCGCGGCGAGCGCGCCCGATCCGGGCACGAGGTCGAGCCCGAGCGAGCGGAAATGCTCGATCGTCGCGCCCGCGGGCGCGGGCCCCTGACCCATCAGCACCACCGGCGTCGATGGCGCCTCGGCCGTCGCGAACACCGCGGTCAAGTCGCCGCCGGGGCCGTTCAGATGCGGCTCGACCACCTGCAGCACGAACGCGGCCGCCGCGGCGGCGTCGAACGCGTTGCCGCCGCGCTCCAGCACGGCCTGCGCGCTCGAGCTCGCGAGCCAGTGCGTCGACGCCGCCATGCCGAAGCGTCCCCGCAGGTCGGGCCGGGTCAGGTGCGCGGGAGGCGGGGTGAAGCTCATGCGCTCCAGTCAACCAGCCGTGCGGGACGGGAGGCCCGCGCGGTCAGACCAGGAACAGGCCGTCGAGCATCCCGGGGTTGTGGCCGTGCACGAGAACGAGGAACACGACCGCGTCGAACAGCAGGTGAACCGTCACGACGTACGCGAGCGAGCGCGTCCGGAGGAAGATCAGGCCCTGCAGCAGGGCGAACGGGATGGTGAGCACCGGCCCCCATTCGCGGTAGCCGAGCTCCCACAGGAACGACACGAACACGATCGCCTGCAGCAGGTTCGCCGCCAGATCCGGCAGGTGGCGGCGCAGCAGCGCGAACACCGTGCAGATGAAGAACAGCTCGTCCCAGATGCCGACCGCGCCCACCCCGACGAACAGCCGCGCGATCAGATCCGGCGTGTCCACCACGGGCCAGTTGCGGTACACGCCGCTCGTCACGAAGTAGAAGGGCAGGATGAGCCAGCCGAGCGCGAGCACGGCGACGAGCCACCCCCACTGCAGCCGCCCCCAGCGCCCGCCGCCGCGCCACGGGAAGCGCACGGCATGGTCCCGGAACACGAAGCGGGACAGCACGTACGGCACCGCCACGGCCCCGCCGAGGGCCAGCGTGAACCGCAGCATGGACAGGTCGTCCAGCTGCGCCTCGAGCGAGATCACGCTGACGATCAGCATGCCGATCGCGATGAGCCCCAGGTCGCGCAGCAGGCCGGGGCGACGCCGGATGCCCGCCGGATCGCGGCGGTCGCGCACGGCGGCGAGCGCCAGCCCGGCCGCCAGCAGCGCGATGCCCAGCCATTCGATCTCGACCACGAAGAACGCGGGCGCGGCCAGGCACACGAGCAGACCCGCGGTCAGGACGAGCGGCTCGACCGCGTGCGCGTCCGGCGCCCGCACCTGCCCCGTCTTCGCCGCCATCCGGATCGGCCCTCAGCCCCGCGCGACGCGGCGGTAGGTCAGGTCGCGGATCTCGCGCCCCTTGGCGATGCCCTTGCGTTCGAACGCGGTCATGGCGCGGCCGTCGAACCGCGGCGCCCAGGCGTCCTCGCCGCCGTCGAACGCGCGCTCGAACTCGGGCTCGGCGTCGAGCACCTCGCGCATCTGCAGCGCGTAGTCCTCCCAGTCGGTCGCGAGGCGCAGCAGCCCGCCGTCGCGCAGCGCGCGGGCGGCCGTCGCGCCGAAGCCCTCCTTGACCAGGCGGCGCTTGTTGTGCCGGCTCTTGTGCCACGGGTCGGGGAAGAAGACCCAGACCTCGTCGGCCGCGCCCTCGGGCAGCAGGCGCTCGAGCACCTCGGGCGCGTTGGCCTCCACGAGCCGGAGGTTCCGCACGCCCGCGCGGTCGGCGTCGAGCATCGTGCGGGCGAGGCCGGCGCGGAACACCTCGACCGCGAGGAAGTCGACGTCGGGACGCGCCGCGGCCGCCGAGACGATCGCGTGGCCCTGCCCCGATCCGATCTCCACCACGAGCGGCGCCGTGCGGCCGTAGACCTCGGCCGGGATCAGGCGCGCGTCGGGGTGCACGGACGTCGACGCGACGTCGCGCGGCACGTCGAAGGCGTACCGCGGAGCCAGCTCGCTCCAGGCGCGCTCCTGCGCGTCCGACATCCGCCCGCTGCGGCGGACGAACGACACGGGCTGCTTGCGGAACGACGGCGCGTCGTCAGCGGGTTCCTCGGGCATCCCTCAAGCGTATTCGGCGCAGCCTAGGGCGCCGTCACGAAGTCGATGAGCTCCTCGACGCGGCCGAGCAGCGCCGGCTCGATGTCGCGGAACGTGGTGACCTTCGACAGGATGTGCTGCCACGCGCGGGCGGTGTCGGCCTGCTCGGCGTGCGGCCATCCGAGACGGCGGCACACGCCCTTCTTCCACTCCTCGCCCTTGGGCACCTCGGGCCACGCCCTGATGCCGACGGACGACGGCTTGACGCACTGCCACACGTCGATGAACGGATGGCCGACGATGCGCATGTGGCGCCCGTGCGGGCTCTGCTCGATCGCGCGCGCGATGCGCTGCTCCTTCGAGCCGGGCACCAGGTGATCCACCAGCACGCCGTACCGCCGGCCGGGACCGGGCGGCTCGTCCCGCAGCAGGTCGGGCAGCCTGTCGACGCCCTCCAGGTACTCGACCGCCACGCCCTCGACCCGCAGGTCGGCGCCCCACACCTTCTCGACCAGCTCGGCGTCGTGCCGACCCTCGACCAGGATGCGGTGCGGCAGGGCGACACGGGCGCGCTGCTCCTCGACGGCGAAGGAGCCGGATGCGGTCCTCCGGCGCGCCTGCGGCGCGGCCTTCGGCACCACGAGCTCGACGGGCTCGCCGTCGATCAGGAAGCCCTTGCCGAGCGGGAACACGCGGCGGCGGCCCTTCCCGTCCTCGAGCTCGACGCTGCCCGCCTCGAGCCGGGTCACGGCGCCGCAGAACCCGTCGCCGGCGACCTCGACGACCAGGTCGATCTCGGCCGGCACGGTCTGCACCTGCTTCGCGCCGCGCTGGCGCCATCCGGTCGCGAGCACATCGGTCCCGTAGCGATCTTCCATGGTCCTCCGTCCGGCGAGCAGGGGGCGTGCGGCGCGCGCGCGACGCACCAGCCTACGTTCGAGCCGCCCACGGAAGCCCTCGCGACGCGCCCCGAGGAGGGGTCCGCGCGTCCGCGGGGAGCGAACGGATGCCGCGCCGATCGGCCCTTTCCGGCATGCCGCACGGTGCATAGGATCGAGGACGGAGCGCCCGGTCGCGGCGCTGCCGCGGAGGGGGCGCGATGACGGCGTGGGGCACGAGGACGGCGCGGTCGATGCGCGCGATGCTGGCGATCGGGCTGGCGACGGGGGCCGCGCTGATCGCGACGCCCGCGCACGCAGAGGACCCGGTGGAGCTCGACGACGACTTCGTGCTCGACGAATCCGACGTGCTGAGCCCGGCCGAGGAGCAGGAGGCGCAGACGCGGCTCGCGCAGCTGAGCGCCGACACCGGCTATGAGCTGTGGGTCGTCTACGTCGACACGTTCGAGAACCCGCCCGCCGCCGACGACTGGGCCAACACGACGGCCGAGTCCAACGGCCTCGGGATCGACCAGTACCTGCTGGCGGTCGCGGTCGAGGACCGCAACTACTATCTCTCGGCGGCGACCGAGGGGCCCGTGAGCGAGCAGCGGATCGCGGAGATCGAGTCGGCGGTACAGCCCTTCCTGTCGGCCGAGGACTGGGTCGGCGCCGCCGACGCGGCCGCCGACGGACTGGACGGCTCGGGACCCGGTGGCGGCGCGGCCGGCGGCGGCTCCGTCCTGCCGTGGGTCATCGGCGGGGCCGGGGTCGCGGCGGTCGGCGGCACGGCGTGGTACCTCGCCTCCCGCCGCCGCAAGGGCACCTCCGGCGGCCAGGCCGGCCCGGGCGCCGAGCCCGAGGTCACGACCGAGGAGCTCGCGCGCCGCGCCGCCTCGGCCCTGGTCGGGACGGACGACGCCGTGCGGGCGAGCGAGCAGGAGCTCGGCTTCGCGATCGCGCAGTTCGGCCGCGAGGCGACCGGCGAGTTCGAGCAGGCGCTGCAGGCCGCCAAGGCCGACCTCGCCAAGGCGTTCGAGCTCAAGCAGCGCCTGGACGACCACGAGCCCGACGCCGAGCAGGACGTGCGTGCGTGGAACGGCGAGATCATCCGGCTGTGCGAGGCGGCCGCGACCACGCTCCAGGACAAGCAGGCCGCGTTCGGCGAGCTGCGCCGCATCGAGCAGGACGCCCCCGCCGCGCTCGCGGAGGTGCAGCAGCGTCGCGCCGCGGCGGACGGGGCACCCGAGCGGATCGAGACCGGGGTCGCCGAGCTGCGGTCCCGCTACGCGGCCGACGCGATCACGACCGTCGCCGACAACCCCGCGCAGGCGCGGGCGCGGCTGGCGTTCGCCGACGAGCAGCTCGCCCGCGCGCAGCAGCTGGTCGGCGCGGGCGACGGCGGCGAGGCCGCCGTCGCGATCCGCGCCGCCGAGCAGGCGGTCGCGCAGGCCGCGCAGCTCGAGAAGGCGGTCGCCGATCTCGGCGCGACGCTCGCGACGGCCGAGCAGCAGGCCGCGGCGCTCGTGGCCGACCTCGAGCAGGACCTCGCCCGCGCGCGCACGCTCCCCGCCACGGCGGAGGTCGTGGCCGCGGTGGCGGCGACGGAGCAGGCCGTCGCGCAGGCCAGGCACAACCTGTCGGGATCGGCCCGCAGCCCGCAGGCGCTGCTCGAGGCGCTCCAGGCCGCGAACGCGCAGATCGACGCGGTCGTCGGCAGCGCGCAGCGCGCGCAGCAGATGCTGGGGCAGACGCTGCTGCAGGCCCGCAGCCAGGTCACGGGCGCCGAGGAGTACATCGCGGCGCGGCGCGGCGCGGTGGGCGCCGAGGCGCGCACACGGCTGGCCGAGGCGGGCGCCGAGCTCGCGCGGGCCGAGGCCCTCCAGTCCGGCGACCCCGCGCAGGCGCTGCAGCGCGCGCAGCGCGCCCTGCAGCTCGCGTCCGAGGCCGCGCGCCTCGCCCAGGCCGACGTCGAGTCGGCCGACTGGGGCGGCGGCCTCGGCGGAGGCATGCTCGGCGGCGGCATGGGCGGCGGCATGCTGGGCGGCGGCGGACGCGGCGGCGGCATGGTGGACGGGCTCGTCGGCGGCCTGCTGGGCGGCCTGATCAGCGGCGGCCTCGGCGGGGGCGGCACACGAGGCGGCACGAGCGGCTGGGGCGGGGGCTCCGTGCTCGGCGGCCTGGGCGGAGGACTGGGCGGCGGCCTCGGCGGCCGCAGCAGCCGCGGCGGCGGCGGATTCGGCGGGGGCCGCGGGCGTCGTGGAGGCGGCCGCTTCTGATGCGTCTCGCGCCGCGCACCCCGCCCGCCGTCGCCACGGCGGCCCTGGCGGGTGCGCTCGCGCTCGCGCCGCTCGCGGCCCATGCGGAGCCGCCGGGCGACCTCGACCCGGGCTACGTCACGGATCGCGCAGGCGTGCTGTCGGCATCCGAGGAGCGGCGGCTGGAGCAGCGCCTCGAGGCGCTCGCCTCGGCGCCGGATCGGCCGGAGCTCTACGTGGTGTTCGTCGACGACTTCACGTCGCCGTCGAACGCACTGCAGTGGGCCGACCGCACATCGCTTCAGAACAACCTCGCCGCGGACCAGTACCTGCTGGCGGTCGCGACCGAGGGCCGCGCGCTGGCGATCTCCGCCGAGTACGAGGGCGGTCCGCTCCGCGAGAGCCGCGTTCTCGAGATCGAGGACCGGCTCGGCTCGGAGCACCTGGCGGACGACGACTGGGTCGGCGGCGTCGAGTTCGTCGCCGACGAGTTCGACGAGGTGCCGCCGCCCTGGTGGGTGTGGCTCATCGGCATCGGCGCCGCCGCCCTCCTGGTGTTCCTGATCGTGCAGTTCGTGCTGCTGGGGCGGCGCCGCGCGGCCCGCGCCCTCGAGCTGCGCACGCTCGCGGGGCAGCGCCGGCGCGCCTCGATCGCGCTCGTGCGCGCGGATGAGGCCCTGCGCACCAGCGAGCAGGAGCTCGACTTCGTCACGGCCGAGTTCGGCGAGGACGCCACGCGCGAGTACGCGCAGGTGCTGGCCGAGGGACGGGAGCGGATCGACCGCGCGTTCGAGCTGCAGCGCCGCCTCGAGGACGCGACCGAGGACTCCCCCGCCGACACCCGCTCGTGGACCGACGAGATCCTGGCGGCGTGCGCGGCCGTGGACCGCGAGCTCGAGCGGCACCGCGACTCCCTCGCGCGGCTGCGCGCGCTCGCGACGGACGCGCAGGCGACGCTCGAGCGCCTGGAGCGCTCCCGCGCGGAGGCGGACAGGCTCGTGGCCTCGGCCGCCGAGCGGATCGCCACGATGTCCGCCGCCTACGCGCCCGCCCGGGTCGCGCCCGTGGCCGACAACGCGTCGGAGATGCGGCGGCGGCTCGAGGCGGCCGACGAGTGGCTCGGCAGGCTGCGCGACGCCGTCGCGCGCCGCAGGGCCGCGCAGATCTCCGCAGCGGTGCACGAGATCGAGCGCCTGCTCGCGGAGGCGACCGCGCTGCACACGGCGGTCGAGGCCCACGCCGCGACGCTCGGCGTGGCCGCCGCGAGCGGTGCGCCCGCGGTCGACTCGGCCGCGGTGGGCGGCGACCTCGGCCACGGCCCGTCCGCCCTGCCCTCCTCTCCCGGCGCGGCCGGGGAGCCGACGGGCGACCGGGAGCTCGACCGCGCGGCCTCCGCGGTCCGCACCGCCGAGGCGACCGTCACGGCGCGTGCCGGGCGGGTGTCCGCCGTCGCGCTCGGCGCGCTGCGGCAGGCGCACGCCGCCCTGGCGCTGGCGCGCGCGGCACTCGCGACGGATGCCGCCGCGGCCACCGGCCACGCCCGCGACGCCGTGCGGCACGCCGAGACCGCGCTGACCGCCGCGGGCATCCGGTCCGACGAGCGCCCCGGGCGGCGCCGGGCGCGCGCTTTCGGCTCGAACGGCGCCGAGGCGTCTCCGACACGATCCGCCGACGAGGACGACGGCGCCGGCGGGCGCGCCCTGTGGGGCGCGGTCAGCGGCGGCGCGGTCGGGCTGTTCTCGAGCCTCGGCGTCGCGGACGAATCGGACGGCGCGGCGGGGATCGTCCTGCTGTTCACGCTGGGCGGCGTCGTGCTCGGGGCCCTGTCGGGCCTGTTCGGCGACGGCGAGGGCGGCGGATCGTCCTCCGGCTGGGGCGGATCGTCCTCGTCCGGATCCTGGTCCCGCTCGTACAGCCGCTCCTCGTTCGGCGGCCGCTCATCCGGCGGTCGGTCATCCGGCCGGTCGTCCTCGCGCTCGTCCCGCTCGTTCGGAGGAAGCAGATCGTCCGGCCGCTCGGGAGGGCGGCGCTTCTAGACTCGCCCTCGAGGCACCTCACGCACACCTCAACCGCCACACGAAAGGCACAACATGGCAAAGCAGTCGATCTTCGGGCGCATCTCCACGCTCATGAAGGCGAACATCAACGCGATCCTCGACCAGGCCGAGGACCCGGAGAAGATGCTCGACCAGCTGGTGCGCGACTACACGAACAACATCGCGGACGCCGAGGCGGCCATCGCCGAGACCATCGGCAACCTGCGGCTGCTCGAGCGCGACCACGCCGAGGACAAGCAGGCCGCGGTCGAGTGGGGCAACAAGGCGCTCGCCGCGAGCCGCAAGGCCGACGAGCTGCGCGCGGCGGGCGACCCCGTCGACGCCGACAAGTTCGACGCGCTCGCGAAGGTCGCGCTGCAGCGCCAGATCTCGGCCGAGAACGACATCAAGGCCACGGCGCCGCAGCTCGAGGCCCAGAGCGAGGTCGTCGAGAAGCTCAAGGCCGGCCTCAACGGCATGAAGGTCAAGCTCGAGCAGCTGCGCGCGAAGCGCAGCGAGCTGATCGCACGCCACAAGACGGCCGAGGCGCAGACCAAGGTCGTGGACGCCGTGAAGTCGATCGACGTGCTCGACCCCACCAGCGAGCTCGGCCGCTTCGAGGAGAAGGTGCGCCGCGTCGAGGCGCAGGCCCAGGGCAAGGCCGAGCTGGCGGCCTCGAGCCTGGACGCCCAGTTCGAGAGCCTCGAGGACCTCGGCGAGCTGACCGAGGTCGAGGCGCGCCTCGCGCAGCTGAAGTCGGGCGGTCAGCCGCAGGGCCAGCTCGGCTCCTGACGCCCGGTCACGACCGCGGGGCTGCACTCGATCGGGTGCAGCTCCGCGGTCGCTCGATCGCAAGTGGGCCGCCCACGCCGACACAACGCAGGACTTCCCGCGGATCCCGGGCGTGCCGCCCGCTTCGCGCCCCGCGACACGCCGTCGACACGGCAGAGGTCCTGCGTTGTGTCGGTACGGGGATTCGTGCGCGCGGCCGCGATCCGCGGCAGGATGACTGCATGGCCCGGTTCCTCGTCGTCCCCCAGTGGCAGGGCTCGCCCTCGTCGCGCGCCATGGCGCACATCGACGGTGCGGAGGCGATCGCCGGCGACCTGCCCCGGGCGGCCTGCACGTTCGTCGACGTGCCGCTCGAGGCGGGGGACACGCTCGAGACCGGCGTGCTGCGCGCGAGCGCGCTGCTGCGCACCGCCGACGGCGTGCGCGCCGCGCTCGAGGACCTGCCGGCACCCGTGATCGTGGTCGGCGGCGACTGCGGCGTCTCGGTCGCGGCGATCGGGCACGTCGCCGCCCAGACCGACGAGCCGCTCGCGCTCGTGTGGTTCGACGCCCACGGCGACCTGCACGCGCCCGGTTCGTCGCCGAGCGGCGCCTACGCCGGCATGGCGCTGCGCGCGGTGCTGGGCGAGGGGGCGCCGGGGCTCGTCCTGCCGCCCGGTCTCGTCCCGCCCGAGCGGGTCGTGCTGGCCGGCGTCCGGATGCTCGACCCCGAGGAGGACGAGCTGCTCGCGGAGTCCGGGATGGCCTCGCTCGCGCCCGCGGAGCTGGAGCGCGCGGACGCGCTCGCCGACGCGGTCGCGGCCACCGGCGCGCGCCGCGTGTACGTCCACGTGGACCTCGACGTGCTCGACCCCGCGCACATCGCGGGCGTCTCCTCCCCCGAGCCCTTCGGCGTCGCCCCGGCCGCGCTGGTCGCCGCGATCGGCGCCCTGCGGGCGCGCGTCGAGCTCGCGGGAGCCACGGTCGCGGGCTTCACGCCCGCGACGCCCTCCGCCGCCGTCGAGGACATGGGCGCGATCCTGCGCATCATCGGGGCGCTGGCGTGAGCTGGCCGCACGCCGAGCTCGACGCCCTGCCCCGCGCGATCCGGACGGGCGCCGAGCGCGCGCTCCGCCGCGGCGAGCGCGTGGACGGGCTGCTGCCGCGCATCCTGCTGGACTCCCCCGTGAGCCTGGTCGGCTACGCATGGGGCACGGCGATCGGATGGGTCTGGGGCACCCTGTGGAGCACGGGCCCGGTCGAGCGCCGCGAGGGCCTGTGGGTCTTCCGGGGCCTGCCGAAGTGGGCGTTCCCGCGCGGGGGCGTGTGCGTGGGCGGCTGCTTCCTGACCGGCGACGGGCCCGTCACGGCCGAGCTGCTGCGGCACGAGGCGGTGCACCGCGACCAGTGGCGCCGCTACGGGTTCCTGATGCCGCTGCTCTACCTGCTCGCGGGGCGCGATCCGCTGCGCAACCGCTTCGAGATCGCGGCCGGCCTGCGCGCGGGCGGCTACGTGCGCACGCGGCGCAGACCCGGGGTCAGCCGCGGCTGAACAGGCGGAAGCGCTCGGGCGCGTGGATGCGCTCGGGCGCGACGTCGAGACGCTCGGTGAGGTGGTCGACGATGTCGGCGGTGCCGAGGTAGCCGCCGAGCAGGTCGACGCGCGTCTCGTCGTGCTCGTCGCACATCATCTCGTCGGCCCACGCCGTGACGGCGCGCGTCAGGGCGGCGCCCGGGGTGCAGGAGCGGCCCGACCCCGGCGCGCCCGTGCGCGCGGAGCGGTCCAGCCAGGTCACGACCATGCGCGGGGGCGCCGAGACCGGCGCGATCCAGCCCGCGTCCGGCACCTCGATGAACACGCGGCCCGTGGCGCAGATCGGCAGGGTCGCGAGCAGCGCCTCGAGCTCGGCGAACGACTGCTCGTCCGCGGTCACGAGGTGCTGCACCCGCGTGTGGCGCGAGGCGCGGCAGGCGGAGGGGTTGTGCTCGACGGCGGTCATGATGCCTCCATCATACGCCCGAGTCAGGGTTGCCTTACCTCACCCGCCACTGACCGGGGCGAGCGCGCGGCTCACTCCTCGATCAGCACGCGGCGCAGGTCGGCGAGCTCGTCGTCGCGCAGGCCGTGCGCGTGCAGGAACCCCGCCGCGGAGCCGTGCTGCGCGCGGATCTCGTCGAGGATGGTCCGCATCACGTGCGCGGGCGACCGGCTCGCGAGCTCCTCGAGGTTCCGGGCGTGCGGATACACGGCGCGCATCCGCGCCAGCGCCTGCTCGTTGCGCCACGCGGGGAGCATCCCCTCGGTCCGGGCGTAGTCCGCGATCACGGCGTCCTCGTCCACACCCACCGCGGCGAGCGCGAGCGCGACCGTCACGCCCGTGCGGTCCTTGCCGACCGTGCAGTGCACGAGCACGGGCTGCGCACCCAGGATGCCGCGCACGGCCGTGACCAGCCGGTCGCCCGCGCGCTCGAGGAGCGCGCGGTACATCTCGATGAGCGTCATGTCCTCGAGGAAGAAGGACGCGAGCGACCCGAGGAACAGGGGCACCCGCAGCGTCTCGACGTCCCCGACGCGGCTCGGCGCGTGCTCGACCTCGTCGTCGTCGCGCAGGTCGACGATCCGGCGCACGCCCAGCGCGCGGAACGCCGCGCCGCCGAGCTCGTCGACCGCGGCCAGGTTGCCCGAGCGATACAGCACCCCCGACCGCGTCCGACCCTCGCCGGCGGGCAGCCCTCCGACGTCGCGGAAGTTGACCGAGCCCGGGACGAGGCTCTCTCCCGCGGTCACGCTCCGGCCGGGGCGCCGGCGGGGTCGCGCCGGGGAACCGGGTAGCGTCCGGCGATCACCACGCGGTTGAACGAGTTGATCGAGACGCACAGCCAGCTGACGCCGAGGTACTCCTTCTCGGTGAGCACGGCGCCCACGCGCTCGTAGACGTCCTCGGGGATGCCGCCGCGATGGATGAACGTGAACGCCTCGGCGAGCTCGAGCGCCGCGCGCTCGCGGTCGGAGAAGACGCCCGACTCGCGCCAGACGGGAAGCTGGGCGAGGTCGTCGAACGTGACCCCGGCGGCCAGCGCGCGGTCGGAGTGGATGCGCGTGCAGTACGCGCAGCCGTTGAGCTGCGAGCAGTGCATCAGCACGAGCTCCTTGAGGCGGTCGTCGATGCCGTTCTCCCGCGCGATGCGGCCGACCTCGCGCGAGAACGCGTCGAGCGCCTTGTAGGCGGTCGGCTCGGACTTCGACAGATGCACCCGCGGCTGGTCCATGCTGACACTTTACCGAGGCGATCAGAGCGCCCGCCCGGAAGGCACGAAATCAGAGTGCACAATGGATGAACGTATGACTTCGGGTTAAGCGCACCACAATGGGACCAAGACCGTGCACCTTGCTCCGCGAGCATCCCGAGGCCTCGCGGGAGCGGCAGAATGGACGCGTCCCGCCCGCCACCGGGCACCATCCTCGCAGGAAGCAGCCGGATCCGTGACAGAGAACCCGACCGCCGCGCGCACGCGCGACGAGTTCGCGTACCTGCCCGGCCAGGCCGAGCGCCTGGGCCGCGAGGCGCCCTCCGCCGAGCGCCTCGCCCTCGACCTGCCCGGCGGTCGCGCGCTCAGCGCCCTGCGCCTCGGCACCGGCCTCCCCCAGGTCGTCCTGCTGCACGGCGCGGGACTGAACGCGCACACGTGGGACACCACGGCACTGGCCCTCGGCGCGCCCGTGCTCGCGATCGACCTGCCGGGTCACGGCGACTCGACCTGGCGCGACGACGCCGACTACCGGCCGCGCACGCTCGCGCCCGACGTCATCCTGGGCATCGAGGAGTGGGCCGCGGCCCCCGTGGTGCTCGTCGGCCACTCGCTCGGCGGCATCACGGCCGCCGCGGTCGCCGCGCAGCGCCCGGATCTGGTGGCCTCGCTCGTGCTCGTCGACATCACGCCGGGCGCGAGCGGGGGCGGCGGATCGGCCGAGCTGCGCCGGTTCTACGAGCGCACGGACTTCGACTCACGCGAGGCCGCGGTCGAGCACGCCATGGGCTTCGGGCTCGGCGGCTCGCTCGAGGACGCGCGCCGCGGCGTCTTCCACAACACGCGCGTGCGCGACGACGGTCGCGTCGAGTGGAAGCACCACTTCGCCCGCATCGCCCAGCAGGCGCTCGCCGCGCCGGCCGACGCCGCGACCCCGGCGCTGGTCGACGAGTCCGGATGGGACGACCTCGCCGCCGTCCGCGCTCCCCTCCTGCTGATCCGCGGCGAGCGCGGCTACGTCGACACCGCAGCGGCCGACGACTTCGCCCGACGCCTGCACGATGCCGAGGTGGTCGCGCTCGCGGCCCCGCACAACGTCCAGGAGGCGGCACCCGTCGAGCTCGCCGAGCTCATCGCCTCCCGGATCCACCCGAACGGGACGCGGCCCTGAGGGCCGGCCCCAGCCGGCGCCCGCCGCGCCGATCCGAAAGGACACCCATGCACAGCTTCTCCTCGCGCCCCGCGCTTCTGCGCCGCTCCGCCGTGGCGGGCCTCGGCATCGCCGCGCTCGCGCTGGCCGGGTGCACCGGCTCGCCTCAGCCGGGCCCGACAGGCGAGCCCGACCCCGACGCGACTCTGCGGCTGGGCCTGGTGCTGGAGCCCGACAACCTCGACATCCGTCACACGTCGGGCGCCGCGCTCGAGCAGATCCTGATCGACAACGTGTACGAGGGTCTCGTGACCCGCACCGAGGAGAACGAGATCGTGCCGTCGCTCGCGAGCGAGTACGAGGTGTCGGAGGACGGCCTCACCTACACGTTCACGCTCAACGAGGGCGTGACCTTCCACGGCGGGGGTGAGCTCACGGCGTCGGACGTCGTGGAGACCTACAACCAGGTCCGCAACGACGAGACGCTGATCGGACACGACCAGCTCGCGCACGTCGTGGCCGTGGACGCGCCCGACGACCGCACGGTCGTCCTGACGCTCGACCAGCCCGACCAGAACCTGCTTTTCGCCCTGACGGGCCGCGCGGGCCTGGTGTTCGACGAGGGCGACGAGACCGACCTGAAGACCGCCGCGAACGGCACCGGGCCGTTCACCCTCGCCGACTGGAGCCAGGGCGACGGCATCACCTTCACGCGCAACGACGAGTACTGGGGCGAGGCCGCCGGCGTCGCCGCGGTCGAGGTCAGCTACATCCCCGACTTCACGGCCGGCGTCAACGCCGCCCTCGACGGCAGCCTCGACGTCCTGACGGCCGTGCAGGCCGACCTGGCGCCGCAGCTGGACGGGCAGAACGGCTTCACCCTGACGCGGGGCGCGACCACCGACAAGGCGACGCTCGCGTTCAACAACCAGGCCGCACCGCTCGACGACGTGCGCGTGCGCGAGGCGCTGCGCCTGGCGATCGACCACGAGGCGCTGGTCGAGGCCGTGGGCGCCGCGACCACGCAGTACGGCCCGATCCCGGCGCTCGACCCCGGCTACGAGGACCTGTCGGATGTCGCCCCGTTCGACCCCGAGCGCGCCAAGGAGCTGCTCGCGGAGGCCGGTCAGGAGGACCTGGAGCTCGAGCTCACGATCCCGTCGTTCTACGGCACGACGGTGTCGACGTTCCTGGTGTCGGCGTTCAACGACATCGGCGTCGAGCTCAAGGTCGACCCGGTCGAGTTCCCGACGTGGCTGCAGGACGTGTACACGAACAAGGACTACCAGCTGAGCTTCGTGCTGCACGTGGAGCCCCGCGACTTCGGCAACTTCGCGAACCCGGACTACTACTTCGGCTACGACAACGCCGAGGTGCAGGAGCTGTACGCCGAGGCGACGAGCACGGTCGACCCCGACGAGTCGGCCGAACTGCTCGCCCAGGCGGCGCGCATCGTGTCGGAGGACCACGCGGCCGACTGGCTGTACACGGGGGAGACCATCACGGCGGTCGGTCCGGGCGTCCAGGGCTTCCCCGTGGACTCCATCAACTCGCGCATCGACCTGTCCGCTGTCACGCTCGCGACCGAGTGACGCGAGCGCCGGAGCGCCGGTGATCCGATACCTGCTGACGAGACTGACCCTGCTGGCGGTCGGCCTGCTCGTCGCGAGCGCGCTCATCTTCACGGTGCTGCGCGTGCTGCCGGGCGACGTGGCGCAGCTGATCGCCGGCACGCAGGGATCGGCCGCGCAGGTCGCCGAGATCCGGCGGCAGCTGGGGCTCGACCGGCCGCTGTGGGAGCAGTACGCCGACTGGATCGGCGGCGTGCTGCACGGCGACCTCGGCGTCTCGATGCTGACGGGGTCCCCCGTCGCGGACGAGCTGTGGGAGAAGGCGCAGGTGACGCTGCCCCTCGGCATCCTGTCCATGCTCATCGCGCTGCTCATCTCGGTGCCGTTCGGCGTGCTGTCGGCCGTGCGGCGGGGACGCGCGGACGGCACCGCGATCAGCGTGGTGTCGCAGGGCCTCGCGGCCGTTCCGGTCGTGTGGGCGGGCATGATGCTGGTCGTGCTGTTCGCGGTGGTGCTGGGCTGGCTGCCCGCGCAGGGGTTCCCGCGGTCCGGATGGGCCGCCCCGGGCCTTGCCCTGCGGTCGCTCATGCTGCCCGCGCTCACCATCGGCGTCGTCGAGGGGGCCATGCTGCTGCGCTTCGTGCGCAGCGCCACGCTTCAGGCGGTCGGCCAGGACTTCGTGCGCACGGGCGCCGCCAAGGGCCTCACGCGCACGCAGGCGCTCATCCGTCACGGGCTGCCGTCGGTCGGCCTGTCGATCGTGACCGTGCTCGGTCTGCAGGTGGCCGGCATCGTGGTCGGCGCCGTCGTGATCGAGCTGGTGTTCAACCTGCCGGGCATCGGCCGGATGCTCGCGACCGACGTGGGCTCGCGCGATCTGGTGATGGTGCAGGGCGAGCTGCTGGTGCTGACGGGCTTCGTGCTGCTGATCGGGTTCGTCGTCGACCTCGTGCACCACGCGATCGACCCGCGCCAGCGGGAGGCGGGATGAGCCGGATGGGTCTGCCGTCGCGACTGTGGCGCCTGTCGACCGGCCGCTTCGGCCTGATCGTCGCCGGCGTCGTCGTCCTCACCGCGCTGGTGTCGCTCGTGTGGACGCCGTTCGACCCCCGCACGGTCGACATCGCGCACCGCTGGGGGCTGCCCGGCTGGCCGCACGTGCTCGGCACCGACGGCACGGGGCGCGACATCCTGAGCCTCGTGATGGCGGGCGCCCGCACCACCGTGCTGGTCGCGATCGGCGCGGGCCTGGTGTCGACCGCGGTGGGCGTGCTGCTCGCCTCGATCGGCGCGCTCACGCCCCGCTGGACGCGCGAGGCCGTCGCGGTGCTGATCGACATCCTGATCGCGTTCCCCGTGCTGCTGATCGCGATGATGATCTCGTCGGTCTGGGGCGGCTCGCTCTGGGTCGTGGTCTGGTCGGTGGGGATCGGCTTCGGCGTGAGCATCGCGCGCGTCACGCGCCCCGAGCTGCGCCGCGTGCGCGGCAGCGACTACGTGCTCGCGGGCCGCGCGGCGGGCCTCACCGCGCTGCAGAACCTGCGCCGCCACCTGCTGCCCAACGTCGCGCCCGTGTTCATCGTGCAGCTGTCGTGGTCGATGGCGGTCGCCGTGCTCGCCGAGGCCGGCCTGTCGTACCTGGGCTTCGGCGCCTCGGTCACGGAGCCGTCGTGGGGGCTGCTGCTCGCCGACCTGCAGCAGTACCTGCAGGTGCATCCGCTGTCGGTCGTGTGGCCGGGCCTCGCGATCACCCTCACGGTGCTGGCGCTCAACCTGCTGGGCGACGCGCTGCGCGAGGCGACCGACCCGACCCTGCGCGGCCGGCACGTCCCGGGGCCGAAGGCCATCCCCCACACGACCCCGGGGGTGGTCGCTTGAGTCTCGAGGTCAGCGACCTGGTGGTCGAGATCGGCGGCCGCACCGTGGTCGACCGCGTCTCGTTCGCGGTTCCCGACGGGGCGCGCGTCGGGCTGATCGGCGAGTCCGGCTCGGGCAAGTCCCTCACGGCGCTCGCGATCCTCGGCCTGCTGCCCGACGGCGCGACCGCGCGCGGCAGCATCCGCTGGAACGGACGCGAGCTGATCGGGCTCCCCGACCGCGAGCTGGCGAAGCTGCGCGGCGACGAGATCGGCATGGTGTTCCAGGAGCCGCAGACCGCGCTCAACCCGATCCGCACCGTCGGCCGTCAGATCGCCGAGTCCGTGCGCATCCACCGCGACGTCACGCGCGCCGAGGCCCGGCGCATCGCGGTGGACGAGGCGCGACGTGTCCTGCTGCCCGCCCCCGACGCCATCGTCCGCCGCTACCCGCACCAGCTGTCGGGCGGACAGCGTCAGCGCGTCGCGATCGCCATGGCGCTCGCGTGCGGGCCGCGGCTGCTGATCGCCGACGAGCCCACCACGGCGCTCGACGTGACGATCCAGGCCGAGATCCTGCAGCTGCTGCTCGGCCTGGTCGCGGACGCCGGGATGTCGCTGGTGTTCATCACGCACGACCTCGCCGTGCTCTCGCAGGTCGCCACCCACGGGGTGGTGCTGGAGCACGGCCGCGTGGTCGAGGAGGGCGAGGTCTCACGCCTGCTGCGGTCCCCCGCGCATCCAGTCACGCGGGGCCTGCTGCGCGATGCGACCGCGACCCTCTTCCGCGGGGAGGCATCGTGACGCAGCCGGTCATCCGCGCGCGCGGCCTCAGCCGCCGATACACGCTGCCCCGCGAGACGCTGTTCTCGGCGCGGCGCGAGAACGTCGCGCTGGCCCCGACCGACCTCGACGTCGCGCGCGGCTCGTCGCTGGGCGTGATCGGCGAGTCCGGCTCGGGCAAGTCCACGCTGATCCGGCTGCTGCTCGGGCTCGACCGGCCCACGACCGGCACGGTCGAGGTCGACGGGCGCCCGGTCGACGCCGCCGCTTCCGCACGGTCGCTGCACTGGCTGCGGCGGCAGACCGGCATCGTGTTCCAGGACCCGTACGCGTCGCTCGATCCCCGGATGACCGTCGAGCGGATCGTCGCCGAGCCGCTGTGGGCGCTCGGCGTCGGCGGCGACCACCGCGGGCGCGTCCGCGAGGTGCTGGCGGATGTGGGCCTCGAGCCCGACATGGCCTCGCGCTACCCGCACGAGTTCTCGGGCGGGCAGCGCCAGCGCATCGCGCTCGCCCGCGCGATCGCGCACCGGCCGGCCGTGCTGGTGGGCGACGAGCCACTGTCCGCGCTCGACGTCACGGTCCGCGCGCAGATCCTCGAGCTGCTCGCCCGGCTGCGGCGGCGCGACGGGCTCACGCTCCTGCTGGTGTCGCACGACATCGGCGTGGTGCAGAGCCTGTGCGACACGGTCGCCGTCATGAAGGACGGCGCGATCGTCGAGCACGGCGCGACCGCCGACGTGCTGCTGCGCCCGCAGCACGCGTACACGCGGCGCCTGCTGGCATCCATCCCCGTCATCGGCTGACACGGCGCCTCCGGACCTTCACGGCGCGTCCACCTCGACGCCACGGACACGCCATCGGGCCGGCGGCCGCGTGGCAGGATCGAGGCGTGAGCACCGCCTGGTCCGACCGCCTCGGCATCCGTCATCCGCTCGTGTGCGCCCCGATGGGCGGCGTCGCCGGCGGACGGCTCGCGACGGCCGTGTCGCGGGCGGGAGCGCTCGGCATGATCGGGATGGGCAGCGCCGGCTCGCCCGAAGCCCTCGCGCGCGAGCTGGTCCTAGTGCCCGACGGGGTGCGCGTCGGGATCGGGCTCGTGGACTGGGTCATGCGCTCCCGCCCCGAACTGCTCGACGCGGCGCTCGCGGCGCGGCCCGTGCTGCTGTCGGTGAGCTTCGGCGACGACTTCGACTGGGTCGCGCGGGCACACGACGTCGGCGTCGCCACCGTGACCCAGGTGCCGGATGTGGCGGGGGCCGAGCGCGCGGCCGCCGCCGGAGTGGACCTGATCGTCGCGCGCGGGCTGGAGGGCGGCGGCCACGGCCGACCGCTCTCGGGGCTCGCCGACCTGCTGTCCCGCGTGCTCGCGGCCGTCGAAGTGCCCGTGCTCGCGGCCGGCGCGATCGCCACGGCCGACGACGTGCGGCGCGTGAGGGACACGGGCGCGGCCGGCGTGTGGGTCGGCACGGCGTTCGCCGCGTGCCCGGAGTCGCTGCTCGACGACGCCGACCGGACGGCGATGCTGCGCGGAACCGACACGGTCCTCACGTCGGAGTTCGACCGGCGCTCGGGCTACGCGTGGCCCGAGGACGTGCCCGAGCGAGTGCTCGCGGGCGAGCCGCGCTCGATCGACGCCGGGCTCGGAGTGCGCGCGCTGACCGCGGCCCGGCCGGCCGGCGACGTCGTGGAGTCGCTCGCGGCGGGGCTCTACGCCTGAGGCGTCGACTCCTCCGCCTTGTCTCCCCCGCTTCGCTTGTCGCTGCTCGCCGGCGCAGCGGCGCCCAGTATCCGCTTCAGCACGCCCGGCTTCTTCTTGGGGTGCAGCTGCTTCTGCAGGTAGACGGTGCCGAGCCAGCGGTCGAACTTGTAGCCGACCTTGCCCATCCGGCCGACCTCGACGAAGCCGAGCTTCTCGTGCAGCGCGATGGAGCCCTCGGCGCCCTTGTCGCTGATCACGGCGACGAGCTGGCGCAGGCCGATCTCCTCGCACGCCTCGATCAGGGCCTCCAGGAGCGCGCGGCCGAGGCCCTTGCCGGTGGCGGCCTGCCCGAGGTAGATCGAGTTCTCGACCGTGTAGCGGAACGCCGACTTGCCCGCCCACGGCGAGACGAGCGCGTAGCCCAGCACCTGCCCGGTCGGCGACACGGCGACGAGGAACGGCAGGCCCAGCTTCTGCAGGTGCTCGAACTTCTCGCGCCACTTCTTGATCGACCAGGCCTTCTCGTCGAAGGTGACGACCGAGTTGCGGACGTAGTAGTTGTAGATCTCGCGGATGTCGGGGATGTCCGCGAGCGTGGCCGGGCGGATCTCGTACGTGAAGGGCCGCTCCGGCTCGGGCTTGCGGCGCAGGTGGCGCGGCAGCACGCGGCGCTTCTGGTACTCCTCCTCCAGCATGCGCACAAGCCTACGACCACGGCGTCGGCGCTACGCCGGGATGCGCCAGTCCACGGGCGCGCCGCCCTGCGCCTCGAGGAGCGCGTTCACGCGCGAGAACGGACGCGAGCCGAAGAACCCCCGGCTCGCCGACAGCGGCGACGGATGCGCGGACTCGACCCACGGCACGCCGGGACGGCCGTCCGTCGAGGCGAGCAGCGGCTTGAGGCCCGCCGCGTCGCGGCCCCACAGGATCGCCACCAGCGGGCCGCCCCGCTCGACGAGCACCCGGATGGCGTGCTCCGTGACGCGCTCCCATCCCCAGCCGCGGTGCGACGCGGCCTCGCCCGGGCGAACCGTGAGCACGCGGTTCAGCAGCATCACGCCCTGGTCGCTCCAGGCCGACAGGTCGCCGTGCGGCGCGGGCGGGATGCCCAGGTCGTCGTTCAGCTCACGGTAGATGTTCTGCAGGCTGCGAGGCACCGGGCGCACGTGCCTCTCGACCGCGAACGACAGGCCGATCGGATGCCCGGGCGTCGGGTACGGGTCCTGCCCCACCACGAGCACGCGGACGTCCGCGAGCGGGCGCTGGAACGCGCGCAGCACCCTCTCGCCCGCGGGCAGGTAGCCGCGGCCCTCCGCGACCTCGTGGCGCAGGCGCTCGCCGAGCGCGGCGATGTCGCCCGCGACGGGCGCGAGCGCCTCGGCCCAGCCGCGGTCCATGAGACCGGCGTCGGCCAGCTCCGGCAGCGTCATGGGCACGACGGCCTCCGGCACGCTCAGGCTGACGCCTCGAGCCCGGCGTCCTCCTCGCGCACGGTGCCCTTCGCCGACCACGGGAAGTCGATCCACAGGTCCGTGGCCTTCCAGGCGTAGTCCGGCGTGATGATCGTGGAGGGCTTCGTGTAGATCGTGACGGAGCGGACATCCGCGCCCTGCGACTTCAGCAGGTCGACCGCGAGCGCGAGCGTCCGGCCCGAGTCGGCGACGTCGTCGACCAGCAGCACGCGGCGCCCGTCGAGGTAGGCCATGTCGAGCTCGGGCGGCAGCACCTCGGGCGCGTCCAGCACCGTGCCGATGCCCGTGTAGAACTCGACGTTCAGCGCGCCGCAGTTCTTGGCGCCCAGGCCGTAGGCGATGGCGCCCGCGGGCAGCAGGCCGCCCCGCGCGATCGCGACGACCACCTCGGGCTCGAAGCCGTCGTCGAGGATGCGCCGCGCCAGGTCGCGCGTCGCCTCGCCGAAGCCGTCCCAGGTGAGCCGCTCGCGGATGTCGGTGTCTCCCACGCGGGGTCCTTTCGTGTTTTTCGGATGTCTCACTTCGGCGCGGAATCCGACCCGGATTCCGCGCCGAAGTGAGACACGGGAAGGGGGATGGATCAGTCGCGCGGCTTCAGCGGGCCGCGCGCGAGCAGGTGCTGGGCCGACTGCGCGACGGGGCGCATGGTCACCAGGTCGAGATTGACGTGCCCCGGCGCGTTCAGCGCGTAGGCGATCACGTCCGCCACGTCCTCCGCGACGAGCGGGGCCTCGACGCCCTCGTACACGCTGTCGGCGGCCTCCGCGCTGCCGAGCCTGTTGAGGCTGAACTCCTCGGTGCGCACCATGCCCGGCGCGATCTCGACCACGCGGATGGGCTCGCCGTTGAGCTCGAGGCGCAGGGCGTTCACGAGCATGGCCTCGCCCGCCTTCGCGGCGTTGTAGCCCGATCCGCCGGGGTACGCGGTCTGGGCGGCGGTCGACGTGACGAACAGCGTGTCGGCGTGGCCCGATCCGGCGCGGACCGCGTCGCGCAGCTGCGGCAGCAGCGCCTTCACGAGGCGCTGCGCCGAGAGCACGTTGACCTCGTACATCCACGTCCAGTCGTCGGGGTCGCCATCCTCCACGCGATCGGTGCCGCGCGCGCCGCCCGCGACGTGCACGAGAGCGTGGACCCCGCCAGTCGCACGCAGGTGCGCCGCGAGCGCGTCGACGTCGGCCTGCGAGGTGAGGTCGGCCGCGAACACGCCGGCCCCCGTCTCGGCTGCGAGGGCCTCGAGCCGGTCCGCGCGCCGGGCGACGCCGACGACGTCCCATCCGGATGCGCGCAGGGCGCGCGCCGTCGCCTGCCCGATCCCGGAGCTCGCGCCCGTCACGACCGCCCGCCGACCCGCGCCTGCCCCGCTGTTCGCCATGACATCAACCGTACCGGCCGGAGAATGTGACGCCGCGTTTCCCGCGGATTGCCCGCCCGAGGCGGCCGACGTAACGTCTCATCAGGCCCTTTCTCGGCCGCCGCACTTCGTCCCCCTCCCGGAGGTCCGTCATGACCGATGCCACCACCCCGCAGCTGCGCTTCGAGACCCTGCAGATCCACGCCGGTGCGGCGCCGGATCCGGTGACGGGCGCGCGCGCCACGCCGATCTACCAGACCACGTCGTACGTGTTCCGCGACTCCGACCACGCGAAGAACCTGTTCGCCCTGGCCGAGACCGGCAACATCTACACGCGCATCCAGAACCCGACCCAGGAGGTCGTCGAGCAGCGTCTCGCGGCCCTCGAGGGCGGTTCCGGCGCCCTGCTGCTGGCGAGCGGCCAGGCGGCCTCGACGTTCGCGGTGCTGAACATCGCGCAGGCCGGCGACCACATCGTGTCGTCGAGCTCGATCTACGGCGGCACCTACAACCTGTTCAAGTACACGCTCGCGAAGCTCGGCATCGACGTCACGTTCGTCGAGAACCAGGACGACCCGGGCGCCTGGCGCGCGGCGATCCGCCCGAACACCAAGCTGTTCTTCGCCGAGACGATCGGCAACCCGCAGATCAACGTGCTGGACATCCGCACCGTGTCGGACGTCGCGCACGAGGCCGGCGTGCCCCTCATCGTCGACAACACGATCGCGACGCCGTACCTCATCCGCCCGTTCGAGCACGGCGCGGACATCATCGTGCACTCGGCGACCAAGTTCCTCGGCGGCCACGGCACCACGATCGGCGGAGTGATCGTCGACGGCGGCACCTTCCCGTGGTCGCAGCACAGCGACCGGTTCCCCGGCCTGACCACGCCCGACCCCTCGTACCACGGCGCGGTCTACACCGACGCGGTCGGCGACGAGCTGGCCTACATCATCAAGGCCCGCGTGCAGCTGCTGCGCGACCTCGGCGCCTCGATCTCGCCGCAGAGCGCGTGGCAGCTCATCCAGGGCATCGAGACCCTGTCGCTGCGCGTCGAGCGCCACGTGCACAACGCGCAGCTCGTGGCCGAGTGGCTCGAGAACCACGCGGATGTCGCGACCGTCAACTACTCGGGTCTGCCGACCTCGCCCTGGTACTCGGCCGCCAACGCGTACGCCCCCAAGGGCGTCGGCGCGGTGCTGTCGTTCGAGCTCAAGGGCGGCGTGGACGCCGGCCGCACGTTCGTGGACTCGCTGAAGCTGTTCAGCCACCTCGCCAACATCGGCGACGTGCGCTCGCTGGTCATCCACCCCGCCTCGACCACGCACTCGCAGCTCACGCCCGAGCAGCAGCTCAGCGCGGGCGTCACGCCCGGCCTGGTGCGCCTGTCGGTCGGCCTCGAGAACGTCGAGGACCTGCTGGCCGACCTCGACCAGGCGCTCGCCGCCGCGCGCGAGGTGAGCCGCGCCGCGCGCGTCTGACGACGCCGCTTCGACGAGACCGCGATCCCGCGCTCGGACAGCAGTGGTCCACTGCCGTCTCGGCGCGGGGTTGCGGTCTCGCGTCGTCGAGCGCCGGGGCGCCACCGGCGCGGCGTCAGAGGGTCGCCCGCAGGCGCTCCTTCTCGAGGGCGACGTCGAAGTCGGCGACGGGCCACTGCGGGTCGATGGACTCGAGCACCTCGAGCAGCAGCGCCTGCACCGCGAGCCGCGCGTACCACTTGCGGTTCGCCGGCACCACGAACCACGGCGCCTCGTCGGTGGACGTGCGCGACAGGACGGTCTGGTAGGCCGCCATGTACTCGGGCCACCGCGCGCGCTCGTCCACGTCGCCGGGGTTGTACTTCCAGTGCTTGTCGGGGCGCTCGAGGCGCTCCATCAGCCGCGCGCCCTGCTCGGCGTGCGAGATGTGCAGCATGACCTTGATGATGCGGGTGCCGGACTCCGCCAGGCGCCGCTCGAAGTCGACGATCGCGCCGTAGCGGCGCTCGATCTCCTGCGGCTCGGCGAGGCCCCGCACGCGGCCGATGAGCACGTCCTCGTAGTGCGAGCGGTCGAACACGCCGATCATGCCGGGCCGCGGCACGCGCTTCTCGATGCGCCACAGGAAGTCGTGCGCGAGCTCCTCCTCGGTGGGCGCCTTGAACGCCGCCAGCTCGATGCCCTGCGGATCGACGCCGCCCACGACGTGCCGGATGATCCCGCCCTTGCCCGCGGAGTCCATGGCCTGCAGCACGAGCAGCACCGAGTCCTTGGACGTGCCCCCGCGGCTCGCGGCGAACAGCCGCTCCTGGTACTCCGCGAGCTCGGCGAGGCCCGCCGCGAGGTCGGCCTTGCTCGCGGCCTTGTCGCCCGCGTAGCCGGGGGTCGACTCCGGGTCGACGTCGTCGAGCCGGAACCCCTTGCCCACGCGGAGCGCGGTCAGCGCGTCCTCGGTCCACTGCACCTGACTCTTCGCCGTCATGCGGGACATTCAAGCATCCGGCGGCGCCCGCTGACGAGGACGGATCGGCCGCGTGTCCCGGCGCGGGAGCGCGCGTCAGGCCGCCGGGTCAGCGGTCGAGCGGCACCTCGATGATGCGGCGCGCGCCCGGCGCGATGAGCGCCTGGTCGAGCGCGGATCGCGTCGTGACCCGCGTGTGCTCCCAGCCGTAGGCGCGCGCGAGGTCGGCGAGGCTCGCCGCCTGGGGCGTGTACTGCACGCGCGCCATGTCGTCGGGGCTCGCGACCCGGGCCACCTCGAGGCCGTCGAAGATCGTGCCGCCGCCGTCGTTGCCGACCACGAGCTGGATGCGCGGCCCGCCCTCGCCCTCGGTCTCGCTCTCCGGAAGCAGCAGCGCCCCCACGTCGTGCAGCAGCGTCAGGTCGCCCAGCAGCACGCGCGTGACGCCCGGGCGCCCGTCGGCCTGGCTGGCGAGGGCGATGCCCAGTCCCGTGGCGATCGTGCCGTCGATG
The DNA here is from genome assembly GCF_004514465.2 of Microbacterium sp. MEC084. NCBI lineage: Bacteria > Bacillati > Actinomycetota > Actinomycetes > Micrococcales > Microbacteriaceae > Microbacterium > Microbacterium sp. MEC084. The sequence goes on along the minus strand of NZ_MYFP02000003.1, from coordinate 69,369 downwards.
CCCGCGAGCCCGCGGTTGGCGTGCACGGGCACGCGCTTGCCCGGCAGCACCGCGTCGGCGACCCGGACGAGGCGCGAGGAGCCGAACATCAGCCGGTCGTGCGGCCAGGTCGCCGCCCACACCGCCGCGACGAGCTGCTCGCGGTCGAGCGGCCGCCGGACGGCCGCGAGCTCGGCCTCGACCGCGTGCGAGCGCTTGCGGGGGTCCGTGGACGTGAGGCCCGCGAGATCGGGGGCCGGCGCGTCCAGGTCGACGACGGCCGCGGCCGACGCCCGCATCCAGGCGCCCAGCCACTCCCGGTCGGGCTCGCCCGGCGCGACCGCGACGGCGTCGGCGGCCGTCGTGCGGTGGTTCAGGTCCAGCGCCTCGCCCGTGCCGCGCACCGCGACGACCTCGACGTCGGGGCGCGACAGCAGGGCGGTCACCTCGCGCGAGAGGGTCGGGTGGCCCAGCACGACCGCGCGCTCGATGCGTCCGCCGAGCTCGGGGTCGCGGAGCAGGGCGCGGTAGCCGTGCACGATCTGGCGCCCGAAGCGGGATCCGCTCACGATCTCGGCGATCAACGGCCATCCGCCGGCGTGCGCGATCTCCTCCGCGCGCGGACCGGCGTCGGCACCGGCGACGACCACGGTGCGCGGGCCGCGGGCCAGCGCGACGGGCTCGGGCGCAAGAGCCGGCGGCGCACCGGAGGCCGCGCGGGTCTCCCCGGCCGCGAACCACTCCGGCAGCGAACCGGCGAGGGGCTCCCGGTACGGCAGGTTCAGGTGCACGGGACCCGGGACCGGCCCCGTGGCGGCGTCGTAGGCGTCGCGCGCGAGCGCACGCACGGCCTCGTCCTCTCCCGGGTCGCCCTGGGGCACGTCGGCGTCCGCCGCGAACCGCGTCGCGCCGCCGAAGATGCCCGGCTGGACCGTCGTCTGGTTGGCGCCGACGCCGCGCAGCTCGGGCGGCCGGTCGGCCGTGAGCAGCAGCAGCGGCACGCCCGCGTGGTGCGCCTCGAGCGCGGCGGGCAGCAGGTTCGCGACCGCGGTGCCGGACGTGCAGATCACGGCCGCGGGCGCGCCGGTCTCGCGGCCGATGCCGAGCGCCGTGAACCCCGCGACGCGCTCGTCGATGCGCACGTGCAGGCGGATCCTGCCCGAGCGCTCGAGGGCCGCGGCGGCGAGCGCCAGGGCCTGGGACCGGGACCCCGGGCTCACCACCGCGTGGCGCACGCCCCGCGCGACGAGCTCGTCCAGCAGCGCGGCCGCGGCGTCGCCGGCGGGCGACCGCAGCACGCGGGGGTCGTCCGGCGTCACGTCAGCGGGTCCGGCGCGGCGCGTCGTCCGGGCCGGGCTCATCCGGATCCGTCGGCGACCCGCCGTCCGCGTCGCCGTCGCCGTCCGGCTTCACGTCCCCGGGCTCCGCGCGCGCCTCCACGTCTTCGGGCTTCGGCGCGCGCGGGTCGGTCTCGGCGTCGAGGCGCGCGAGCTCCTCCTCCAGGAGGCGGATGCGCTCGTCCTGCGCCGAGACGCCGTGCAGCGTGCCGAGGAAGTTCGGGTCGTCGTCGGGGGCGACGACGCGACCGGGCCCCTGCCGGCGGGTGCGGCCCAGCGCGAACCAGAGCACGCCGCCGAGCACCGGGATCAGCACGACGATCGCGATCCAGGCGCCCTTCGAGACGCCGCGGTGGCGGCCGGCCGGCTGCACCGCGCAGTCGACGATGCTGAAGACCCAGAACACCACGGCCGCGATGCCGAGGACGATCAAGAGGCGTGTCACCTTCTCATCCTAGGCTCGCCGGCTGGGCGTCCCCTCGGCCCGGCGGGCGCACAGGCGCCGCTCCTAGACTCGAGGGGTGAAGAAGTCCGCCGGCCTGTCGCTCCTGCTCTACTCGGTGCTGCGTCTCGCGGCGTTCCTCGTGCCCTTCGGTCTCATGATGCTGCTGCCGGCGTTCCAGGGCCTGTGGTGGCTCGCGGCGATCTTCGCGGCCCTCATCGGGCTGAGCATCTCGGTGCTGTTCCTCCGGCGCCCGCTCTCCGACGTCTCGGAGTCTCTCGCCGCCCGCCGCGCCGCCGCGGACCGCCCCAAGACCGAGCGCCAGCTCGAGGACGAGCTCGAGGACGCCGCCAACGAGCGCGCCCTCCGCGACGACCGCTGACCCGCCGCCGCGAGTGCACACCAGATTTCGTGTGGATTCGGCACGCGAACACACACGAAATCTGGTGTGCACTCGAGCCGGACGAGGTCAGCCCACGAACGCCCAGAACAGGAAGCCGGCGTAGCCGAGCGACGTGAGCGAGGTCAGGGCGAGGGCCGTGATCAGCTCGCGCGGCGTGCGGTAGGTCCAGACGATCAGGATGGCCGGACCCGCCGCCAGCAGCGCGAGCGAGGCGAGCCAGGCGACGGGATAGAAGAACGCCAGGTACCACGACGTCGCGAAGGCCAGCAGGACGAACGCGGTGTACAGCACCTGCGTCCAGCGCCGGCCGATCAGCACGCTGAGCGTGCGCTTGCCGACGCGCGCGTCCTGCTCGATGTCGCGCAGGTTGTTCGCGAGCAGCACGGCGCAGGCGAGCAGGCCGGCGCCGATCGCGCCGAACCACGCCTCCTGCGGCAGGGCCTGCGCCTGCACCCACGTGGTGCCGAGCGTGGCGACCAGGCCGAAGAAGACGAACACGAACACCTCGCCGAGCGCGTTGTATCCGTACGGCCGCCGGCCGCCCGTGTAGAACCACGCGGCGACGATGCACGCCGCGCCCACCGCGAGGAACCACCACTGCTGCGTCCGGATCGTGATCGCCAGGCCCGCGATCGCCGCGATGCCGAAGAACACGAAGGCCGCGATCAGCACGCTGCGCGGCTTCACACGCCCGGAGGCGGTGAGCCGCGCCGGCCCCACGCGGTGCGCGTCGGTGCCGCGGATGCCGTCGCTGTAGTCGTTCGCGAAGTTGACGCCGATCTGCAGCGACACCGCGACGACGAGGCACGCGAGCGCGATCACCCAGTGGAAGACGTCTCCGACCAGGATCGCGGCGCCCGTGCCGATCACGACCGGCGACACGGCGAGCGGCAGCGTGCGCAGGCGCGCGGCGCCGATCCAGTCCCCGACCGTGACGGGACGCCGCGCCGGGGTCGGCGTGTGCACACGCGCGCGCTTGGCCGGGTTGCCGCTGACTCCACGGGTCTTCTTGTTCGCCACGATGCACGATCCTACGGCGGACGCCGCGCCCTCCGGTCTTGCGATCGTTGGGGTACGGACTATATTCTCGGACCACCGCGCGGCGCCGCGCGCACAGGACCGAAGGAGCTCCGATGCAGTTCTTCCAGGACGGGTACCACGGGGGCGACCCGACGATCGCCCCGGCCGCGCCGGCGCACTGGACCCCCGGCCTGCCCGACGAGGTCGACGTCCTGATCGTCGGCACCGGTCCCGCCGGCCTCGTCCTGGCGGCCCAACTGGCGCGCTTTCCCGGCATCCGGACGCGCATCGTGGAGCGCCGCACGGGCCGGCTGCTGCGGGGCCAGGCCGACGGCGTCGCGTGCCGCTCGGTCGAGATGCTCCAGGCGTTCGGCGTGGCCCGCCGGCTGCTCGAGGAGTCGTACTGGGTCAACGAGACGATCATGTGGCAGCCGGATCCGGACGACCGCAGCCGGATCGTGCGGACGAGCCGCGTGCAGGACGTCGAGGACGGCCTGAGCGAGATGCCGCACGTGATCATGAACCAGGCGCGCGTGCACGACTACCTGCTCGACGCGATGAAGGCGCAGCCGTCGCGCCTGGAGCCGGACTACGGGTGGGCATTCGAGGGCCTCGAGGTCGACGACGACGATGATCGCCCCGTGCGGGTGACGCTCGCCCACGTGGACGGCCAGGGCCCGACCGGCCGCACCCGGACCATCCGGGCCCGGTACGTCGTCGGGGCCGATGGGGCGCGCAGCGCCATGCGCAAGGCGATCGGCCGCTCGCTCTCGGGCGACGCCGCGAACCACGCGTGGGGCGTCATGGACGTCCTCGCCGACACGGACTTCCCCGACCTGCGGTTCAAGACCATGATCCAGTCGGCCGGCAAGGGCTCGATCCTGATCATCCCGCGCGAGGGCGGGCGGCTCGCGCGACTGTACGTCGACCTCGGGACGGTCACCGAGGAGAGCCGCGAGCGCGTGCGCGCGATGTCCGCCGAGGAGCTCGTCGAGGTCGCAAACGGCGTGCTGCACCCATACACGCTCGACGTCCGCGAGACCGTGTGGTTCTCGGTGTACGAGGTCGCGCAGCGCATCGCGGACGGCTTCGACGACGCCGCCGGGCGCGGCCGCACGCCGCGCGTCTTCATCGCCGGCGACGCGTGCCACACCCACAGCGCCAAGGCGGGCCAGGGCATGAACGTCTCGATGCAGGACGCCTACAACCTCGGCTGGAAACTCGCGGCCGTGCTCGAGGGGCGCGCGCCCGCGACGCTGCTCGAGACGTACGACGCCGAGCGCCGCCCGATCGCGCAGGAGCTGATCGACTTCGACCGGGAGTGGTCGGCCATGCTGGCGCAGCCCGCGAAGGATCCGGCGCACCCTGAACGGGGCGGTATCTCACCCGAGGAGCTCGCGCGGTACTGGATGCGGCAGGGCCGCTACACCGCGGGGGTCGCGGCCCGGTACACCGCGTCGACCCTCACCGGCACGGACGAGCACCAGCACCTCGCGACGGGGTTCGAGATCGGCACGCGCTTCCATTCCGCGCCGGTCGTGCGGGTCGGCGACGGGCGCCTGATGGAGCTCGGCCACGCCCACGAGGCCGACGGCCGCTGGCGGCTGTACGCGTTCGCCGACGCCGACGAGACCCGCCTGCGTGCGCTGTGCGACTGGCTCGAGACGGATCCGGCCTCCCCGGTCGTGCGGACCCGCCGCGACGGCGACGACGTCGACGCGGTCTTCGACGTGCGCGGCGTCCTGCAGGCGCACCTGCACGACATCGACTTCGCCGGGCTCCCGGACATCCTGCGCCCGCACAACGGCCGGCTCGGTCTCGTCGACTACGAGAAGGCCTTCACGGCCGCGCCGGTCGGCTCGGCCGTGACGGCCGGGATCGACGTCTACCGCGACCGCGGCGTCGACCGCGCCTCGGGCGCGCTGGTCGTCGTGCGTCCCGACCAGTTCGTCGCGCACGTGCTGCCGCTCGACGCGCACGACGAGCTGGCGGCGTTCTTCGAGGGCATCCTGCTGCCCGCCGCCGAGCCGGTGCCCGCGTCCTGACGGCCGTGAGGCCCCGGCTGGGGCAGGATGATCGGGTGGACGCCCCTCTCGACGACGAACCGGAGCCGCTGCGCCATCTGGGTCACCTGCTGCGCCGCGCGCAGCAGCTGCACCTCGCCGCGTGGCAGCGCGACGTGTCGCGCGACATCACGAGCGTGCAGTACGCGGTGCTGACGGTGCTCGAGCGGCTGCCCGGATCGAGCCAGGCGTCGCTCGGCGCCGAGCTCGACCTGGACCGCTCGACCATCGCGGATCTCGTCGCCCGGATGACCCGCCGCGGCCTGATCGAGCGCGCGCAGGACCCGGACGACCGCCGCCGCAACGTGCTGCAGCTGACCGACGAGGGCCGGGCCCGCGTGGCGGAGCTGCGCCCGCGCGTCGACGGGCTCGAGACCGTGCTGGCGGGCGACCTCAGTGCGGGCGACCGACGCGAGCTGCGCCGCATGCTCCGCACCATGCTCGCGGGCGCCCAGCGCCAGGGTCTGCTGTCGGGCGAGTGACCGCCCGCCCCTTCCCCGACACAACGCAGGACCTCTGCGCGATCCCGGGCGTGTCGGGACGGTCTGCCGGCTGCGACACGCCGTTCGCCGGCGGAGGTCCTGCGTTGTGTCGGAGTCAGCCCGCCGCCAGCCGCCGCAGGGTGACGCGGTCGGGCTTGCCCGACGCCAGGCGCGGCAGCGCATCGACCAGCAGGATGCGCGACGGCCGCGCGGGCTTGCCGACCTGCGCGCCGACCGCGGCCCTGGCCGCGCTGAGCGCGGCGTCGGGAGACCCCACGTCGGCCCGGCGCGCGACGAGCACGGGCGTCTCGCCCCAGCGCTCGTCCGACGCGCCGACCACCACGGCGTCCGCGAGCGTGAACGCGCCCGGCACGGGGGGCAGCTCGCGCACGACGCGCTCGACCCGGTCGAGCGACACGTTCACGCCTCCCGAGACGATCACGTTGTCGATCCGCCCGGTCACGCGCACGACACCGTCCTCCACGACGCCCGCGTCGCCCGTGCGGTACCAGCGGACGCCGTCGGCGTCGCGCACGAACACCCGCTCCGTCAGGCCCGGATCGCCCAGGTAGCCGTCCGCGAGGGTGGGCCCTGCGACCCGCAGCTCACCGTCGACGGCCACCACGCGCACGCCGTCCAGCGGCACGCCGTCGTACACGCATCCGCCCGCGGTCTCGCTCGAGCCGTACGTGCGCACGATGCGCGCGCCGTGCGCCTCGGCGCGCTCGCGCAGCGGCTGCGGCAGCGCCTGGCCGCCCACCAGGATCGTCTCGAACGACGCGAGCACGCGACGCACGCCCGGGTCCTCGTCCGCGGCGTCGACCAGCGTCTGCAGCTGCGCCGGCACCAGCGAGGTGTACGTGGGGACGCGCTCTCCCCCGCGCGACGAGTGCATGCCCGAGACGACATGCGCGAACGCGGCCGCCGAGAAGCGGCCCGACAGGATGGCGGGCTCCGTGCCCTGCACGAGCGAGCGCACCAGCACCTGCACGCCCGCGATGTACCCGCCCGCGAGCGGCAGCAGCCACTGCCCCGCACCGATCCGCGCGGCAGTCGCCAGCGCGCTCGAGGTCAGCGCCGAGCGCGACAGCATCACGCTCTTCGGCACCCCGCTCGAGCCGGACGTCGTCACCACGACCGCCGTGCCGGCCGGCACCTCATCCGGCAGCTCGCGCTCCCCCGCGCCGAGCGCGACGGCCGGGCCCGCGCCGAGCGCCGCGCGCAGCGCCCGCAGCACGTCGCGCGGGTCGTCCGAGTCGAGCCGCTCGAGCCTCATGTCCGGCCGGGCCCCGCGCTCAGTAGTGCCAGGGGTAGGCCGACCAGTCGGGGTCGCGCTTCTCGAGGAACGCGTCGCGCCCCTCGACCGCCTCGTCCGTGCCGTACGCGAGGCGCGTGGTCTCGCCCGCGAACACCTGCAGGCCCGGGAGCCCGTCGTCCACCGCATTGAACGCGAACTTCAGCATCCGGATCGCGGTGGGCGACTTGGTCAGGATCGTGCGGGCCATGCTCAGCGCCTCGCGCTCGAGCTCGGCGTGCGGCACGACGCGGTTCACGGCGCCCATCTCGTACATGCGCTGCGCGGAATGCTCCTCGGCGAGGAAGAACACCTCGCGCGCGAGCTTCTGGCCGATCTGCCGCGCGAAGTAGGCCGAGCCGTACCCGGCGTCGAACGACCCCACGTCCGCGTCGGTCTGCTTGAACCGGCCGTGCTCGGCCGAGGCGATCGTGAGGTCGCACACGACGTGCAGCGAGTGCCCGCCGCCCGCGGCCCACCCGGGAACGACGGCGATGACGACCTTGGGCATGAACCGGATGAGGCGCTGCACCTCGAGGATGTGCAGGCGGCCCGCGCGCGCCGCGTCGGTGACCGAGGTCTCGTCCTCGCTGTACTTGTAGCCGTCCCGGCCGCGGATGCGCTGGTCGCCGCCCGAGCAGAACGCCCAGCCGCCGTCCTTCGGGCTCGGGCCGTTGCCCGTCAGCAGCACGACGCCGATCCGCGGGTCCTGGCGCGCCGCGTCGAGCGCACGGTACAGCTCGTCGACCGTGGCGGGGCGGAACGCGTTGCGCACCTCCGGCCGGTCGAACGCGATGCGCGCGATCCGGCCGTCCTTCGAGATGTGCGCCGTGATGTCCCGGAATCCCTCGGACCCGGGCGCGGGATCCCACTCGGCCGCGTCGAACAGCTCGGAGACCACGGGCGTCGGATTCGGGGTGTCGCTCACCCGTCCAGCCTATTCCCGCGGTCGGCCGGCGGCCCGGCGGCCCTTCCCCGGCAGCGTCGGATCAGGCGTCGACCACCGTGCCGGCCGAGCCGTTGCGCTCGTCGCGCCACGTGAGCCAGTGCTGCACGCGGTCGTAGTCGAGCCGGTCGCCCGAGATGCCGAGCGTGAACAGCCGCACGCCGGCGTCGAACAGCGCGTCGGCGCGCTCGTCGCGGTGGCCCAGCTCGTTCGACAGCACGAGGGCCGACAGGTCGCGGCCCTCCTTGTCAGCCCAGCGCGCGAGCACGTCGAGCTTGTGCGGCATCTCCTCGGGGCTCACGAAGCTGTGCCAGATGTCGGCGTGACGGGCGACCAGGCGCAGCGTCTTCTGCTCGCCCTTGCCGCCGATCAGCACCGGGATCTTCCGGGTCGGTGCGGGGTTGAGCGCGTCCCAGCGCGCCTCGATGCGCGGCAGCGCCTCGGCCAGGTCGTCGAGGCGGGATCCCGCCGTGCCGAACTCGTACCCGTACTCGACGTAGTCGCGCTCGAACCACCCGGATCCGGTGCCGAAGATGAACCGACCCGTGTCGCCGCCCTTCTTCGAGATGTGGTCGACCGTGCGGGCCATGTCGGCCTGCAGGTCGGGGTTTCGGTACGAGTTGCAGTTGACCAGGGCCCCGAACTCGACCCGCTCGGTCTGCTCGGCCCACGCCGCGAGCATGGTCCACGACTCGAAGTGCGTGCCGTCCGGGTCGCCGCTCAGCGGATAGAAGTGGTCCCAGTTGAACAGGACGTCCACGCCCATGTCCTCGAGCCGGGTGACCGCGTCGCGGACGGCGCCGTAGGACGCGTGGTGCTGGGGCTGGAGCTGCACGCCGAGGCGCACGGGGATGTCGATGGCTGGCATGCCGCCAGACTAGAGGCGCCCGGACGGGGCGGGCTCCGGATGCGCGGATTCCGGATGGGCGACCCCCGCGTTCGCGCCGCGGCACGGGCGCGCCGCTGGAAGGATGGACCCACGCCCTGACCCGAGGGAGCCCCATGACGACCGCGCCCGCCACCGCCGTGGGCCGCGCCGTGCCCTGGGTGCAGCTGACCCTCGCCCTGACGGCGCAGCTCGCCGAGTCGGTCCTCGTCGCGACACCGGCCTTCCTCATCCCGCTGCTGCACTCCGAGCAGGGGCTGAGTCTCGCCGAGGCCGGGCTGCTCGCGGGGGCGGCGAGCCTCGGGCTCGTGCTCACCCTCGTCGCGTGGGGCGCGGTGGCGGACCGCCGCGGCGAGCGCTTCACGATCACGACCGGGCTGGTGCTGGGTTTCGGCGCCGCGCTCGGTGCGGCGTTCGCGAGCGGGTACGTCTGGCTGGGCGTGTTCCTGGTGCTCGGGGGAATGGCGGCCGGCAGCGCCAGCTCGGCGAGCGGACGGCTCGTGGTCGGCTGGTTCCCGCGCGAGCGTCGGGGGCTCGCGATGGGCATCCGGCAGATGGCTCAGCCGCTCGGCACGACCGTCGCGGCGGTCGCCGTGCCGCCGCTGGCGAGCGCGTACGGCATGCGCGGCGCCATCCTCCTGTCGGTCGTCCTGTGCGGCGTGCTCGCGATCGCGACGGCCGTCGGCATCCGCGACCCGCATCGCGTGTCGCATGCTCCCGGCGGCCGGCCGCTCGAGGCGAACCCCTACGTGGGCGGGGGGTTCCTGTGGCGCATCCACGCCGTGTCGCTGCTGCTCGTCGTGCCGCAGTTCGCGCTCTCGACGTTCGGCCTGGTGTGGCTGGTGTCGCAGCTGGAGTGGGCGCCCCTGGCGGCCGGCGCGCTCGTCGGCGGCGCGCAGTTCGTCGGCGCGCTGGGCCGGATCGTGGTGGGCGTGTGGTCCGACAGGATCGGCCGGGTGCGGCTGCTGCGCCGGATCGCGGTCGCCGGCATCGCGATCCTGCTGCTCCTCGGCGCGCTCGCGGCGCTCCGCTGGCCCGCCGCGGCCGCGATCGCCTTCGTGATCGCGACATGCGTGTCGGTGGCGGACAACGGACCCGCGTTCACGTCGGTCGCCGAGTTCGCGGGCCCCGCGTGGGCCGGCCGCGCGCTCGGCGCCCAGAACACCGGGCAATTCCTCGCGGCCGCGGCCGTCGGACCTGGCATGGGCGCGCTCATCGGCCTGGTCGGCTACCCGCTCGCGTTCGCCCTCATCGCGCTGGCGCCCGCAGCGGCGTGGCCGCTCATCCCGCGTCGCGACCGCGAGCACGGCGACGCGGTCGCCTGAGTCCTCAGGCGACCGCGCGCGTGCGGCGGTACGACTCCCACGCCGACCACAGGCCGAGCAGCGCGATTCCGATCGCGAGCCCCACGCCGAGGACCTGCACGGTGCCGGGCGCCGCGTCGCCGAACGCGAACTCCAGGAACGCGGGTGCGAGCAGCATGCCGTTCGCGTGCAGCGCGATCGCACCGGCGGTCACGATCAGCGACAGGATCGCGTTCATCACGCCCATCCACCGGACCCATCGGCCCGTGAGGTAGGCCGCGAGGGTGAGCACCGCGGTGAGCAGAGCGGCACCGACGGCGACCGCGACGCCCCAGGGCCACAGCGCGGGATGCAGCACGGGAAGCGGCTCGCCGCCGGTGAGGTGCCACGGGATGTAGCCGATCCGGCGGTCCCATGCGAGCGCGGCCGCCACGACTCCGGCGCCGACGAAGGCCATCACGACCTCCCCGAACTGCGCTCGGCGGCGTGACGTGAGCGGCAGCATGTCCACGCTCCACACGCCCAGGCCTGCGGCCTTCGCGGCGCCGAACCTCTCGACGAGAGCGAAGCACAGCGTGACCCAGAAGCACACGTGCACGCCGACCGCGAGCGCGGTCGCGACGCCGGCGCCGATCCAGCCGCCGGCGGGTTCGTCCCGCAGGACAGCGCCGAGCACGCCGGCGAATGCCCCGACGGGGACCGCGATCCACAGCAGCAGGACGAGCAGCCGCCGCCAGTCGGAGAAGTAGCGCGGCCCGATCAGCTGCAGCGGGCGGTCGGCGTACCCCGCGGCGAGCGCGGCGGGGTCGCCCATCGCGGTGAGCACCGCCTTCTCAGCCTCGGCGGGCTCCACGCCGGCGGCCACGCGGTCGTCGATCTGGTCGCGGATCGACGCGGTCAGCTCCTCGACGTAGTCGGCGCGCTGGTCGGCGGGCAGCGAGCGGTCGCGGCCTCGACGTAGCGCGCGGTGTAGTCGTCGGCGGTCAAGGAAGTGGCGTTCATCGGGATCCTCCCGGCGTGTCGAAGGCGGTGTCGAGGGTGCCGAAGGCGGCCGCGATGGCGCGCCATTCGGCGGTGAGCGTGTCGGCGAGGCCCTTCCCGGCCTCGGAGGTGCGGTAGAACTTGCGGGGCCGAGCCTCGTCGGTGTTCCACTCGCTCGTGAGGTAGCCCTGCTTCTCGAGACGGCGCAGCAGGGGGTACAGCGTGTTGGCGTCGGTGTCGAAGCCGCGCCCGGCGAGCTCCTCGAGCAGCCCGTAGCCGTAGCCGGGCTTCTGCAGCAGCAGCAGGCACGCGAGCACGACCGTGCCCCGGCGGAGCTCCTGCCGGTGGGTCTCGAGAGCGTCGTTCTGGACCATGCGCACCACGTTACTGTGCGCCACACACTATTGCAACAGCCCACCTCGCGAATCGCGACCGACTCCTCCGCCAGCGCGGCCCCCGGAGGGGCAGGATGAGTCCATGACGCCACTCCCCCCGCTCGACGACATCCTCGGCACCGCACGCGTGGTGTCACTGCCGCTCGCGACGCGGTTCCGCGGAGTGGATCACCGCGAGGCCGCTCTGATCGAGGGGCCGGAGGGATGGGCGGAGTTCTCTCCTTTCCTCGAGTACGACGACGCCGAGGCCGCGACGTGGCTCGCGGCGGCCCTGGACTTCGCCTGGCATCCGCAGCCGCAGCCCCACCGCGCGGAGATCGCGGTGAACGCCACGGTCCCGGCGGTGCCGGCCGATCGCGTCGCCGAGGTGCTGGCGCGCTTCGACGGCTGCCGCACCGCCAAGGTCAAGGTCGCCGAGCGCGGTCAGACCCGGGCCGACGACGTCGCACGCGTGCGGGCGGTGCGCGCGGCGATGGGACCCGAGGGGCGCATCCGGGTCGACGCGAACGGCGGCTGGAACGTCGACGAGGCCGAGCACGCGCTGCACGAGCTGGCGGAATTCGACCTGGAGTACGCCGAGCAGCCGTGCGCGACGGTCGAGGAGCTCGCCGAGATCCGGGCCCGCCTGCACGACTGGGACATCCCGATCGCGGCGGACGAGTCGGTGCGCAAGGCCGCGGATCCGCTCGCCGTGGCACGCGCGGGCGCGGCCGACCTGCTGGTCGTGAAGGCGCAGCCGCTCGGCGGCGTGCGGCGCGCGCTGGAGATCGTCGCGGAGGCGGGGCTCCCCGCGGTCGTGTCGAGCGCTCTCGACACCTCGATCGGCCTGTCGCAGGGCGCGGCGCTGGCGGCGGCGCTGCCGTCGCTCGAGTTCGACTGCGGGCTCGGCACCGCGTCGCTGCTCGCGGCGGACGTCGTGACCGAGCCGCTGGCCCCCCGCGGCGGCGTGATCCCCGTGGGGCGGCTCACCCCCGACGCGGCGCTGCTCGACCGCCACGCGGCGGCGGACGACCGCCGCGCCTGGTGGCTCGACCGCATCCGCCGCTGCCACGCGGTGCTGGAGCGCGGGGGCGCGTAAGCCGCTGCGCCTCCGCTTCGCTCAGCGACCGGGCTGATCGTCGATGATCAGATGCCCGATCCGCGCGATCTCGCGGGCGCGGACCTCGAGCAGCTCGGGCTCGGGGATGCCGCCGATGATCGCGCGGGCCGAGACGCCCTCCCACGCGGTGAGCACGATGCGGGCCGCCTCCTCTGCGGGGAGCGTGAGGCGCAGCCCCTTGGCCTGGGCGATGTCCTCGAGGAGCTGCGACACCTCGCGCAGCATCCGCGCATCCTGCGCGAGGTAGGCCTCGGCGGTCTTGGCGTCTCGCATGGCGCGGTTGCGGATCTCGCTCATCAGCAGCACGCCGAGGCGGACGTCGCCGGGCACGTCGAGCGCCTCGACCAGGCCGACCATGTCGTCGGGCGCGCCGTCGGCGGCGGGGCCGCATTCGATGAGCGCGGCGACGCGCTCGCGCACGGCCTCGACCTGCTGGCTCACGAACCGGCCGGCGAGCTCGACGAACAGCTCGTCCTTCGAGTCGAAGTTCGAGTAGAAGGCTCCGCGCGTGAAGCCCGCGCGCTCGCACACGGCCTCGACCGAGGCCTCGCCGAGCCCGACCTCGGCGAACACCTGGGCGGCGGCGTCGAGCAGCCGCGCGCGCGTGTTCTCGCGGCTGCGGGTCGGCACGCGCTCCTCGCTCGTCTCGGTCATCCGGGTCTCCATCCTGCGATTCTCCCACCGCACCCCCAGCCGCTTGCACGGGCAGGCGATTACGATACACACTTGTATCGGATACAGCGTTGTATCGAACCCTGCCATTCCCCTCATCCGGAGGCGCCTGTGTCCACCCTGCTCTACTCGCTCGGCCGCTGGTCGTTCCGTCACCCGTGGCGGGTGCTCCTGGGCTGGCTGCTCATCCTGCTCGCGGTCGGCGGCGGAGCCCTCGGCCTCAATCGGGGCTTCGACAACGCGTTCTCGATCCCGGGCACGGAGGCGCAGGAGGGGTTGCAGCAGCTGAGCCGGACGTTCCCGCAGGTGTCGGGCACGAGCGCGCAGTTCATCGTGGTCGGGGCCCCGGGCGACGACGTCACGGAGGAGACCTACCGGACGCCGATCGAGGACGCGGTCGCCGAGCTGGAGGACGTCGACGGCGTCAGCAGCGCCACCTCGCCGTACGACGAGCTGGTCACCGGCATGGTGTCGGACGACGAGTCCGCGGCCATCGTTCGGCTCCAGTTCGAGGGCACCATGACGGATGTCACGGACGACGACAAGGAGTCGCTCCAGGAGGTCGTCGACGCGCTCCGCCCCGACCTGCCGGAGGGCTCGCAGCTCGCGCTCGGCGGCGAGCTGTTCGCCACGGAGCTGCCGACCGTCACGCTGACCGAGGCGGTCGGCGTGGTGATCGCGCTCCTGGTGCTGATCGTGACGTTCCGGTCCTTCGTGATGGCGGGCCTGCCGCTCGGCGTCGCGCTGATCGGCGTCGGCGTCTCGTTGCTCGGGATCGTCGCGGCCACGCAGTTCGCGACGGTGTCGGCCACGACCCCGATGCTCGCGCTCATGCTGGGGCTGGCGGTCGGCATCGACTACGCGCTGTTCATCGCGGCGCGGCACCAGGACCAGGCGCGCGACGGCATGGAGCTCGAGGAGTCCGCGGGCCGCGCGACCGGAACGGCCGGATCCGCCGTCGTGTTCGCGGGCGTGACCGTGCTGATCGCGCTGATCGGTCTAGGCTTCGCGAACATCCCGTTCCTCACCACGATGGGCATCGCGGCGGCCGTCGCGGTCGCGGTGGCCGTGCTGATCGCCGTCACGCTCACGCCCGCCCTGCTCGGCTTCGTGAAGCACCGCGTGGTGGGCCGCCCGCGCCGCGCGCAGAAGGCCGAGCGGGCCCGGGCGCCGCGGGAGGGCTTCAGCACGCGCTGGGTGCGCGGCGTCACGCGGCATCCCGTGATCACGACGGTCGCGGTCGTCCTGGGTCTCGGGCTCATGGCCCTGCCGGTCGGCAGCCTGGGCCTCGCGCTGCCGAACGCCGGCGTGCTGCCCGAGGACAACGAGGCGCGCATCGGCTACGACCTCACGTCGGAGCACTTCGGCGCGGGCTTCAACGGCCCGCTCATCCTGACCGGCACGATCGTGACGTCCACCGATCCGGTCGGCCTGATGGACGATCTGCGCGCCGAGGTCGAGCAGATCGACGGCGTCAAGGAGGTCGCGCTCGCGACCCCGAACGAGACCGCGGACACCGGCATCGTGCAGATCGTGCCCGAGACCGCGCCCGACGACCCCGCCACGAGCGACCTCGTGCGCGAGCTGCGCGCGCACCACGACGAGTGGCTGGACAAGTACGGCATCGACCTCAGCGTGACCGGCACCACGGCCGTCGCGATCGACATCTCCGACCGGCTCGGCGGCGCGCTCGTGCCGTTCGGGATCTTCGTGGTCGGCCTGTCGTTCGTGCTGCTGATGATCGTGTTCCGCTCGATCTGGGTGCCGCTGAAGGCCTCGCTCGGCTACCTGCTGTCGATCCTCGCGGCCTTCGGCGTGGTCGCGGCCGTGTTCTCGTGGGGCTGGGGCGCCGACCTGCTGCACGTGACGCGCACCGGCCCCGTCATCGCGTTCATGCCGATCGTGGTGATGGGCGTGCTGTTCGGCCTCGCGATGGACTACGAGGTGTTCCTGGTCTCGCGCATGCGCGAGGACTTCGTGCACGCCGCGCGCCGGCTCGGCGGCTCGCGCGAGGTCGCGGTCGAGGCCGTGCGCAGCGGGTTCGCGGCCTCGGCGCGCGTGGTCACCGCGGCGGCGATCATCATGTTCGCGGTGTTCGCGGCCTTCGTGCCCGAGGGCGACGCGAACCTCAAGCCCATCGCGCTCGCGCTCGCGGTGGGCATCGCGGTGGACGCGTTCGTGGTCCGGATGACGCTCGTGCCCGCGGTCATGGCGCTGCTGGGCGAGCGGGCCTGGTGGATGCCGCGCCGGCTCGACCGGATGCTGCCGCACTTCGACATCGAGGGCGAGGCGGTCGAGCGCGAGCGCGCGCTGGCGGACTGGCCGGAGCCCGGATCGGCCGCCGCGATCGCCGCCGACGACCTGGAGGTCGCGGTGGAGGACGGCCCCGTCCTGGCCTCGGGCGTGACGCTGCGCGCCGAGCCGGGCGACGCCCTGGTGCTGGCCTCGGCGGATCCGCGCGGCGCCCGCGCCGTGGGGCTCGCGATCGCCGGCCGCACACCGGCGACCGGCGGCCTGCTCCGCGTCGCCGGGCACCTGCTCCCCGGCCGCGCCGCCTGGGTGCGCGCCCACGTCGGCCTGGCCCTGCTCGCCGCCCCGGAGCCCGGCGAGGCGCCCGCCCGGGCGGTGCGCGCCGCGGCGCGCGCCCCGATCGTCGTGATCGACGGCGCCGACGCCCTCCAGCCGGCGGCGCGCGACCAGGTCGCCGCCGTGCTGCGCGACGCGCAGCACGCGCTCGCGCCGGATCCGCTCACCGTGGTGCTGACGGCATCCGACCCGTCCGCCGCGCAGCGGCTCCTGTCCGACGCCGGCTGGGTCGGCGTCCGTCGTGTCGACGTCTCCCCCGCTCCCGCGACCATCCCGAATGAGGTCTCCGCATGAACCGCCTCCGCAGCCTGACCCTCGCCGGAGTCGAGCGCGCCCGCAGCGCCCGGCCCGTCTCGTGGCTCACGGTGCTCGGCGTGCTGCTCCTTCCCGCGCTCGTGGGCGGCGTGCTCGTCGCGGCGCTGTACGACCCGACCGAGCGCCTCGACAACATGACGGCCGCGATCGTCAACCTCGACGAGCCGGTGACCGTCCAGGACCAGTACACGCCGCTGGGTCGCCAGCTGGCGGCGGGCCTGGTCGAGGGCTCGGATGACGTCGACGGCAATCTGACCTGGGTGCTGTCCAACGAGGACGACGCCGCCGAGGGCCTGGCCGACGGCACGTACCAGGCGGTCGTGACCATCCCGGAGGAGTTCTCGGCGGCCGCGACCTCGGCCGGCCAGAACCTGTCGGGGTCCGAGGAGGCCCCCGAGCAGGCGACGATCGACGTCGTGACGGCGCCCGACGCGCGCATCGTCGACGAGGCCATCGCGAACCAGATCGCGTCGGTCGCGACCGCGTCGATGGGCCGGATGCTGTCGGAGGCGACGCTCGAGAACGTCTTCATCGGCTACACGACGCTGGGCGAGCAGCTCGGCAAGGCGGCCGACGGCGCCGCGCAGCTGGCCGACGGCGCGGGGGCCGCGCGGGACGGCGCGGAGGAGCTCGCGGGCGGCGCCGCCGAGCTCGGCACGGGCGCGGGCGAGCTCGCGTCAGGCGCGGGGCAGCTCGCGGGCGGCGCGTCACAGCTGGCCGGCGGGGCGGCCGGCGTGGCGGGCGGCGCCGGCGCGCTGGCCGACGGCGCCCAGGGCGTCGCGGGCGGCGCGGCCGACCTCGCGGGCGGCGCGTCGCAGCTGGCGGACGGCGCCAGGCAGCTCGCGACCGGCCTCGCGGGCGACGGCACCGCCGCGAACCCGGGCCTCGCGCCCGGCCTGCACGACGCGACCTCCGGTGCGCAGACGCTGGCGTCCGAGCTGGGCGCGGGAGCCGACGCGATCGAGCGGAACGGCGTCGTGCCGGCCGAGCTCACGGGCGCCGCGGCCGGCGCGGCGCAGGCGGCCGCGGGCGTCGCGGACGGACTCGACGGGCTGAGCGCATCCTGCGCGGCCTCGGGGGCGGGCGCCGAGTTCTGCGCGCAGCTCACGGCGATCACTCAGGCCGCGCACACGGCCGATGCGGCGGCATCGGGGACGTCCGGCGGGCTGGAGCAGCTCGCGACCCAGCTGCCCACGGAGCTCGCGGCCCAGCTGCGCGCGGCGTCGGGCGGCGCGACGGAGCTCGCCGGCGGCCTCGGCGCCCTCGCGGCCGGCGCCGACGGCGCGGCGGCCGGGGCGTCTCAGCTCACGGCCGGGCTCGAGGAGCTGACGGGCGGCGCCGACCGGCTGTCGGCCGGGGCATCGCAGCTCGCGGGCGGCGCGGGCGAGCTGTCGACCGGCGCGGCGCAGCTCGCCACGGGTGCGGGCGGCCTCGCGACCGGGACGAGCGAGCTCGCGTCGGGCGCCACGCGGCTGTCGGAGGGCGCCGGGCGGCTGGCGACCGGCACGACGCAGCTCGGCGACGGCATCGGCGACCTGTCCGAGGGCACGCGCTCGCTGGCGGACGGCCTCGGCCAGGCGACCGAGCAGATCCCGTCGTACAGCGACGCGGAGGCGGGCGATCTCGCGACCGTGCTCGCGGATCCGGTGTCGGCGACCGCGGGCGACGACCTGACCATGTTCGGGTCGTCGGCCGTGCCGCTGCTCGCCGCGGTCGTGCTGTGGTTCGGCGGTCTCGCGACGTTCGTCGTGATGCGCTCCGTCACGGCGCGCGCCCTGACGTCGCGCCGCGCATCCGCGCTGCTCGCCGGCGGCGCACTGCTGCCCGCCGCGCTGGTCGGCGCGGTGCAGGGCGTGCTCGTGGCCGCGGTCATCCAGGCCGTGAGCGGCTACGACGGCGGCACGGCGGCGGCGCTGTTCGCGCTGTGCGCCCTGATCGGCGTCGCATTCGCGGCCGTGCACCAGGCCCTCGTGGCCGCGCTCGGCGGCGCGGGACGCTGGGTCGCGGCGCTCGTCGGCTCGATCGCGATCGCGACCGGCGTGGTCTCGACCATGCCGGGATGGCTCGGCGAGCTGGCGGACATCCTGCCCACCGCCCCCGCGTACCGCGCGCTCCTCGGCGCGGTCACGGACGCGGGCGGCGCCGGCGCGGCGGTGACGGCGCTGCTGGTGTGGGCCGTGCTGGCCTTCGCGGCCACGACGCTGGCCGTGGCGCGCCGCCGCACGATCCCCGCCCAGGCGCTGCTGGCCCAGCCCGCCTGATGCCGCGGGGGTCGTCCCCCTGCGCTTCGACTGGTCCCGGGCGACGAGACTGGTCCCGCCGAGACCAGTCTCGTCGCCGAAGACCAGTCGAAGCCGGTCGGGTCGCCACGACGCCGGAACGGCCCGGTCCTCGAGACGAGGGCCGGGCCGTTCGGGCATCGGGATCAGGCGGCGACGGCCACAGGGGCCGCCGCGGTGCGACGGTGCGCGTACTTCTTGAGCGCCACGACCGCGAGGGCCGACACGACGGTGCCGACGGCGATCGCGAGCAGGAAGCCCCAGATCGGGTCGATCGCGAAGAACACGAACACGCCTCCGTGCGGAGCGCGCGATCCCACGCCCAGCAGCATGGTCAGGGCGCCCGTGACCGCGCCGCCGATCATCGACGCCGGGATGACGCGCAGCGGGTCGGCGGCCGCGAACGGGATCGCACCCTCCGAGATGAACGAAGCCCCGAGCAGCCACGCGGCCTTGCCGTTCTCCTGCTCGACCGGCGTGAACGCGCCGCGCGCCAGCACGGTCGAGGCGAGCGCCATCGCGAGCGGCGGCACCATGCCCGCCGCCATCACGGTCGCCATGATCAGGTAGGGCACGGTGTTCTGGTCGGACGCGGCACCGAGGCCCGCGACCGCGAACGCGTACGCGACCTTGTTCACCGGGCCGCCCAGGTCGAAGCACATCATGAGGCCCAGCAGCACGCCCACGACGACGATCAGGCCGCTGTCGGCGAGGTTGTTCAGGCCGTCGGTCATGGCGGTCATGAGCGCCGCAATCGGCCAGCCGAGGAACAGGATCATCAGGCCGGAGGCGACGATCGAGCCGACGAGCGGGATGATCACGACCGGCATGAGGCCGCGCAGCCAGCGCGGCACGTCCAGGCGGCCCAGCCACCAGGCGACGAGTCCCGCGAGCAGGCCGCCGACGATGCCGCCGAGGAAGCCCGCGCTCATCAGCACCGCGACCGAGCCGGCCACGAAGCCGGGAGCGATGCCGGGCCGGTCGGCGATCGCGAACGCGATGTACCCGGCCAGCGCCGCCACGAGGAAGCCCATCGAGACGCCGCCGATCGTGAAGAACACGGCGCCGAGGTACTGCAGCAGCCCGCCCTCGGGCAGGTTCCACAGGGCGTTCTCGAGCACGATCGCGTTGGCCGACTCGTTGATGTCGAAGCCGCCGAGCAGGAACCCGAGCGCGATCAGCAGACCGCCGCCCGCGACGAACGGGATCATGTACGAGACGCCGGTCAGCAGGATGCGCTTGATGCGCGCGCCGAACGACTCCACCGGCACGTTCGAGGCGGCGGCCGTCTCGGCCGTGCCGCTCACCCGCTCGGCGGACGGATCCTTCGCGGCGGCCGCGGCGAGCGCGAGCAGCTCCGCGGGCTTCTCGATGCCCGCCTTGACCGTCCGCCGGATGACGGGCTTGCCCGCGAACCGCTGCGGCTCCCGCACGTCGACGTCGACCGCGAACACGACGGCGTCGGCCGCCGCGATCGTGTCGGCCGGGATCGGGGTGTAGCCGCTGGAGCCCTGGGTCTCGACGTGGAGCTCGACGCCGGCCTTGCGCGCGGCGGCGGCCAGGCCGTCGGCGGCCATGTAGGTGTGGGCGATGCCCGTCGCGCAGGCCGTGACCGCGACGATCCGGGCGGGGCGGCCGTCGACCAGGATGGCGTCTCCGGCGGCGGCCGCGGCCGGAGCCGGAGCCGCGGCGGCGGGTGCCGGCGTCTCGGCCGCGGCGTCCTCGCCGATCGCGCGGCGCACGATGCCGACCGCCTCATCCGGCGTCGCGGCCGAGCGCAGCGCGGCGAGGAAGTCCTCGTCCATCAGGTTGCGCGCGAGCGACGACAGCACCGCGAGGTGCTCCTCGGCCGCGGTGTCGGGCGCGGCGATCATGAACACGATGTCGCTCGGCTCGCCCTCGGCGCCGAAGTCCACCGGCGGGTTCAGGCGGGCGAACGCCAGCGACGCCTGCGACACGGCCGCGCTCTTGGCGTGCGGGATCGCGATGCCGCCGGGCAGGCCCGTGGCGTCCTGCTCCTCGCGGGCCCAGGCGGCGGCGAAGAGCTGTTCGGCGTCCGTCGCGCGGCCCTGCGCGACGAAGCGCTGGGACAGGGCGCGGAGCACCGCCTGCTTGTCCGTGCCGAGGTCCTCATCGAGGCTCACGAGCTGGGGGGTGATGGTGGACATGGTCTCCTCCTCGAGGCTGAGCGTCCGTGGTGCGCCGCGAGGCGGCGGGTGGATCGGGTGTAGGGGGTGGATGCGGCGAGCCGCTGGTCAGGGAAGCCTGCGGATGGGGATGTCCCCGCCGGGCAGGTCGGCCGGCGTCGCGATGCGCGTGCCGGGAAGGGCGGCCGTGGCGGAGCCGTATCGGATGGCCGTGCGCAGCCGGCCGTCGGCGTCCGCTCCGGCGAGGTCGGCGAGCAGGAAGCCGGCGAGGGCGCTGTCGCCCGCGCCGACCGTGCTGCGCACCTCGGTGGGCGGCGCCGCGGCATGGCGAGCGCCCTCGGCGTCCACGAGCACCGCGCCGTCGCCGCCGAGCGTGACGAGCACCGCGCCGACGCGATGCGGCACCAGGGCCGAGGCGAGCCGGACGGCGTCCGCGACGGCATCCGGGTCCGCCTCGCCCGAGGTGGCCAGACCCAGGCGGGCCACGGCGTCGACGAGCTCCTCGTCGTTCGGCTTGATGAGGTCGACGGCGCCGCGCGCCAGCACCTCGGCGAGGGCCGGGCCCGACGTGTCGACCGCGATGCGCGGCGCGCGGGCGGCGCGCGTCCGCACGGCCTGGATGACCTCGACGTAGAAGTCGGCGGCGACGCCCGGCGGGAGCGAGCCGCACAGGGCGAGCCAGCGCGCGCCGTCGGCCGCCTCGACGACCGCGTCGATCAGGGCGGCCGCCTCGGCCGGCGCGAGCCCGGCGCCCGGCAGGTTGATCTTGGTGGTCTCGCCGTCGGGCGACGTGAGCGTGATGTTGGAGCGGGCGTGCCCCTCGATCGGCACCGCGCGCACGGGGAGCCCCGCGGTGTGCTCGCCGTAGGGGTCGTCGTCCGCGAGCGGCAGCACCGCGAGCGTCTCGGCGCCGGAGGCGACGACCACGCGCGACACGTTCACGCCCTTGCCGGCCGGATCAACGCTCGACGACTCCGCGGCCTGCACGGCCCCCGGCTCGAGCGGACCGGCCAGCTGGATCGTGCGGTCGAGCGACGGGTTGGCGGTCAGGGTGACGATCATGCGATCCACACCTCCACGTCGGCGTCCTCGAGGGCCGCGGCGAGCGCGCCGGAGGGCGCGCGGTCGGTCACCAGCAGATCGATCTCGTCCAGGCGCGCGAACCGCTGCAGCGACTCGTCGCCGAACTTGGACGCGTCCGCGAGCAGCACCACCCGCCGCGCGGAGCGGACGATCGCCCGCTTGACGTCGGCCTCGTCCGGGTCGGGGGTGCTCGCCCCGAAGGCGGCGCTCAGCCCGTTCGTGCCCACGAACGCGACGTCGGGGCGCATCGACTCGATGGCCTGCACGGTGCCCGCGCCGACCGCGGCGCCCGTGATGCCGCGCACGCGCCCGCCGATCGTGGTGAGGGGCACGCCTCCGCGCGTGGTGAGCAGCGCGGCGAGCACGGCGGAGTGGGTCACGACCTGGGCGTCGGGGCCGGCGAGCCGGTCCGACAGCAGCTCGGCGACCGCGCCGGTCGTGGTGCCCGCGTCCAGGAGCACGGATCCGCGGAAGTCGTCCGCCAGCGCCTCGACGGCCCGGCGGGCGATCGCGTGCTTGGCGGGGCCGCGCTGTCCGGCGCGCTCGCGCAGGTCGGCCTCGGCGGCGCTCCCCCGGTCGGCGGCGACGGCCCCGCCGTGCACGCGGCGCAGGACGCCGGCGCGCTCCAGCAGCGCGAGGTCGCGGCGCACGGTCTCGGTCGTGACGTCGAGCCGCTCCGCGAGGTCGGCGACGGCGACGCGCGCCTCGTCCCGCAGCACCTGCTCGATGAGCTCTCGTCGCTCCGTCGCGTACATGGCACCCTCCTTCGGATGCCCAACAGACTACAACACAATCCCACAGAAACACAGATGTTGTTTCTGTGGGTGGTCGTTGAGCGGAGGCGAGGAACGAGCCGGAGTCGAAACGTGGCCGAACCTCCCCGACCGGCTGGGTCGCTTCAGCCCGTTTCGACTCCTCGCTGGCGCTCGTCGCTCAACGACCACGAATGAGGGTCCCGGCTTCGACTCGCTCCGCTCGCTCAGCCCGTTTCGACTCCGCTTCGCTCCGCTCAACGACCGGGAACAGGCCGGTCATCTACCGTCGCGCGAGCGTGCGATCGCGTCTAGAAAAGAAGTCCTTCTCAGCTCAGGCCGCTGTACGCGTGCAGGCCCTCGAAGAACATGTTCACGATCGTGAAGTTGAAGATCACCGCGGTGAAGCCGACGATCGACAGCCAGGCGGAGCGGGTGCCGCGCCAGCCGCGGGTGGCGCGGGCGTGGATGTAGCCGGCGTAGAGCACCCAGATGATGAAGGTCCAGACTTCCTTGGTGTCGAAGCCCCAGTAGCGGCCCCACGCGTCCTGCGCCCAGATGGAGCCGGCGATGAGGGTGAACGTCCAGAAGATGAAGCCGATGATGGCGAAGCGGTAGGCCATCCCCTCGAGCGCCTCGGCGCTGGGGAGCGTGCGCAGGAACGAGCGCTGGGGCTCGGCATCCTTCGCCTCGAGCGCGAGCCGCTCGCGGCGCGCCTGCAGCAGCTGCAGCACCGAGAGCCCGAACGCGAGGGCGAGGAAGGCCGTGGCGAGCGACGCGACGAACACGTGGATGACGAGCCAGACCGACTTGAGTGGATCCATGAGCGGCACGATCTGCACGTAGAACGACAGGGTCGCCGCCCCCAGCAGCACCGTGACGAGCCCCACCATGAACGTGCCGAGGAAGCGCAGGTCGCGCCAGAACAGCACGCCCAGATACACGGCCGTGATGAGCAGGGTGCCGGTCATCGCGAACTCGTACATGTTCGACCACGGCACGCGTCCCGCCGCGATCCCCCGCAGCACCGTGCCGCCGAGGTGGAACAGGAAGCCGAGCACCGTGAGCGAGGTGCCGATCCGGCCCATGACCATGCGCGGCTTCGCGGCGGCAGGCGCGTCCTGCGCGACGCCGTTCACGGTGGTCCCCGATCCGGCCCCGACCAGCACGCGCTCGCGCGCGGCATCCTGACGCTCGAGCGAGAGCTGCGAGCGGCGCGCCAGGTCGAACGCGTACGCGACGAACGCGAGGGCGTAGACCGAGATCGCCGTCCAGATCAGAAGAACCGAGATCTCGTCCAGCGAGAGCG
The DNA here is from genome assembly GCF_004514465.2 of Microbacterium sp. MEC084. Taxonomy (NCBI): domain Bacteria; kingdom Bacillati; phylum Actinomycetota; class Actinomycetes; order Micrococcales; family Microbacteriaceae; genus Microbacterium; species Microbacterium sp. MEC084. The sequence goes on along the minus strand of NZ_MYFP02000003.1, from coordinate 45,595 downwards.
CGTCAGGGTGCATGAGCCCGATTCTACGAGCGCCCGCTTCGCGCTCTCTGTGGGCGGGCCCTGTCCGAAGGGCCGGGGGCCCGGTAGCGTGCGGGCATGGCCATCGCGCTCGAGAACGTCGGCATCGCCGTCCGGGATCTGGAGGAGGCGATCGCCTTCTTCACGGACCTCGGCCTGGAGGTCGTCGGACGCGACACGGTCAGCGGCGAGTGGACCGACACGGCCGTGGGGCTGGACGGCAACCACGCCCGCATCGCGATGCTGGCGACCCCCGACGGCCAGGGCCGCCTGGAGCTCTTCGAGTACCTGCATCCCGAGGCGATCGAGACCGAGCCGACGCGCCCCAACGAGATCGGGATGCATCGCGTCGCGTTCTCGGTGGACGACCTCGACGCGTCGCTCGAGATCGCCGCACGGCACGGGTGCTGCCCGCTGCGCGGCGTGGCCACGTATCGGGACCTCTACCGGCTGACCTACCTGCGCGGCCCGAGCGGCATCCTGGTGATGCTGGCTCAAGATCTGCGGAAGGGCTGACGCCTACGCGTCGTCGGCGCCGAGCGCGGCGCGGTGCTTGGTGCGCAGGTCCGCGATCGCGGTCGCGAGCGTCGGATCCTCGCCGCGCGCGAGCGCCGCGTACTCGAGCCGGATGCCCGCGTCGTCCGCGGTCGCCTTGACCCAGACGCGGCGGCGCGGCACGAACAGCGCGGTGAGCAGGCCGAGCATCGCGAGCACCGCGAACGCCAGCACGAAGATCGCGGATCCGTCGTGGTGCGTCTGCAGCGACACGAAGCGCTTGACCGATTCGGTGAAGCCCACCTGCGAGCGGTCGGCATCCGCCGGGGTCTCGTCCTCGAACGTGACCGTGCCGAGGCCGTTCGGCAGCTCGACGGTCTCCCCGGGCGCGAGCTCGAGCGAGTCGATGTCGACCTGCGGCCCGGCGATCTGCTCCATGCCGCTCGGGTCGAGCTCGTACACCGAGCTGGGCACGCCGTCGTCGACCCCGAGGTCGCCGACGTACACGTTCAGGGTCAGCACGGGGTTGAGCAGCTCGCCGAATCCGGACGAGAAAGCGCCGCTCGCGAGCTGCATCTGGGTCGGGTAGAAGAAGCCGATCATGCCGACCTGCTCCGGCAGGCCGTCGGGGATCTTCACGACGCCGAGCGAGGTCATGTTGGCGTCCTGCGGCAGGAACGGCACGGGCTCGCTGTAGACCGTGGTGCCGTCGGGCGCCTTGACCGTGATGGTCGGCGCGTAGCCGTTGCCCAGCAGGTAGACCCGGTCGCCCGCGACGTCGAGCGGGTGGTTGACGCGGACGGCCTCCTGGCGCTCGGCGCCACCCGGCTCGACGACCGTGACGTTCGCCTGGAAGTCGCCCGCCTGGCCCGCGCCGCTGGTGCCGATGGGCTGGTACGTGACGTCGAACGAGTCCAGGCGCATGGCGTACGGCGTCAGGGCGTCGTCACCCACGAAGCGGCCGCGGTTCATGGACGAGTAGTCGACCAGCGAGTTGACCACGGACTGGCCCTCGATGATCACCTGCTGACCCGTGTACGCGAAGCCGCCGCCCACCCCGACCGATACCAGCACTCCCACGAGGGACGCGTGGAACACCAGGTTGCCGGTCTCGCGCAGGTAGCCGCGCTCGGCCGAGACCGAGAACGCGCCTCGCCCGTCGTAGCGCTCGACCCGGTAGCCGCTCGAGCGCAGCTGCGCCTCGGCCAGGTCGACCGCGTGGGCCGCGTCGTCCGCGTCGCCGGCGATCCGGTCCTCGAGGTGGTCGTCGAGGCGCGCGAGCCGCGCCGGCGTGCGCGGCGGGCGCGAGCGCATCGCCTTCCAGTGGTGCTTGGTGCGCGGCAGGATGCAGCCCACGAGCGAGACGAACAGCAGCAGGTAGATCGCGGAGAACCAGGCCGACACGTAGACGTCGAACATCTGCATGGCGTCGAGGATCGGGAACAGGTCGGGGTTCTCCCGCTCCCACTGCGTCACGCCGTTGGGGTTGGCCATCCGCTGGGGGAAAATCGACCCGGGCACGGCCGCGATCGCGAGCAGCAGCAGGAGGACGAGCGCGGTGCGCATGCTGGTGAGCTGCCGCCAGCCCCAGCGCAGCCATCCGACGACGCCGAGCGCCGGCTGGTTCACGCCGGAGTCGGCGTCGCTCTCGACGTGGTCCGACGGGCGCAGGGGCTCGGATCCGTCCCGCGCGGCCTTCCGGGCGTCGGTCTGGTCAGAGAGGGAGCGGGACATTCGCGAACACCCCCTGCAGGCGGTTCATGATCATGGTCCACACGCCGGTCACCATGAGCACGCCCAGGATGACCAGCAGCACGCCGCCGACGATGTTGACGACGCGCACGTGGCGGCGCAGGAACGCGAGGGAGCGGGTGGCCCAGCCGAAGCCGAGCGCGACGAGCAGGAACGGGATGCCGAGGCCCAGCGAGTACGCCAGCCCCAGCAGGGTCGCGCGGCCCGCGTCGCCCTGGTCGTACGAGATCGCGAGGATCGCGGTCAGGGTCGGGCCGATGCAGGGCGCCCAGCCGAGGCCCAGAGCGACGCCGAGCAGCGGCGCCCCGACGAGCCCCAGGTCGCCCTTCAGGTGGAGCTTCGCGGTGCGCTGCGCGAAGCCGAAGAAGCCGATGAAGACGAGGCCGAGCAGGATGATCAGGACGCCGAGCACGCGCGTGATCGCGTCGCCGTAGAGCAGCGAGAACCGCTGCGTCGCGCCGCCCGCGATGCCGCCGAGCACGATGATCGTGACGAACACGAGCGTGAACCCGGCGATGAACAGCAGCACGCCGCCCAGCAGCCGGCCGCGTCCGGCGGGCGCCTCGGTGCCCTTGGGCGAGACGGCGCCGCCGATGAAGCCGAGGTAGCCCGGCACGAGCGGCAGCACGCACGGCGAGAGGAACGAGATCAGGCCCGCCAGAAGCGCGATCGGGATCGCCGCCCACAGCGCGCCGTCGAAGACGACCGAGCCCGGGTTCATCCGCGGCCCGCCGCGCGCGACCGCTGGGTCACGCGCCCTCCTCGAGGGTCTCCCCCACGAGGGTCGACAGGATCGACGCGCTCTCGAGCTGGCCGATGATGCGGGCGGCGACGCGGCCCTCGCGGTCGAGCACGAGCGTGACCGGGGTCGCGTTGACGGGCGTGGCGGCGACGAACGCGAGCTTCACTGCGCCGTCGTGCACGTCGATGATGCTGGGGTAAGTCACGCCGTGCTTCTCGGCGAACGAGATCGCCTGGTCGGCCTGGTCACGGGTGTTGATGCCCACGAAGCGCACGCCATCGGCCTGGTACTCCTGCCACACGGACTCGAGGTCGGCGGCCTCCGCGCGGCACGGGTCGCACTGGGCGTACCAGAAGTTGACCACCACGACCTCGCCGGCGACGTCCTCGCTCGAGAGAGCCTCGCCCGTCTCGGTGACGCCCGCCCACTCGACGGGCTCGCCCCGATCGGCCTCGCCGATCTCGGTGACGGCGAACTCGCCCGAGATGTAGCCCTGGTTCCCGCCCTCCAGATACTGCTGGCTCACGGGATCGGGAGCGCACGCGGCGAGCGCGAACGCGAGCCCGGCGGCGGCCAGAGCCGCGGCGATCCGGCGTGCGCCGCGCACGCGCGGCGAGACGGTCGGGACGGCGACGGGAGGCACGCCCCCAATCCTACGTTCGCGCATATGCGGCGGCTGTGCGCCAGCCGAAAGCGCCGCCCGCCGGGGCGCGCCCGCTCGACGACCGACATCTTCCCCGTGGTCGTTGAGCGGAGGCGCGCCAGCGCCGGAGTCGAAACGTGGCCGGATCAACCCGACCGGCCGAGGAGCATCGGCGCCGTTTCGGATCCTCGCTGGCGCTCAGAGCGAGACGACCACGGGGGTGTCGGCTTCGACTCGCTGCGCTCGCTCAGCCCGTTTCGACTCCGCTTCGCTCCGCTCAACGACCACGAGGGGGCGACCGTCGTGCGAGCGAAGCGACCGTCTGGCTCAGACCGCGCCGACGTCGACCGCATCCTGCAGCGGGGCGGGCTCGGCGTACGCGACCTCGCGCCAGACGTCGCCGTGGCGCTCGAACGACGTGACGCTCGAGAGCGCGCAGCGGCGGGTGCGCGGGTCGTGCGGCAGGGGCAGACCGGCGACCGAGAGGTGCGTGAGCCAGATGGGCGCCTGGTGCGAGACGATCACGACGTCGCCCGAGTCCGTGCCGTGCCACGCCTCGTCGAGCGCCGCGTGCATCCGGTCGACGACCTGGGAGTACGGCTCACCCCAGCTGGGGAGCGACGGGCGGCGCAGGTGGTGCCAGTTCCACGGCTTGCGCAGCGCGCGGCTCATCCGCATGCCCGCGAAGACGTTGGTCGGCTCGATCACGCGCTCCTCGAGCCGCACCTCGAGCCCCAGCAGCTCGGCGAGCGGCTCCGAGGACTCCTGCGTGCGCTGCAGGGGCGAGCTCAGCAGCGCCGAGACCGGCCGGTCGAGCGACAGGATGTGCTCCGCCGCCGCGCGCGCCATCCGGCGCCCGTCGTCGCTCAGGCGGAAGCCGGGCAGCCGCTCGTAGAGCACGCGATCGGGGTTGTAGACCTCGCCGTGACGCACGAGGTGGATCCGTTCGGCCGTCACGTGCCCCATCCTACGGAAGCCGCGCGCGGCCCTCTCCGACGTGCGCCGGAGCGCCGCCGGGCCCACCCCGGGCACCCCGGATACCGTGGGCGCGTGATCAGTCGCCCGCGCCGGATCGGTCGCCGCCTCGCGGCGGGCGCGATCGCGGCCGCCGTGGCGCTGTCCCTCACCGCGTGCGTCGCGGAGCCCTCCGAGGGCGAAGCGCAGCGCGACCCGGCCCCGTCCTTCGCCGACGCGCGCACGACGCAGGTCGACGCCGAGGGCGCGCGCTGGAGCGCGGCCGGCGTCGCGATCGACGTGCCCGACGGAGCCGTGCGCACGAACGTCGCCAACGTCACGGTCGGCGCACGGATCGGCGAGGCCGACTCCGGGATCGCGCGCGAGGTCTTCGGCACGCCCGTCCGGCTGGAGTCGGCCGGCGCCTTCGCCGATCCGATCACCGTCACGTGGGATCTGTCGACCCTGCCGGCCGAGGCCGCGGCGAGCGCGTCGCTCGTGCGCTGGGATCCCGACCTGCGCGTGTGGGCGCCCGAGCCCGGCGCCGTGGTCGAGGGCGGCCGCCTGACCGCCGGGATCACGCAGCCGGGGACCGTCGCGTGGGCCGCGGCCTCCGTGCAGAACGCCACGGCGCCGACTCCCGCGGCGGACCTGCCCGCGTGCGGCGACGCCGAGCTGCCCGGCTGGGTCGCGACCTACGCCGATCCGGATGCCGAGCGCCCCGAGTCGGCGATCACGGCGTGCGTCGAGACCCACCGGTCGGATGTGCTGACGGTGCGCACGCGGAGCCGGGACGACGTGCCGCGGGCGCTCACGCTCACGGGCGAGGCCGCCTTCGACTGGGTCACGCGCGAGCGCGGCGGATCGCGGTTCTGGGCGCTGGCCGCGACCCTGGTGGACGACGAGCGCACCGCGCTGCTGCCTCCGGGCGGCGGCGTGGACGTGGGCCTGAGCGAGCCCGACGGCGGCGCGCACCGCGCGGTCGCGTACGTGGACGTCCGGACGGCCGCGCTGGATCTGCTCGCCGCGTTCGCGCGACGCGTCTCGCTCGGCGAGGTCCCGGACGCGTCCACGACGGGCCTGCTGTCCCACCTGTTCCGATGCGCCACCGCCGGGGGCGGGGAGGTGCAGGACACGTCGGCGGTCGCGGCGCTGGGCGCCGCGCTCACGACGTGCGCGCAGCAGGTGCCGGGTGCGGGCGAGGCCTCGACCGCGGCCGAGGTACAGGGCCGCCGCGCGGCCGAGGCCACGGCGCGCATCGGCGCATCCGGCGCCTTCGAGGAGCTGGCGGAGGCGCGCTCGGAGGCGCTCGTGGCGGCCGCCGCGGCGCCTGCGGGCGGCGCATCCTGGACCGTGCTGGGCGGATCCGACCCGGCCGTGCTCGGCGCGTGGGAGCCGACGTGCGACGACGCCGAGGCGGATGCCGCCGCGCTCTTCGCGAACCTGGCGGGTGCGCCGGAGTTCGCGGGCACCGACGGCTCGCTCGCGACCCACCCCGGATGGCCGACGGCGACGGTCGCGGCGGTCGCGCCCTTCGCATCCTGCTCCCCCGACGACCGCGCCCGCTTCGCGGCGCAGCTGCCCGACCAGTGGGCGGATCCGGAGGCCGCCCGCCTCGCGGTCGACGCGCTCGCCGGCCTCGGGCTCTCGCTGCTGTCGTGCGACGACATCTACGAGCTCGCGGCTCCGCTGGCCGAGGGCTTCCACGGCCTGCGCGGCATCACCGCCTCGGGCACCGGCCGCGTGGCGTGCGGCTGGGCGAGCGAGCGCGGCAAGGCCGTCACCGACCCGGGCATCCGGTCCCGCGTGCAGGTGTGGGTGTCGCGCGAGAGCGCCGACGCCGAGGAGGTCGCGCAGCGCCGCTCCGAGGCCGAGAAGACGGAGCTGGGCGGCGTGCAGCGCTCGGACATCCTGGACGGCGCCGGCGGATTCGTCGTCGGGGCGTACGTGCCCACGGGCCTCGAGCTCGAGTCCTGGCTCCCCGGCTACCGCATCGTGGTCACGACGACGAGCACCGACGACCCGGCGCAGTGGCGCATGCGCGAGGGCGTCGAGGCCGTCGAGCGCATCGCCGCGGCGCTCACCGCCGACTGAAAGGGCTTGCCCCGAGTTGTCGCCACGTGGCGGCGACTCGGGGCAACGGCCGGTCAGTCGGCGCGGTTCTCGGCGCGCAGCGCGCGGACGCGGGCCACGACGAACCAGGCGACGGCCACGATCACGACCGCGATCACGATGTTCTGGAACACGTCCATGTACTGCTCGACGATGTGCCAGGCCTCGCCGAGGTACCAGCCGACCAGGATGAAGATCGTGTTCCAGATCAGGCTGCCCGCGCCCGTGAAGAGCACGAAGCGCCACAGCGGCATGTGCACGACGCCGGCCGGGATGGAGATCAGGCTGCGGAAGATCGGGATGAACCGGCCGAAGAACACCGCGGCCCCGCCGTGGCGGTGGAACCACGCCACCGTGCGGTCGACGTCCTCGACCTTCATGAGCGGCAGGCGGTCGGCGATCCGGCGCAGGCGCTCGAGGCCGAACCACGCGCCGATGCCGTAGAGGACGAGGGCGCCCACGAGCGATCCGACCGTCGTCCACAGGATGGCCTCCCACAGCGCGAACGAGCCGCGGGACGCCGCCAGGCCGGCCATCGGCAGGATGGCCTCGCTGGGCAGCGGCGGGAACAGGTTCTCGGCCGCGATCGCGATGCCGGCGCCGTAGGGGCCGATCACGTCCATCAGGGAGACGACGAAGTCGACGAGCGACCCCAGCCAGGAGCCGTCGGTCGTGGTCTCGGTCGTCGTCATCATGTGGCGGCATCCTCCGGTCGGGGCACGATCCCTCCGACGCTATCGAGCGGAGGTGTCCGGATCCTGGGTGCGGGCCCCCGGATCCGCTTCCGGCTGTCCCGAACCGCCGCGATCCGCCGCGGAAAACCGCACCGCCTAGACTTGTCGGGTTCCGTCACGCCCCAGGAGGATCCTGAAGTGCTTCGCACCCACACCGCCGGCTCGCTGCGAGCCGAGCACATCGGTCAGACCGTCACCCTCACGGGCTGGGTCGACCGCCGACGCGATCACGGCGGGGTGGCGTTCATCGATCTGCGCGACGCGTCGGGCATCTCGCAGGTCGTGATCCGCGACGAGTCCGTGGCGCACCCCCTGCGCAGCGAGTTCGTGCTGAAGGTCACCGGCGAGGTGTCGAAGCGCCCCGCGGGCAACGAGAACCCGAACCTGCCGACCGGCGAGATCGAGCTCATCGCGAGCGACGTCGAGGTGCTCAACGAGTCCGCGCCGCTGCCGTTCCAGGTCTCGAGCGGCCTGGCCGACGCCGACCCGATCGGCGAGGAGGCGCGCCTCAAGCACCGCTACCTCGACCTGCGCCGCCAGGGCCCGGCGCACGCGATCCGCCTGCGCTCGCAGGTGTACAAGGCGATCCGCGACGTCCTGCACGCGCGCGAGTTCGTCGAGGTCGAGACCCCGACCCTGACCCGCTCGACGCCCGAGGGCGCCCGCGACTTCCTGGTGCCCGCGCGCCTGCACCCGGGCAGCTGGTACGCGCTGCCGCAGAGCCCCCAGCTGTTCAAGCAGCTGCTCATGGTGGGCGGCGTGGAGAAGTACTTCCAGATCGCGCGCTGCTACCGCGACGAGGACTTCCGCGCCGACCGTCAGCCCGAGTTCACGCAGCTCGACATCGAGATGAGCTTCGTGGACCAGGAGGACGTCATCGAGATGATGGAGGACGTCATCCGGGCCATGTGGGCCACGATCGGCGTCGAGGTGCAGACCCCGCTCCCCCGCATCACGTACGCGGACGCCATGGCGAAGTACGGCTCGGACAAGCCCGACCTGCGCTTCGGCCTGGAGCTGGTCGAGGCGACCGAGTACTTCAAGGACACCCCGTTCCGCGTCTTCCAGTCCGAGTACGTCGGCGCGGTGCTGATGCCGGGCGGCGCGAGCCAGCCTCGCAAGACGCTCGACGCGTGGCAGGAGTGGGCCAAGCAGCGCGGCGCCCGCGGCCTCGCGTACGTCCTGTTCAACGAGGACGGCACGCTCGGCGGCCCGGTCGCCAAGAACCTGTCCGAGGCCGAGCAGGCGGGCCTGGCCGAGCTCGTGGGCGCCCAGCCCGGCGACTGCGCGTTCTTCGCGGCCGGCACGACCAAGGCCTCGCGCGCGCTGCTCGGCGCCGCGCGCGTCGAGATCGGCCGCCGCCTGGGCCTGATGGACCCCGACACGTTCGCGTTCACGTGGGTCGTGGACGCCCCGATGTTCGAGCCCGCGGGCGACGCTGTCGCATCGGGCGACGTCGCGGTCGGCGCCGGAGAGTGGACGGCCGTGCACCACGCGTTCACGGGCCCCAAGCCCGAGTTCGAGGACACGTTCGACACGGACCCCGGATCGGCTCTCGCCTACGCGTACGACATCGTCTGCAACGGCTCGGAGCTCGGCGGCGGATCCATCCGCATCCACCGCGAGGACGTGCAAAAGCGCGTCTTCAAGGTGATGGGCATCGACGAGGAGCAGGCGCAGGAGAAGTTCGGCTTCCTGCTCGAGGCCTTCAAGTTCGGCGCCCCGCCGCACGGCGGCATCGCGCTCGGCATGGACCGCGTGCTGCAGCACCTGACCAAGACCGACTCGATCCGCGAGGTCATCGCGTTCCCGAAGTCGGGCGGCGGCTTCGACCCGCTCACGGAGGCGCCCGCGCCGATCACGCCGCAGCAGCGCGCCGAGGCCGGCGTGGACGCCGTGCCTGAGCCCGCCGAGGCCTGAGCCCCCCGGGACTGACCCCGGTCAGTCCCGGATGGGCTCGCCCGCGGGATCGAGGACCCACCAGACCTCGTCGACGCCCTGGCCGTTCGTATCGCCGGCCGCCTGATCGCCCGCGAAGTAGTACAGCGGCCAGCCGTTCAGGGTGAGTTGCGGCTCGCCGTCGACGCCGGTGATGGTGCCGACCTCGCCGGTCACGCCCTCGGCCTCGACGTCCTCGCCGCCGGGCACGGGCGGCCAGTTCCCCAGGCACTGGCCCTCGCACGTCGAGACGCCCGCACCCTGCTCGTCGCTGTCGAACTGGTAGACGACCTTGCCCTCGCCGTCCACGACGATCGTGCCGAGGTCGGTCTCGGCGGTGGTGAGCGACACCGCGCCCATCGTGCCGGTCTCGCCGCCGTCGGAGCCGTACGGATCCGTCCCGGGCGACATCGGCCCGTCGCCCGTGCCACCGCCGCATCCGGCCAGCGCGGTCGCGAGCGCCGTCGCGCCCAGCAGCACCGCCGCGGCGCGGCGGCTGAACCTCGTCCTCATGATGTGCTCCCCTCGTCGGAGTCGACCCCTCGGGGTCGCGGGCCGCGAAGACGGTCCGACGGGAACACGAGCCGCGGGTCCCCGGCGTTCACCCCTCGCGCGGAACCGGGACGCTTATCAGGATGTCGCCGCCCTCCGCGCGGACGGCCAGGCTCGCGATCCGCTCGACCGGGAGCGAGGTCGCGGCCTCGAGCTCGACCGCGCCGCCCGGCATCGCGCCCCACGTGGACACCTGCTGCGAGCGCCCGTCCACGTCGGTCACGACGAGCGCGTAGCCGGCGCCGGCGCCATAGCCGTATCCGGCGTCCGGGTACTCGCACCGGATGACCAGCCGCGTGCCCCACGCGACGGGCTCGAGCCCGACCTCGACCGACATCGCGGCCGACTCCAGGGCGACCGTGACGTCCGGTTCGTCCGGCGCCTCCATCGCCGCGGGCACCCCGATCGCGAGTGTGAGCGCGACCGCGGCGGCCGCCGCCCATCCGGCGATCCGCGCGCGGACGCCGCGCACGCGGCGCCGCTCCCGCTCCCGCATGCGATCGAGGAGGTCGGCGGGAGGGGCGGGCGGCGCGGCGTCGGGTGCGCCCGCCCGTGCCAGAAGGCCGGGCATGGGCACGAGCTCCCCGACGGCCGCGCGGCACCGCGCGCACTCCTCGAGGTGCGCCTCGAACCGGCGCCGGTCGGCGGGGGTCAGAGCGCCGAGCACGTACGCGGCGTCCCATTCGGCGAGCGCGTCGTGGTCGCTCATCGCGTCACGCCCCTCTCCTGGAACGCCAGCCGCAGCGCGCGCAGCCCGTAGTGCAGCCGCGACTTCACTGTCCCCTCGGCGATCTGCAGCTCGCGCGCGAGCTCCGCGGTGCTCCGCCCGCCGAAGTACGCACGCACGATGACCTCCCGGTGGTGCTCGTGCAGCGACGCGAGCGCGTCCTGCAGCAGGATCGCGTCCAGCAGCTCCTCCGTGCGGTCCTCGACGGCCTCGTCGGCCGGCTCGTCCTGGGTCTGCTCGTGCCGGCGGCGCGCGCTGCGCGCCTGGTCGATCACGAGGTGCCGCGCGACCGTGAACAGCCAGCCGCTCAGCTGATCCGGGTCCTCGTCGAGGATGCCGGGCGTGCGCCAGGCCCGCAGGAGCGTCTCCTGCACGACGTCGTCCGCGTCGGCCGGACGGCCGGTCAGGGCCACGACGTACCGCCAGATCGCGCCCGCGTGGCGGTCGTGCAGCTCCCGCAGGGCCGCGTCCCGGCCGCGGTCCGCCCGCCTCGGCTGCGCCGTCATCGGCCACGCGCTCCGCCCTCGGGGCCGATCGTCCATGCCGTGCACACGTCGCCGGCGCCCGTCAGGTTCATTGTGGTCACTGCGTGAACCGCGCGACACCCGGTCGCGTGGTCCCGGCATGGAGATCCAGGGACTCCCGGCGCACCCGCTCGTGGTGCACCTCGTCGTGGTGCTGATCCCGCTGACGGCGCTCGCGCTGATCCTCGCGCAGCTGTGGCCGGCCGCGCGGCGGCGGCTGGGCCTCGTGCCGCTGATCGCGGCGGTCGCGGTCGCGGCGCTCGTGCCCTTCACGATTGCGGCCGGTGAGGCGCTGGCGGCCGTCGTCGGCCCGCTCCCGGATGTGCAGGCGCACGAGGCGCGCGGACGCGCCGTCCAGCCCTGGGCGCTCGCGCTGCCGGTCGTGGCGGCGGGTCAGTGGGCGTGGTTCCGCCGGGGCCGCGACCGCATCCGGCGAGACGGCGCCGCGCGGGCGATCACGCTCGGGATCGGCGCCGCGGTCCTGGTCGTCGCAGTCGGCGTGGTCGTGGCCGTGGTGCTCGCGGGCGAATCGGGTGCCCGCGCCGTGTGGGGCGGGCTGCTGGGCTGAGCCGGCGTCAGATCTCGACGTCGATCGCCGCGCGGCCCGATCGGATGGTGCCGATGTACTCGGCCGCCTTCACGTGGGCCGGGTGCGTGCCGTACGCCTCGAGCGCGGCGAGGTCGTCGAAGTCGGCGACGAGCGCGAAGTCCATGTTCTGACCCTCGAACGCGACGTTGCGCGACACGTCCATGGCGCGCAGGCCGGGCACGACGCCGACGAGCGCCTCCAGCTGCGCCTTGGCCTCGGCGACCTGCGCGTCCTTCTCGGCGGGGTCGGTGGCGGTCAGCTGGAACATGACGATGTGGCGGAGCATCCGGGAATCCTTCGGGGAAGAGGGTCGTGGGTCAGGCGGTCGGGACGGCGTCGATCAGCGCGGCGCGCAGGCGCTCGGGCGCGACGCGCCAGTGGCCGTGCAGGCGGTCGTCGATCAGCACGACCGGGATCTTCTCCCACCACAGGTCGTACAGAGCGGGGTCGTCCTGGATGGACGCCTCGCGCACCTCGACGGCGTCGGCGACGGGATCGGGGAGGTCGGCCAGCACCTGATCGACCACCTCGCGCGCGACGTCGCACAGGTGGCAGTCGGGCTTGCCGATCAGCGTGAGCGTCGTCACGTGAGCGGGGCTCAGAGCTCGACCGGGTAGCCGGCCTCGCGCCAGGCGCTCGTGCCGCCCGCGACGTTGGTGACCTCGTAGCCGCGCTCGCTGAGCGCCTCGACCACGCGACCGGAGCGGCCTCCGAGCTCGCAGATCACGTCGAACGGCTCGGCGGGGAGGTCGCCGATCCGCTCGCCCAGCTGCGACATGGGGATGTTCACGGCGCCGGGCACGTGACCGGCCTCGTACTCGTGCACCTCGCGCACGTCCACCAGCGGGACGTCCTTGCGGTCGTGGAGCTCCTGGACCGAGATCTCGTTCATGCGTCCATTATCGACGCCGCACGGGGCCGGGGCGTCCGGCCGGATCAGACCGCGGTGATCCGGCGCCCGGGAAACCAGAAACGCCGGCCCGAACGGGACCGGCGTCAGTGGTTGCAGTCGCTTACTTCTTGTTGCGACGCTGGTGGCGAGTCTTGCGAAGCAGCTTGCGGTGCTTCTTCTTCGCCATGCGCTTGCGGCGCTTCTTGATGACAGAACCCACGGAAACCTCACAATGTCAGGGGGTTGGACGCCGAGCCGCGGCGTCCGGGAACGGGCACAGCAGAAGCGTGCCTTCGGGACAGCTTACCGTATGCGGCGAGCGCGCCCTGCTGGCGTCAGCCCGCGTCGGCGATGGGACGCTGCAGGGCGGCCGTCACGGCCGACTCGGGCACGCGGTAGCTCCGGCCGAAGCGCACGGCGGGGAGCTCGCCCGAATGGACGAGCCGGTAGACCGTCATCTTCGACACGCGCATGATCTCGGCGACCTCGGCGACGGTCAGGAACCGCACATCCGGCATCTCGGGCACGGAGCCTCCCCCTCTTCAACTGACGTTCACTTTAGGGGCATCCCGGGTCTGGTGTAAACCCGAGGTGCCCCTGTGACCCGTGTGACGGATGACGATATCCTCGCGCGGCCGACGAAGGCGCCTCCGGGCTCAGCCGACGAGCCGGCCGAGCGCCGCCAGCCACTCCGCGACGATGGGGTTCGAGAGCGCCGCCGCCCACACGAGCGGGATCGCGGCCGCCGCCACGACGGTCGTCATGACACGGCCGAGCGCGTCCGGCGCGGGCCGCACGAACATCACCACGAGCGTGAGCAGCATGAGCCAGATGCCGCCGTCCGTCGGGTCCTCGCCCACCCCAGCACGATCGCGACGTAGTGCACGACGATCGCCACCACGCTGAAGACGATGGACCTGGCCCGCCCGTGCGTGATCGCCAGCACCCATGCGAAGCCGAGCCCGATCATCAGCAGGAGTCCCTGCGGGCCGGTCAGGTCCGCGACGACCTCCCGCATGCGGTCGCCGGCGCCGTCGAGCACCGCGGCGACGTCGGCGGCCGTGAGCCCGCCGAAGGCCCACTGCAGGAACGCGAACGTCGCGAACGCGCCGATCGTGGGGAACGTCGCCACCAGCACGCTGGCCCGTCGCCGGCCCGGCCGCTCCAGATCGTCGGGCAGATAGAACATCGCGGCGATGCCGGCGATCGCCACGAGCGCGACGCCCAGCGGATCCGTCAGCGCCGCCATCATCAGCAGGATCCCGGCCCGGAAGCCGTCGCGCGTCGACGCCCAGTAGAGGAAGCGCACGGTCTCCCCCACGCCGAGCGCGAAGAAGCCGATGCTGAGGAACAGCAGCGAGTCGCGCGTGATCAGCTGGACGCCGAACGGGTTGAACGCGATCGCGAGCAGGAACAGCACGCGGGTGGGCAGCGCGAGCCCGCGCTGCACCATGGCCTCGGCGATCTTCTGCAGGAAGAAGCCCGCGGCCAGCGCGCCCAGCAGGCTCAGCCCGAGCGCGCCGAGCGGCAGGATGCGCGCGACGACCGTGGCCAGCAGGGTGCCGACCGGCGGGTACAGGTCGCGCACCCAGCCGACGTCCGCGCGCGGACGGTCGTGAATCCCGAGTCAGTCGTCACTCTCGCCATTCTGCCCACGATCCGACGCGGTCGGCCAGGACTTCACAGGCTCGTCATATTCCGACGCGCGCGCAGAACGAGAGAGCACCGCCTCCCCCGAGTGCGGTGCGCTCTCCCGATGGCATGAGAGCCCGGGATCTATGCCCCGAGGCGCTTGAGCGCGGACTGCACGACGACCTTCGCCGACGCGGCGGCGCGGCCGACGGCCTCGGCGGCGCGGGCGGCGGGCTCGGGCAGCTGGTGCGCACTGAAGTCGACGACGCCCTCGTAGTCGCCCTCCTCGACGAAGAAGGGGACGAGCCAGTCGTCGACGGCCTCGAGCGGCGCGGGCGACAGGCTGTAGTAGCGGTGCTGGCCCTCCTCGCGCACGGACACGAGCTCGGCCTCGCGCAGCACCTTGAGGTGCTTCGAGACCGTGGGCTGGCTGACGCCGAGCGCGGCGACGATCTGCGACACGCTCGTGCCTGCATCCCCCTCCGACGATCGGCTCAGCAGCAGCTGCAGGATCTCGCGCCTCGTGCCGTCCGCGATCACGTCGAAGATGTCCGCCATGTGGCTAGGGTAGCCGCGCAGGCACCGGAGTACCATGTCACAGTCCCGGCAGGCCGGGGTCGGATTCGGGATCGAGGGGGCAGACGATGACGGCGAGCGCGTCGTCCGTGCCCCGCGAGGCATGGAACCGCTTCTGGGATCGCGTCGGCGACTTCTTCCGAGACTTCGCGACGTCGTCGCCGTCGCGGTTCGCGATCCTCGTGTTCGTCTCGCTCATCCTGATCTTCACGGCCCTGCTGTCGCTGCCGATCGCGGCGGCTGCGGGTGAGCGGACCCGGTTCGCGGATGCGCTCTTCACCGCCGTGTCGACCATCTGCGTGACCGGCCTCACGACGGTCGACATGGCCGCGCACTGGTCGGTGTTCGGCAAGGTCGTGATCTTCGTCGGTGTCAACATCGGCGGGATGGGCGCGCTGACGCTCGCCTCCATGCTGGGGCTCATCGTGTCCAAGAAGCTGGGCCTGCGGGCCAAGCTCATCGCGGCCGGCGATACGAACCCGCTGCGCTCCCACGGCGGGCCCGTGAGCGAGAGCCAGGCCGTGCGGCTCGGCGAGGTCGGCCAGCTGCTCCGGACCGTCGCTCTCTCGACGATCATCATCGAGGCCGCAGTCGCGGTGCTCCTCTACCTGCCGATCGTCCGCGCGGGCTACGGCTGGATGGACGCACTGTGGATCGCACCCGAGTACGCGGCCATGGCGTTCACGAACACCGGGTTCACGCTCAACGACCGCGGCCTGGAGGCATTCCAGTACGACTACTTCTTCATGACGGTGCTGATGGCGGGAGTCTTCCTCGGGAGCATCGGCTTCCCGGTGATCTACGCGCTCTCCAAGCAGCTGACCGCTCCCGGCCGCTGGCCGCTGCACGCCAAGCTGACGCTCGTGACCACGGTCATCCTGTTCGTGCTCGGCGCGGCCGCCTTCCTCGCCCTCGAGTACGAGAACCCCGGCACGTTCGGCACGCGCGACGCGTGGGACACGACGTTCCAGGCATTCTTCCTCTCGGCGATGACGCGTTCGGGCGGGTTCTCCGTGATCGACATCGGGGAGCTCAACGGCTCTTCCCTGGTGGTCGGCTCGATGCTGATGTTCGTGGGCGGCGGCTCCGCGTCGACGGGCGGCGGCATCAAGGTCACGACGCTCGCGGTGCTGGCGCTGGCCGTGTGGTCGGAGGCGAAGGGCCGCTCGAGCGTCGAGGCGTTCGGCCGACGCATCCCGAGCGACGTGCAGCGCGTCGCGGTCGCGGTCCTCGCGTGGGGCGCGACGATCGTCGCGCTCGCGACGATCGTCATCGCTCAGATCACGAAGGCGCCGATCGCCGAGGTGCTGTTCGACGTGATCTCGGGGTTCGCGACCGTGGGCCTCTCGACGGGACTCACGGCCGAGCTGCCGGACTCCGCGCTGTACGTGCTGGCCCTGACGATCTTCATGGGGCGCGTTGGTACAGTCACTCTCGCCGCGGCGGTCGCCGCGACGTCCCGCTCGCAGCTCTACGCGCTGCCCGTCGAGAGGCCGATCGTTGGTTGAGCAGATCCGCAGCGACGCGCCCGTGCTCGTGATCGGACTCGGGCGCTTCGGCGCCGCGTGCGCCGGCGAGCTCGACCGACTGGATCGCGACGTGCTCGCGATCGACGAGGACCTCGGCCTCGTGCAGAAGTGGTCAGAGCGCGTGACCCACACGGTCCAGGCCGACGCGCGCAACATCGACGCGCTCAAGCAGATCGGCGCGCAGGACTTCCAGGTCGCGGTCGTGGCGGTCGGCTCCTCGATCGAGGCGTCCGTCCTGATCACGGCGAACCTCGTCGACCTCAAGGTGCCGCAGATCTGGGCGAAGGCGGTCTCGCAGTCGCACGGCAAGATCCTCGCCCGCGTCGGCGCGAACCACGTGATCTACCCCGAGCGCGAGGCCGGCGAGCGCGTCGCTCACCTCGTGAGCGGCCGGATGCTCGACTTCATCCGCTTCGACGACGACTTCGTGCTCGCGAAGATGTACCCGCCCAAGTTCGTGCGCGGCATCGGCCTGAACGAGTCGGGCGTGCGGTCGAAGTACAACGTCACGGTCGTGGGCGTGAAGAGCCCCGGCAAGCCGTTCCGCTACGCGGAGGCGACCACGGTCGTCACCAACCATGACCTCATCATCGTGTCGGGCACCAACGTCGACGTGGAGCGCTTCGCAGCCCTCGACCGCTGACAGCTCCCCTCACCGCAGCTGCGCGAACGCCTCGACCCGGTTGGTCGGACCCACGACCAGCACGATGTCGCCCTCGCGCAGCACCGTGTCGGCGTCGGCGTTGCGCCACTCGCCGTGGCCCGGCTTGTACGACGCGATCGTGACGCCGTGCTTGGCCCGCACGCCCGCCTCCGTGAGCGTGATGCCGTGCAGGTGCCCGGGCGCGACGGTCTTGACCATCGCGTACCCCTTGTCGATCTCGAGATAGTCGGCCGCGGCGCCGCGCACCAGGTGCGCCACGCGCCGGCCCATGTCCTTCTCGGGGTAGATCACCTTGTGCACGCCGAGCTGCTCGAGGATGAGCCCGTGCTGCTCGTCGACGGCCTTGGCCCAGATCACCGGCACCTGCATCTGCAGCAGCAGCGAGGCGGTCAGGATGGACGCCTTGATGTCGGTGCCGATCGCGACCACGACGCGGTCGAAGTCGCCGACGGCGAGCTGCTGCAGCACCTCGAGCTTGGTGGAGTCGGCGCGCACCACCTGCGTGAGCTCGCCGTTCAGCGACTGCACGAGCTCCTCGTCGGAGTCGATGCCGAGCACCTCGGTGCCCGAGGCCATCAGCTCGAGCGCGAGCGACGAGCCGAAGCGGCCCAGGCCGATCACGGCGACCGAGTCGGCCTCGGCGATGCGGCGCGCGTCCTCGCCGAACGACAGGAACTTGACCACGATGGATCCTTTCGATGCGTGCGGATCAGCCGATCGCCGGCCGTTCCTTGGGGAGTTCGTAGGGGGCGTGGCGCTCGCGCAGCGCGAGGGCCGAGCCGAGGGTGAGCGGGCCGAGGCGGCCCAGGAACATCAGGAGCGTCAGGAGGACGAGGGCGGCGTCGGGCAGCCCGGCCGTGATGCCCGTGGACATCCCGACCGTGCCGAAGGCCGAGACGGCCTCGAACAGCACGCGGTCCAGGTCGAGGTCGGTCATCGCGAGGATGGCGATCACGACGGCCATGATGGCGCCGATCGCGACGATCACGACCGTGATGGCCTCGCGGTGCACGGCGCGCGAGAGGCGCTTGCCGAACACGTTGACGGCCGTGCCGCCGCGCAGCTCGGTCCACATGATGAAGAACAGCACACCGAACGTGGTGACCTTGATGCCGCCCGCGGTGCCCGCCGGGCCGCCGCCGATGAACATCAGCACGTCCGTGACGAGCCAGGTCTCGTCGTGCAGCTGCGACGTGTCGACCGAGTTGAAGCCCGCGGTGCGCGCCTGCACCGAGTGGAAGAACCCGGCGAGCACCCGGGCCGCGGGGTCGAGGCCGCCGAGCGTGGCGGGGTTGTCCCACTCGACGGCCGTCGTGAAGACCGTGCCGACGATGAGCAGCGTCGCGGTCGCCGCCAGCACCACGCGCGTGTTCATGGTCCAGTGCAGCGGGCGGCGCAGCTCGTGGTGCAGCTGCCGCAGCACGGGGAACCCGAGCCCGCCCAGGATGATCGCGGCGCACATGGGAAGGCAGATCCACGGATCCGCGACGAAGCCCATGATGCTGTCGGTGTAGAGCGCGAAGCCTGCGTTGTTGAACGACGAGACCGCGTGGAACACCGCGTGCCAGGCCGCCTTGCCGAGGTCGTAGCCGTACCCCGTGAGGAACCGCACGAAGAAGATCGCGGCCGTGACGGCCTCGATCAGGAGCGTGGTGGTCAGGATCCCGCGCGCGATGCGGCGCACGTCGCCGATGCCGCCTGCCTTGGTCTCGGCGCTCGCGATGAGCCGCGATCGCACCGACAGCTTGCGCGCGAGGGCGAGGCCCACCAGCGCGGCGAACAGCATGATGCCGAGACCGCCGAGCTGGATCAGCAGCATGATGACGACCTTGCCGAACGGGCTCCAGTACGTCGCGGTGTCGAGCACGATCAGCCCGGTCACGCAGACGGCCGACGTCGACGTGAACAGCGCGTCCACGAATCCGGTCCAGCGGCCGTCCGCGGATGCGATCGGCAGCATCAGGAGCAGGGTGCCGGCGAGCACGGCGATGCCGAAGCCGGTCGCGATCGCCTGCGCGGGGGCGAGATGCAGGCGCGCCCGGGGACGCGCCGGCACGAGGGAACGGGAAGCCACGAGTGGCGACGCTACTCGCGCGGATCGGGCGGATCCGCGATCCTCACGCTATCCATACGCCCCGCCCGGAGGCGGGCGCGGTTCAGCTGCCGCCGGGGATCGTGCCCGTGGTCGGCGTGCTCTCGCCCGCGAGCTCGCGGGCACGCGCGAGGGCGGCCGACGTCGCCTCGCGGAAGATGCCGCCCAGGTCGGCGCGCTCGAGCACGGCGATGGCGCGCTCGGTGGTGCCCTTCGGGCTCGTCACGCGGCGACGCAGCTCGGCGGGGTCCTCGCCGGTCGCTTCGAGCAGCGCGGTCGCGCCGATGAACGTGCCCTCGGCCATCGTGCGCGCCTCGTGCTCCGAGAAGCCCTGGTCCAGGGCCGCGCGCGTGAGCTCCTCGATCAGCAGGAAGACGTAGGCGGGGCCCGAGCCCGAGATGGTCGAGAGCGCGTCGATCCTCTCCTCCGGGAGCTCGATCACGGTGCCGACGGTCTCGAACAGGCGGCGCGCGATCGCGACGGCCTCCTCGTCCGCGGCGGGACCGGCCGCGAGCCCCGTGACGCCCTTGCCCACCAGCGACGGGGTGTTGGGCATCGAGCGCAGGGTCGCCACGCCGTCGCCCAGGATGGACGAGAACGTCCGCAGCGTGACCCCCGCCGCGAGGCTGACGACGATCGCGTCGTCGCGCAGGTGCGGCGCGATCTCGCGCAGCAGGTCGGGCACCATGACGGGCTTCACGCCGATCAGGACCACGCGCGCGGACGCGGCCGCGCGGACGTTGCCCTCGGGGTCCTGCTCCAGCGAGATGCTCGTGACACCGTCGAGCCGCGCGAGCTCGGCGGCCTTCTCGGACGTGCGGTTGGTCGCCGTGATGCCGCCCTCGACCGGGATGCCGCTCGCGACCACGCCGCGCAGGATCGCGCCGCCCATCGATCCGGCACCGAGGAACGCGAGCGAGGGCAGCGAGTCGACCATGCTCCGATTCTAGGGACGGCGCGCGCCGCGCATCCGGCGACGTCGCCCCGCCGTGGACGAGCGGCCCCGCGTGAATAGACTCAGGGGCATGAGTGCACACGGCGGCAGCAAGGCCATCATCGCGGCGTTCCTCGCCAATATGGGCATCGCGATCGCGAAGTTCATCGGATGGCTCCTGTCGGGCTCGGCATCGATGCTCGCCGAGGCGGTGCACTCGGTCGCCGACTCGAGCAACCAGCTGCTGCTCCTCCTCGGCGGCCGACGCGCGAAGCGCGCGGCGACGCTCGAGCACCCGTTCGGCTACGGCCGGGAGCGCTACGTGTTCGCGTTCATCGTCGGCATCATCCTGTTCTCGATCGGCGGTCTGTTCTCGATCTACGAGGGCGTCGAGAAGCTCACGCACCCCCACGAGCTGAGCGAGCAGTGGTGGTGGCTGCCGATCGTGATCCTGGTGGTCGCGATCATGCTCGAGTCGTTCTCGCTGCGCACCGCGGTCGTCGAGAGCAACGCCGTGCGCGAGAAGGGCCAGTCGTGGGTGTCGTTCATCCGGCACGCGAAGGCTCCCGAGCTGCCGGTCGTGCTGCTCGAGGACATCGGCGCGCTCGTCGGCCTGATCTTCGCGCTGTTCGGCGTCACCCTGACGGTGATCACCGGAAACCCGTTCTGGGACGCGCTCGGCACCCTCTTCATCGGCGTGCTGCTGATCCTGATCGCGATCGTGGTCGGCATCGAGACCAAGAGCCTCCTGGTGGGCGAGGGCGCGACCGAGGCCGACCTCAACCGCATCATCGCGGCCATCGAGAAGGGCCCGGAGGTGGAGAAGCTCATCCACATCAAGACCCTCTACATCGGCCCGGAGGAGCTGCTGGTCGCCGCCAAGGTCGGGGTCCCCCACGACAAGCCGCTGGGCGACGTCGCCGCCGACATCAACTCGGTCGAGGCGCGCATCCGCCGCCAGGTCCCGTTCGCGCGCGTGATCTACCTGGAGCCGGAAGTGTTCCGCCCGGCCGGGCAGCAGCAGCTGTCGACCGAGGCGGTCGTCCTCAAGTCCTCGGACTGACCCCGGAGGGGTCGCCATGTGGATCGGCTGGATCGAGTTCGATCTGCTGCTCGGCCACGTCCACTCGCTCAAGGAGAAGCGGTCGGTCATCCGCCCGATCGTCGCCGAGCTGAGCCGCCGCACCGAGGCCGCCGCGGCCGAGGTCGGCGCGCACGACCTGCACAGGCGCGCGTCCATCGGCGTCTCCGTGGTCGGCACCTCGCCCTCGCACGTGCGCGACGTGCTGGACGGCGCCGAACGGCTCATGGCCGAGCGCCCCGAGGTCACGCTCCTGTCGGCACACCGCGGCCTCGCCTCGAGCGAAGACTGAGCCCCGCACCGGTCGCTGCACCCGTGCTCGTTGAGCGAGCGAAGCGAGTCGAAACGCCGGAAGCCTCCCCCGGACTCAGCCGCCCGCGACGTCGCGCAGCGCGGGCTCGAGCTCCGGCCACGCGAACCGGTACCCGGCGGCCTCGAGCCGCTCCGGCATGACCCACCGGCTCTTGAGCACCAGCTCGGGCTCGGTCCGGAGCAACCACATCGCGGGCTCCAGCATGAAGCGCCACGCGGGCAGCCCGATCGGCGCCCCGACGACGCGGCGCAGCGTCGCCATCAGGGTCCGGTTGTCGCTGGGCGCCGGCGAAGCGAGGTTCACGGGCCCCTCCAGGTCGCCGTCGCGCAGGAACCGGATGGCGCCGATCACGTCGTCGATGTGGATCCAGCTGAAGCGCTGCCGACCCTTCGTGCGGTGATGCGGCGCGCCGCCGTCGCCGGAGGGATCCGCGCCGATGCCGCGATAGCGCCGGTGCGGGAACCACGGGCCGTCGATCTGCGGCCCGCCGAGGCCGAGCCGAGCGAGCCGGAACAGCAGCCCGGTGGCCGGCCCGTCGTCGAGCACGATCGCCATGCGCAGCGCGATGCGGCGCGTGCCTTGCAGTTCCCCGGCGAAGAACTCGCGCTCCCATCCGCGCGCGACATCCACCGAGAAGCCGGTCCCGAGCTCGCCGTCGCTCTCGGTCTGCGGGCGGTCCATGGCGTGCCGGTAGATCGTGGCGGTGCTGGCGTTCATCCACACCCGGGGAGGGTGCGCGGCAGCGGCGACCGCGTCCCGCAGCTCGCGCGTGGTCTCGACGCGCGAGCGCAGGATCTCGGCGCGGTTGCGGTCGGTGTAGCGGCAGTTCACCGACTTCCCCGCGAGGTTGACGAGCAGGTCGGCGCCGTCGACCGCGGCGCGGATCGCCGCCGTGTCGCCCCAGCGGACGGGCCCGGATCGCCCGATCGTCCGGATCTCATAGCCCTCGTCCGCGAGCGCGTCGCGCAGGGCCGTGCCGATGAAGCCGCTCGCGCCGGCGAGCACGGCGACAGGGGTCATCCGATCGCGGCGGCGGGGATGGCGGTCGCGATCGCGAGCAGCGGGAACAGCCCCTGGGTCGCGGCGGCGCGCAGCTTCGTGCGGTCGGACGCCGCGAGGTACAGGGCGGCGCCGAGCATCGATGCCGTTCCGGCGAACAGCAGCGCGAAGCCCGCCGCGGGGTTCGCCCACACCAGCGCGATGCCGACGGCGGTGACGATCGCGAGCATCAGGTTGTAGACGCCCTGGTTCGCGGCGAGCGGCCGGGTGATCGCGGCGTCACGCTCGCTGGTCCCGAAGATCGCGCGGGTGCGCGGCTCCTCCCAGCGCAGCGTCTCGAGCACGAAGATGTACACGTGCACGAGCGCCGCGAGGGCGGCCAGCACGACGGCGACGATCAGCATGGCCTCACGCTACTCCCGGCGTCGAGCGGAGCGAGCGCCGGCGAGCGGAGTCGAAACGCCCCGAGCCTCGGGCGGCTTCATCCCGCGTCAGCGGCGCGCCTCGAAGAAGTCGCGCAGCAGCGCCCGGGCGTCGTCCTCGCGCACGCCGCCGACGACCTCGGCGCGGTACGGCAGGCGCCGGTCGCGCACGACGTCGTACATGGATCCGGCGGCGCCGGCCTTCTCGTCCCACGCGCCGAACACGAGCCGCGAGACGCGGGCCTGCAGAAGCGCGCCCGCGCACATGACGCACGGCTCGAGCGTGACCACGAGCGTGCACCCCTCGAGGTTCCACGAGCCGATCCGCCGGGCGGCCTCGCGCATCGCGACGATCTCGGCGTGCGCCGACGGGTCGTGGTCGAGCTCGCGCCGGTTGCGGCCCTCGCCGAGCACCGTGCCGTCCTCGTCGAGCACCACCGCCCCGACCGGCACCTCCCCCGCCGCCGACGCCTCGGCCGCGAGCGCGAGGGCGCGCCTCATCGCGTCGGCGTCGCGGTCGTCCGGGATCACGTCACGAGCCTACGGCCGCCGGGCGTTCTCTCGGAGAGCGAGACGCGCGGCCGGTAGCCTGTTCTCATGCGCCTGCACGTCGCCGACCACCCGCTCATCACCCACAAGCTCACGGTGCTCCGCGACAAGCGCACCCCGTCGCCGGTGTTCCGCCAGCTGACGGAGGAGCTCGTCACGCTCCTCGCGTACGAGGCGACGCGCAACGTCCGCGTCGAGCCGCTCGAGATCGAGACGCCCGTGACCACCACGACCGGCGTGAAGATCAGCGACCCGCGGCCGCTCGTCGTGCCGATCCTGCGCGCGGGCCTCGGCATGCTCGAGGGCATGGTGAAGCTGCTGCCCACCGCCGAGGTCGGCTTCCTCGGCATGGCGCGCAACGAGGAGACCCTCGAGCCCATGACCTACGCCGAGCGCCTGCCCGACGACCTGAGCGACCGGCAGTGCTTCGTGCTCGACCCGATGCTCGCGACCGGTGGGTCGCTGGGCGCCGCGATCGACTTCCTGTTCCAGCGCGGCGCGCAGGATGTGACGGCGGTCTGCATCCTCGGCTCCCCCGAGGGCATCGCCGCGATCGAGAAGCAGGTCGACGGCCGCGACGTCACGCTCGTGCTGGGTGCGCTCGACGAGCGCCTCAACGAGAAGGGCTACATCGTGCCCGGCCTCGGTGACGCGGGCGACCGCCTCTACGGCACCGTCTGAGCGCAGGCGCCGCCGCCCCGGCTACGCCCCGACCAGCCGCGCGAAGGCGCTCATCCGGGCGACGCCCTCGGGTGTGCGGGGCAGCTCGTCCAGCAGCGCGGGCGAGTGGATCAGGTACGCCGCGACCATCGCGCGCGAGACCGCCACGTTGAGGCGGTTCTGCAGCAGCAGGAAGTCGCTGCCGCGGGGCGCGTCGCGACCGCTCGACGCGGCGAGCGTGACGATCGACACCGCCGCCTCCTGCCCCTGGAACCGGTCGACCGTCCCGACCCGGACATCTGGGAACCCCGCCTCGGCGAGCGCGCGCTCGACGCACTGCTGCTGCGCGTTGTAGGGCGCGACGAGGATCACGTCGGCCTGCGTGAGCGGCCGCGGCGGGCACGGCTCCCCCGTGCCGCCGTCGCCGATCCGGATGTCGGTGAACGCGCGCCCCAGCACCTCGCGCACGATCCGCACGACCTCGGCGGCCTCCTCGGGCGACTCGGTCGCGTTGCCGTGGTGCCGCACCGGTACGACGTGCAGGCCGGGCTCGACGCCGTCGATGCGGCGCAGCGCGGCCGGCTCGTGCGACGCGAGACGTCCCGCGTACGACAGCCCCGACACGGCGGCCGAGACCGCCGGATGCATGCGCCACGAGCGCGCGAGGAAGTACCCGTGGGTGGCCGGGATGATCTGGGCGCCGTCCATCACCCAGCCGAGCGCCGACGTGTCGACGGGCTCCGGGTGCGTGCCCTGGCTGACCTGCGGCAGCTGCTGCGGATCCCCGAGCAGCAGCAGGCGCGGGGACGCGAGCGAGACGGCGATCGTCGAGGCGAGCGAGAACTGACCGGCCTCGTCGATCACCAGCAGGTCGAGGCTGCCGCGCGGCACGCGGCCCTCGTGCGCGAAGTCCCAGGCGGTGCCGCCGATCACGTGCCCGTCCGGGCGCTCGGCTGTGAACGCGGCGACGCCGTTCTTGGGGATGATCGTGAAGCTCGGCTCCGGCGTCGCGCCGGCGCCGGACTTGGGCGCCTTGGCGACCCGCGCCGCCGGCACGCCCGCGGCGACGACCCGGTCGAGCATGTTCTCGACCACCGCGTGGGACTGCGCCACGACGCCGACCTTGAAGCCGTGCTCGTTCACGAGCCGCGCGATCACGTGCGACCCGACGTAGGTCTTGCCCGTGCCGGGCGGGCCCTGCACCGCGAGGTAGCTGCGATCGAGGTCACGCACGGCCGCGACGATCGCCGCGACGTCGTCGCCCTCCGACGCCGGAAGCGCGCCCGACCGGGTGCGTGGCGGACGACGGCGCAGGATGTCGGTCGCGGGATCCGTGGGGAGTTCGGCTCCCATGGCGAGGGTCTCGGCCCACGCGTCGATCGACTTCTGCTGGTTGCCGGCCTGCGGCGGCGCGGCCGGGGTGACGGCGATCGGCAGATCGTCCCACGTCGCGCCGCCGATCGAGCCCTCGGCGATCACGACGCCGTCTTCGAGCTCGGCGAGCACTTCGGCGCTGCGGCCGACGTGGATCCAGCGCGACGACGCCTCGGCCTCGAACGGCGCGGGTCGCGGGTAGAGCAGGAAGGGCTGCACGCCCTCCTTCAGTCGCGTGCCCGGGGCCAGGTCACCGCGCAGTTCGACCACACGGCGGGTGGCGCGGCCGCCCTCCGGCACGTGCCAGTCGTGCAGCACGCGGCTGCGGGCGGGGTCCACCGCGATCACGTCGCGCGTGTCCGCCCACAGCGGCAGCGGCTCGCGCAGGCGCTGGAAGTGCCCCTGCCAGAAGCTCTTGCGCTCGCGCGGGTAGTAGTCGATCGCGGCGGCGGCCAGCCGGAGGGCCTGCGCATCCGGGTGTTCGGTCCCGAGCTCCGCGGCCCGCGCGGTGAGCGCCAGGGCGAGCTGCGACGGCTCGTACGCGAACGCCTCGTGCTCGTCGGGCCGGGCGGGCAGCACGCGGCTCTCGCGGGCGCGCTCGACCAGCCAGTCGCGCAGGCGCCGGGTCGAGACGCAGTCGTAGCGGTTGTAGTCGGCGAGGTCGTCGAGGATCAGCTGCGCGGCCGCCGCGTCGCCCGCGGCGAGGAGCTCGCGCGCCTCGACGTAGCGGAGGATCGAGTCGCCGCCCTCCTTGACGTCCTGGGTGCGCACCTCGTCGCCCATGTAGAGAGGCTCGAGCTTCTTGATCGAGTACGACCGCGAGCCCACGCGCAGGGCGCGGCGCACGATCGGGTACAGGTCGACGAACAGCTCGTCGCGCAGCATCCGGTCGACGTCGGCCTCGCGCACGCCGTGCCGCGCGGCCATGGCCGCCAGGTGCGTGGGCTCGTACGGCGCGTAGTGGTAGATGTGCATGTGCGGATGCGCCGCGCGCCGCGCCGCGACGAAGTCGCAGAACCTCTCGAGCGCCTCGCGCTCGCTCGCGAGGTCGTGGGCCCAGAGCGGCGTGTACTGCTCCTGCATGTCGATCCAACCGAACAGGTAGTCGATGCCCCATTCGGCGCCGTGCGCGCCGGGCTCGCTGTAGAGCGGGTCGCCCTCGAAGTCGAAGAAGATGTCGCCCAGGTCGGGGCGCGGCATGGTCGCGAGCGCCTCCGGCAGCACCACCTCGTACGCGGGTGCGGCATCCGGCGTCTCCCCGGAGGGACCCGGAACGCCCGCCGGGCTGGTGATCTGCAGGCGCGCCTGGGTGCGCAGGCCCGCGAACACGTCGGGGTTCATCCCCTGCGGCGGCGCGGCGGCGGCCGCGAGGTCGTCGATCGTGCGGATGCCGGCGGCGCGCAGCCGCTCGCGCTGCACCGGGCGCATTCCGGCGACGAGCAGCACGTCGCGCGCCGCGACGACCTCCTGCTCGCAGGTGGCGCAGCGCCCGCACGCGACGACGCCCAGCTCGCCGCGCGGGTCGGCCCACGCGATCGCCTCCCCCGCCGCGCCCAGGTCGAGCCGCCGGTCGGCGATCAGCGCGCGCAGCCGCGCGCGGCGGACGCGGAAGAGCGGCATCAGGTCGGACACGGCGTGCGTGCTGGTCGTGCCGTCGCCGAGCAGCAGGTCCACCTCGTCGGAGCGCGGGATGCCGAGCCGGTCGAGCTGATCGACGTACGCGGCCAGCTGCATGAGGGCCGTGACCTTGGCCCGCCGCGCGAGCTTGGAGTCCTGCACGCGCCAGCGGCCGTCGTCCTCGCGCTTGAGGAAGTCGGCGAACCCGACGAACTCGTCCGTGGAGAAGGCGGCCTGGAACACGATCCGCGCCTGCGGGTCCGCCAGGGCCGCGAGCGTGTCGTCGACCGCCGCGGCCATCCCGTCGTCGTCGGCCGACCGCGTCGCCGCGATCTCGAGGACGCCGGCACCGAACTCCGCGCGATACGCCTCGAGCACCCGCGCCTCGTGCACGTCTCCGAGGCGGGCGGCGCGCTCGAGCATCTCGTCCTCGGGCTCCTCGACCTCGGGCACGCGCCCGAGCTTCGCGTCGAGCTTGCGCAGCCACGCGAACTCGCACTCGGCGGCGAGCTTCAGGTCGCTGGCGCTCCACACGACCCGCGGCGCCGTCAGGACGCCGGCCGTGGAGCTCTCGGAGGGGATGTATCGCACGTTCCGAGGCTAGCCCGGGCCTCGGACACCGCCGCCGCGTCTGCACAACGCAGGATCGGCGACGGCAGCACCGCCTGGGCGTCGGGGCGGCGCTTGCTCTGACCGCGAGGCTTCAGGGGTTTCGACTCGCTTCGCTCGCTCAACCACCACGGGGCTGCGCCACCCCTTGCTCGTTGAGCGACCGAGCGCCAGCGAGGGAGTCGAAACGGCCCGTGCCTCTCGCGGCACGAACCCCCTCCGACCCCGCGTGCCAGACTGGACGCGTGACCGACTTCGACTTCGCCAGCGCGTACCGGCACGGGTTCGCGCGCATCGCGGCGTGCACGATCCCCCTCGCGATCGCGGATCCGGCGACGAACGCGGATCATGTGCTCGCGTCGGCGCGCGAGTGCCACGACGAGGCGGTCGCGGTCGCGGTGTTCCCCGAGCTGTGCCTGTCGGGGTATGCGATCGACGACCTGGTGATGCAGGATGCGCTGCTCGACGCGGTCGACGCCGCCATCGCGCGGATCGCGGCCGAGTCGGCCGACCTGATGCCGGTGCTGGTGGTGGGCGCTCCGCTCGCGCGCGGCAGCCGCATCTTCAACTGCGCGGTGATCATCCACCGCGGGAAGGTCCTCGGCGTCGCGCCGAAGTCGTACCTGCCCACCTACCGCGAGTTCTACGAGCGGCGGTGGTACGCGCCGGGCGACGACCAGCGCGGCACGATCGCCGTCGCCGGCACCGAGGCGCCCTTCGGGCCCGACCTGCTGTTCGAGGCCGAGGACGTGCCGGGCCTGACCATCCACGCCGAGGTGTGCGAGGACGTGTGGGTGCCGATCCCGCCGTCGTCGACCGCGGCGCTGGCCGGCGCCACCGTGCTGCTGAACCTCTCGGGCAGCCCGATCACGATCGCACGCGCCGAGGACCGCAAGGACCTCTGCAAGTCGCAGTCGCTGCGCTGCCTGGCCGCGTACGCGTATGCCGCGGCGGGCATGGGCGAGTCGACCAACGACGTGTCGTGGGACGGCCAGACCATGATCTACGAGGGCGGCAACCTGCTGGCCGAGACCGAGCGCTTCCCCGACGGGCCGCGCCACTCGATCGCGGACGTCGACCTCGACCGCCTGCGCCAGGACCGCCTGCGCCAGGGCACGTTCGACGACAACCGCCGCACCGTGTTCGCCGCGACCGAGGGCGAGCCCGACTTCCGCACGATCCGGTTCGCGCTGAACCCGCCGACCGGCGACGTGGGGCTGAAGCGCCACCTCGACCGCTTCCCGTTCGTGCCGGACGACCCCGCCCGCCTCGCGCAGGACTGCTACGAGGCCTTCAACATCCAGGTCGCGGGCCTGATGCAGCGCATGCGCGCGATCGGCGACCCCAAGCCCGTGATCGGCGTGAGCGGCGGCCTCGACTCGACGCACGCGCTGCTCGTGATCGCGCGCGCGATGGATCGGATGGGGCGGCCGCGCAGCGACATCCTGGCGTACACGATGCCGGGCTTCGCGACGAGCGACCACACCAAGTCGAACGCGATCAAGCTCGCCGAGTCGGTGGGCGCCTCGATCGAGACGATCGACATCCGCCCGGCCGCGACCGAGATGCTCGGCCAGATGGGCCACCCCTTCGCGAAGGGCGAGCCGGTCTACGACGTCACGTTCGAGAACGTCCAGGCGGGCCTGCGCACCGACTACCTGTTCCGCCTCGCGAACCACCACGGCGGCATCGTGGTGGGCACGTCCGACCTGTCGGAGCTGTCGCTCGGCTGGGCCACGTACGGCGTCGGCGACCACATGAGCCACTACGCGGTCAACGTGGGCGTTCCCAAGACGCTGATCCAGCACCTGATCCGCTGGGTCATCGCGCACGGCGACGAGCAGGGCGTCTCGGAGCACGAGGCCGAGGTGCTGCAGTCGGTGCTGGACACCGAGATCAGCCCCGAGCTCGTGCCCGCGGGGCAGGACGGCCAGGTCCAGTCGACCGAGAGCACGATCGGCCCGTACGCGCTGCACGACTTCACGCTCCACCACATCCTGCGCTTCGGCTACCGGCCCTCGAAGATCGCATTCCTCGCGATGCATGCGTGGTCGGATCCGGATGCCGGCGCCTGGCCTCCCGGCTTCCCCGCCGAGGATCGCTACGCGTACGACCTCGAGACGATCGTGAAGTGGGAGCAGGTGTTCCTGAAGCGCTTCTTCGGCTTCTCGCAGTTCAAGCGCTCCGCGATCCCGAACGGACCGAAGGTCGCGCCGTCGGGCTCGCTCTCGCCGCGCGGCGACTGGCGCGCCCCCTCGGACGGCAACGCCCGCGCGTGGCTCGCGGAGCTGAAGGCCGCGCTCCCCCACCTCGTCGACTGACCCCGCGGGCGTCGCGCTCCGTGGTCGTTGAGCGAGCGAAGCGAGTCGAAACGCCCGAAGCCGCCCACTGCATCCGACCCCACCAGCGGTTTCCTCCGTTTCGACTCCGGGCGCTGGAGCGCCCTCCGCTCAACGAGCACCAGGGGAAGCCCCGCCGCCGCGTCAACCCCCGCGACATCCCCCGGCCCGCGCCCTAGCCTGGCGGCGTGGACGGGTTCGCGGCGGTCGACTTCTGGTTCGCGCGAGAGGTGCTGCAGCGGGGCATCGCCGCGCTGTACCTGATCGCGTTCCTGTCGACGTTCAACCAGTTCCCCGCGCTGCTCGGCGAGCGCGGCCTGCTGCCGTCGCCGGGCCTGCTCGAGTGGGCGCGCTCATCCGAGCGGCGCGCCAAGATGCTGCGCCCGACGCTGTTCCGCTGGGTCCGGTACACCGACCGGCGCCTGCGCGCCCTCGCGATCGGCGGGATGGTCGTCGCCGCGCTGCTCATCGCGGGTGTGCCGCAGCTCGCGCCGCCGTGGGTGCCGATGCTGTGCTTCCTCGCGCTGTGGTTCGGATACATGTCGGTCGTGTCGCTCGGCCAGACGTTCTACGGCTTCGGGTGGGAGATGCTGCTGCTCGAGGCGGGGTTCCTCGCAGCGTTCCTCGGCTCGCAGGATCAGCCGCCCGCCACCCACATCATCGTGCTGTTCTGGTGGCTGCTGTTCCGCCTCGAGTTCGGCGCCGGCATGATCAAGATCCGCGGCGGCAAGGAGTGGCGCGACCTCACCGCGCTGACCTATCACCACGAGACCCAGCCCATGCCCGGCCCGCTCAGCCGCCAGGCGCACCTGCTGCCGCGCTGGTTCCACAAGGGCGAGGTCGTCGGCAACCACTTCGCGCAGCTGGTCGTGCCGTGGTTCCTGTTCGCGCCCATCCTGGGTCTGTGGCTGCCGGATGACATACCGCAGCTGATCGGCACGGTCGCGGCCGTGATCGTGATCGCCACGCAGCTCTGGCTGATCGTGACGGGCAACTTCGCGTGGCTGAACTGGTCGACCGTGGTGCTCGGTGCGTCCGCGATCGCGGTGCCGGCCCTGCGGGCGCCGAGCGATGACCTCCCGCTGTACTGGCTCGTGATCACGCTCGCCGTGACCGCGCTCTACGCGGTGCTGAGCTGGTGGCCGGCACGCAACCTGTTCGCGCGCAATCAGCTGATGAACGCCAGCTTCAACCGCTGGAACCTGGCGAACGCGTACGGCGCGTTCGGCACGGTGACCAAGCGGCGCATCGAGTGGATCGTCCAGGGCACGCTCGACGACGACCCGATCCGCGCGAGCTGGCGCGAGTACGAGTTCAAGGGCAAGCCGGGCGACCAGCGCCGCATCCCTCGCCAGTACGCGCCGTATCACCTGCGCCTGGACTGGCTGATGTGGTTCCTGCCGCTCGGGCGGCACCTCGACGACTGGTTCCAGGCGCTGCTGGTCAAGCTGCTGCAGGCCGACCCGCAGCTGCTCAGGCTGCTGCGCCGGGACCCGTTCGAGGGGGCGCGCCCCCGCTGGGTGCGCGTGGTGTCGTACCGCTACCGGTTCGCGACGCGCGAGGAGCGGCGCGAGCACGGCGTGGTGTGGATCCGCGACCGCCGCAGGGTGATCGTGGATCCGGTGACGCTGTCGTCGCGCTGATCCGCTTCGTGCCGGTTGATCGAGCTCCAACCTCGTGCTGGTTGAGCGAGTGAAGCGCTCCAACATCGTGCTGGTTGAGCGAGCGAAGCGAGTCGAAACCCGCTGAGCCTCCCCGTTCAGCCCTCGTCGACGCGGTCCCGCAGGCCGATCCGGTCCGGGATCTCGAACGCGAGCCCCGGCAGCCAGGTCTCGGGCTCGGGCCAGAGACGCGACGACGGCAGGGCCCGCAGCAGGTTCCGGATGGCCCCGTCGAGCGACGACT
Organism: Microbacterium sp. MEC084; assembly: GCF_004514465.2. Taxonomy (NCBI): domain Bacteria; kingdom Bacillati; phylum Actinomycetota; class Actinomycetes; order Micrococcales; family Microbacteriaceae; genus Microbacterium; species Microbacterium sp. MEC084. Next base: position 13,628 of record NZ_MYFP02000003.1, on the reverse strand, counting down.
CCGGCGCGTGCACCGGCAGCACGCGGCGCGGCGCGCGGTAGCCGAGCGCCCCGCACCACCAGTGCCGCCAGGTGTCGGGCGCCTCCTCGGGCTCGAGCACGATGTAGTAGTCCGGCATGAGCGCGGTCCCGCCCGCGAAGTGCTCGAGCGCCTGCTGCACCTCGAGCTCGAGCGTCCCGAGCGTGGCTCGCTCCTCGAACAGCTCGACCCACGCCGCGGCGACGTGCTCCAGCGGGTCGGCGTCGTGCACGACCCACGGCCGCGATGCGGCGGCGATGCGATGGGTGGCGAGCGCCGGGTCGGAGTCGCGCAGCGACAGGGTCTCGACCCCCTCGATGCCCTCGAGGCTGGCCAGGACCTCGTCGGACGCGGATCCGACGACGGCGACGATGGTTCCGGTCGTGTTCTCCATGCCCCACTGTAAGTCGGGCGGAAGCGGATCCGGAAGGGGCTGTCAGGCGGCGCCGTTGCGGGCGTTGTAGACCGTGACGCCGCCGCCGTCGACGGCCTCGCGGTAGGCCCGGAAGACGTCGACCGCCTCGTCGCGACGCAGGTCCTGGACGACGCGGATGCCGCGCGCCTCGAACGCCCCGGCCCAGTCCGCGATCATCGGGCCCTCGTCAAACGTGGTGAGGTCCTCGCACTCGGGGCCGGAACCGGCGATGATCAGCGTGCGGATCCCGGACCACATCGCGGCGCCGTAGCACTGCACACAGGGGCGCCAGTTGACCAGCAGCTCGTGCTCGGCCTGGCCCTCGCCACCGAGGTCCCACGCGCCGAGGCGGGCCTGCGCGAGCCCGAGCGCGGTCACCTCGGCGTGGCCCGAGGAGATGTTGGTCTTGAGTACGACGTTGACGCCGACCGACACGATCCGGCCGGTCGCGGTCTCGGCGACCATCGCGGCGAACGGACCGCCGTTGCCCTCGCGCCAGTTGCGGTCGGCGAGCCGGTTGACGAGCGCCATCCGCTCGTCCCGGCTCGGGATGACGTCGGGCACGTCGGCGAGCTCGTCGCGGATCCACTCCGGCAGCTCGATCGTGAACCGGGTCGCGAGGGGCGGGAAGTCCATCAGTCGTCGCCTCCGCGGCTGAAGATCCAGTTGAGGATGAAGAAGACGATGATCGCCACGACGACGACCGCGCCGAGCTTCGCCATCCAGTACATGAGCCGGAACATCAGTTCGACGGTGAACCACGCGATGACCACCGCGACGAGCACGCCGAGGATCGTCCAGATCGAGCTGACCTTCATGCTCCCCACCCTAGTTCCGCCACGTTTCCGCTTTGTTGCTGGTTGAGCGAGCTCCTCCGGTCGTTGAGCGGAGCGAGCGCGGCCTCCCCGGTCGTTGAGCGGAGCGAGCGCCAGCGAGCGGAGACGAAACGGGTTGAGCGAGCGAAGCGAGTCGAAACCTTCGAAGCCTCCCGCGACTCACACCCCACCGCCCCGCCTCACCCCCGGTCGGTCGGCTTCCGCTTCGCGCTCGACCACAGCCGCCAGGCGCCGATCGCCGCGCCGACGATCGCGACGGCGTCGTCGCCGAGCCCCAGCGGCGCCAGCACATCCGGGATGAGATCGATCGGAGAGACGCCATAGAGGAGTCCCGCGACGCCGAGCAGCACCGCTCCGACGGCCTTCCGCTTGTTCATGCCGCTCCCACCGCGATGTCCTGGACGACCCGGCTCCAGCCCTGCGGCGTCTGCTCGACGCGCAGCTGCGCGGGGATCTGCTCCTTCATGGCCTCGACGTGGCTGATGATGCCGACTGTCCGCCCGCCCTGGCGCAGCTCGTCGAGCGTGGCCATGGCCGTGTCGAGGGTCTCGGCGTCGAGCGACCCGAAGCCCTCGTCGATGAACAGCGTGTCGAGCCGGATGCCGCCGGCCCTGCTGGTGACGACCTCGGCGAGCCCGAGCGCGAGCGCCAGCGAGGCGAGGAAGGTCTCGCCGCCCGAGAGCGAGTGCGGCGGGCGGGCCCGGCCGGTGTAGCGGTCCATGACCTCGAGGCCGAGGCCCGACGCGGCCCCGCGGGCCGCGAGGGCGTCGGTGTGCTGCAGGCGATACCGCTCCCCCGACATCTCGCCGAGCCGGATGTTCGCGGCCGCGACGATCTCCTCGAGCTCGGCGGCGAGCACGAACGTCTCGAGCTTCATGCGCTTGCTGTTGTGCGCGCGGCCCGCGACCGTGTCGGCCAGGCGCCGGATGCGCGCGGCCTCGGCCGCGAGGTCGGCGATCTGGGCGTGCAGGATGGCGACGCGCTCGACCGCGTCCTCGAGCGTGCGGGCGCGCTGCGCGGCCTCGGTGTGCGCCTTGACCGCGTCCGACCACGCGGCCTTGGCCGTGGCGACCGCCTCGGCGCTGGCGGCGGTGTCGACGGGCTCGTCGGGCAGCACCTCGAGCTCGAGGTCCATGAGCGTGGCCTTGGTGCTCGCGAGCGCGGTCTCGTGCTCGCGCACGCGGGCGTCGAGGGCCTCGCGCGCGGCGGCGTCGCGCAGGGCGGCGAGCGCGTCGGCCGGCGCGGCGAACCCGGCCTCGTCGACGGCCGCCTGCAGCAGCTCGGCGGCCTCGGCCGCGGCGGTCTCGGCGCGCGCGGCCTCGCGCTGCGCCGCCGCGTAGGCGGCGGCGAGGGCGACGAGCCGCTCCTCGGACCGGATGCGCGCGCCGACGGAGTCGGCCGCGCCCCGAGCCTCCGCGACGGCGCCGCGGTTCCGTTCGAGGGTCTCGATGGCGGCGACGATGCGCGCCTCGAGCTGCGTGCGCTCCGCGACCAACGCCTCGGAGCGTGCACTGTGCTCACGCGCCTCGGCCTCGAGCGCCGCCCGGTCGGCTGCCAGCGCGTCCTTCTCCGTCGCGGCGGCTTCGGCCGCGGTGAGCTCCTCGCGCTTGGTCGCCAGCTCGGCCTCGAGCTCCTCGGCCGCGCGGCCGCCGGCGTCCTTCTGCGCGTCGGCGTGCGCGCGATCGGCGGCGGCCAGGGCGGTGTTCGCGGCCTCGTACGCGGCGGTCGCGGCGACCCGCGCGGCGTCCGCGACCTCGATGTCGTCGACCGACACGGCGTCGTCCCCGCGGGTCGCGGGCGCGGGGTGCTCGGTCGAGCCGCACACGGCGCAGGCCTCGCCGTCGACCAGTTCGGCCGCGAGCTCGCCGGCCATGCCCGCGAAGCGGCGGCGCTGCAGGTCGGCGAGGCGCGCCTCGGCCTCGTCCTTGCGCCGCTTCGCCTGCTGCAGCGCCTCGAACGCCTGCCGCTGCACCTCGGCGAGGGCCGGGATCGAGCGCGCGGCCGCGAGCTGGGCCTCGAGCTGCGCGACGGCGGCGCGCAGCGACTCCGCCGTGGCCGCGAGGCCGGTCGCGGCGTCGAGCGCATCCTGCACGCGCTTCTGCTCCTGGGGCAGGGCCTTCGCCCGCTCCTCGAGCTCGGCGGCGCGCACCGCGGTGGCGTCGGCGTCCGCACGCAGGGCCTCGAGCGCCGCCGCGTCGGCGTCGAGCCGCGCCTCGATGTCGCCGAGCGGGCGCCACGCGCCGATGCGCTGCTGGGCCTCGGCGACGAACGCGTCGAGCGCCGTCGGGTCGTCGTCGATCTCGGGACGCTCGGCGTCGTCCCATGCCGCGGCAGCGCTGTCCAGCCGCGCGGCCGCGGCGTTCACGGCGGCGAGCGCGCGGGTCGCCGCGTCCTTCGCCCCGCGCACGGGCTCGGCCCGCAGGGCGGCGTCGCGCTCTGCGCGGAGGCCGGAGATCTCGTCCGCGCGCTCCTCGAGGGTCGCGAGCGTGGCGCGGGCGGCGTCGCGGCGCTGCTGCTTCTCGCGCTGCGAGGCGCGCTCGGTGTGGAGGCTCTCGGCCGCGGCGAGCGCCTGGGCGGTCTCGCGCTCGGCGGCGTCGACGCTCTCGGCGAGGTGACGTGCCCGCAGGGCGGCGCGGCCGATCCGCTCGATCCGCTCCTCGAGGGGCGGCTCGCCGTCGACGGGGTCGACGAGGCCCTCTGCGACGCGCTCCGCTTCGCCCAGCTGGGCCGTGAGCGCGTGGCTGCGGCTCTCGACCTGCGCGACGGCCTCCTTGCGGCGCTCGTCGAGGGCCTTCTCGTACTCCTCGAACCGCTTGGTGCCGAACAGGGTGCGCAACAGGGCCTGCCGCTCGTCGTTCTTGGCGAGCAGGAAGCGGGCGAAGCGGCCCTGCGCGAGCAGGATGACCTGCAGGAACTGCTGCTGCGTGAGCCCAATGACCTCGTCGACGAGCGTGGCGACGTCCACGGGGCGCGCGGCGCGTCCGATCCATTCGCCGTCGACCCGCTCGAACATGCGGGCTTCGGCCTTCTGCGGCGTGAGGCCGTCGCCGCGCTTCTTGGGGCGCTGGAACTCGGGGCTGCGTTCGATGCGCCAGGTGCGCCCGCTGGTGGTGAACTCGAGGGCGACCTCGGTGGGGTCCTCGGGGTCGGCGTGGTCGCTGCGGAGGCGCTTCTCGCCGTCCTCGTAGCGGGGCGCGGAGCCGTAGAGCGCGAAGCAGATGGCGTCGAGGATGCTCGACTTTCCGGCGCCGGTGCGGCCCGAGATGAGGAAGATGCCGTCGGCGGCGTAGGCGTCGAGGTCGATGGTCTGCCGCGAGCGGAACGGGCCGAAGCCCTCGATCTCGACGCGGTGGATCCTCATGCCGACACCTCGGCGAGCGTGCGGCCGGCGACCACGTCGGCGATGAGCTCACGCTCGTCGTCGGTCGCGCCCTCGCCCTCGCGCACGAGGGTGAGGAACGTGTCGATCAGCTCGGGGTCGCTGGTCGTCTGCTGCACGCGCGAACGGTAGCTGAGCCCGTCGTCGGCCGCGCGGTTCTGCGGGTCGGGCTGGATGGTGGCACAGTACGGGAAGCGCTGCTGCAGGCGGCGCATGGGCTCGGGCTGCGGCGTCGCGTCGGTCAGTTCGGCGCACACCCACGCGTCGACGTGCGCGTCGTGGGCGGCGTCGGTGAGCAGCTCCTCGAGCGTGCCGCGCAGGGTGACGAGCGGCCGCGGAACCGGAAGCTCGAGCCACTCGACGTTCGCGAGCCCGTCGGCGTCGAGGTCGACGAGCCACGAGCCGCGCGGCTTGTCTGCCTCGCTGAAGCTGTAGTGCAGCGGGGCGCCGCTGTACCGGATGTGCTCGGACAGGCGCGAGCGGCCGTGGATGTGGCCGAGGGCGATGTAGTCAGGCCCGTCGAACGCCGACAGCGGCACGACGTCGAGCGATCCCTGCCGGATCTCGCGCTCCACGCCGTGCGACGGCTCGACGCCCGCGGCGAAGCAGTGGGACACGACGACCGACCGCCCGCCGCGCTCGGCGCGGTCCGCCTCGACGAGCCCCATCGCGTGGGTGATGGCCTGCTCCTGCGTGCGCAGCGCGGCGCCCGGCCAGATGCTGCGCACGACGATCGGCTCGAGGTACGGGATGCCGTAGAAGTGCACGGGACCGTGAGCGTCGCTCAGCGTCACGGGCGTGCCGACGCTCGCGGGGTCGGTGACGACGTGGATGCCGTCGCGCAGCAGCGGCGCGAGGAATCCGAGGCGCGCGGCGTTGTCGTGGTTACCGCTCGTGACGACGATCTGAGCGCCCGTCGCGCTGAGCTCGCGCAGCACATCGGTCAGCAGCATGTAGCACGCGGCCGCCGGCGTCGCGGAGTCGAACACGTCGCCCGCGATCACCACGACGTCGACCTGGTGCTCCCGCACCTGCTCGGTCAGCGTCGCGAGCACACCGCGCAGCGCATCGAGCGTCTGGTGGCCGTGGAACGACCGCCCGATGTGCCAGTCCGAGGTGTGCAGGATCCGCATGCCTCCACGGTAAGGACGGGGTGGGACATTGGCCGGGAGGCGGGGCGCGGGTTGCTCGGACGGAGGGCTCACTTAGGCTGGCTGCGAACGGAGGTGGGCGATGAGGGAGCTCGACGTCGTGGGCGCCGCCATCGTTCGAGACGGCGCGATTCTCTGTGCGCGTCGTGGGCCGGGCGGCCCGCTCGCCGGCCTCTGGGAGTTCCCCGGCGGAAAGATCGAACCGAACGAGCTCCCGCACGACGCTCTCGTGCGCGAGATCCGCGAGGAGCTTGGTTGCGAGATCAGCGTCGATGCGAATGTCAACTCCCACACGCATTCGTATCCGTTTGCTCGAATCACCCTGCATACGTACATGTGTTCAATCGTTGCCGGCGACCCCGTTCCCACGGAGCACTCCGAGGTGACCTGGCTTCGCCCTAGCGAGCTACATTCCCTTGACTGGGCACCCGCGGATATTCCAGCAGTGACCGCCCTTACCAGACGCAATATCTAGCGTCGACACAGACCATTCGCGCACGATAGGTTGTGCCCATGCCTCCGGTTTCCCTCGCACAACTCGCGCTGCGAACAAATCTCGGGAAACACGAGCTCTGGGAGCGCCTTCACGTCCGCGATCTCACTGAGTCGGAGGCAGAGGCGGTCGCCCCAGAACTACGACGCGAAGGCGCTACCCGCCCGATTCACTGGCACCTCGTCCCGGGTGATCGCGTTCTGCGCCGCGAGCTTCATGATGCGTACGGCGGCTCGATTCAAGGCGGGATCATCGCATCCAGTCGGTTCCCAGACCTCTTCGTCTTTACCGATCCCGAGCGCGGCGCGCGGCATGGGTACGACCTATACGAGCGCCTCATGCCGGACGGCAGCTACACATATACGGGCGCGGGACAGGAGGGCGATCAGACCTTCCTCCGCGGTAACAAGGCCCTCCTAGAGTCGGCCCAGCGTGGTCAAAAGATTCGCCTTTTCCGACAGGAGCCGCGGTATGTGACGTACGTCGGGGAATTCGCCACCGGGACGCCCGCGTACGAGCTCCGACAAATTCCTGATCGCAACGGCAACATGCGAACGGGCATCATCTTCAAACTGATTCCGGTCAGTGCCGATCCGACGCTCCTCGCAACTGCAGACGTGTCCAGCGCTGTCGCTACCGAGTCCGCGTGGACCGCCCCCAGTTCCACGGATGTGGTTGCCACCGGAGCACGTGAACTCGCTGCAGGCCGCCGCATCTCCCGACGCGAGTTCGAGTTACAACGTTCGTTCGGCGAATGGCTTACTCGGCAGGGCGAGCGCGTGAGCGTCCTCAGCCTGCCGGTCGACGGCACGATCATCACCCCTGATCTGTACGTGTCTTCCCGAAGCTGGATCGTCGAAGCGAAGCGGTCGGTCGCGCGGGAGCACGTTCGCACAGCGATCGGCCAATCGCTCGACTATGCCCACGTTGCACGGATGCACGGTTACAAGGCGAAGCCCATGATCCTCCTGCCCGGCGCGCCGACCGGCAGCCTCACCGACCTGGTGCGGACGAACGGTATCGCCCTTGCCATGCAGGCAGGGGCAGGGTTTAGCGTCCTGACCCCGGACGCCCCCTTGGCATGATCGCGACGAGCTGTTGAGCGCCCCTGCGGCATCGGTTATCGCCGAATGTCTCCGTGCACAGGCGAGCGTCGCGAAGCGTGAGCGCCTGGCACGCGTCATCGGCCGCAGCCCACTAAGCGCCGACTCTCGCCCCTGGTACCTCGGCGCGCTCGGCGAACTGGACGTCGCGCGACGCCTCGCCGCACTCGGCCCGGACTGGGCTGTGGCGCACTCGATCCCGATCGGGACGCGCGGAAGCGACATCGATCACCTGGTGGTCGGGCCCGCTGGCGTCTTCACCATCAACAGCAAGTTCCACGAGGGCGCGAGGGTCTGGGTGGGAAGCCGTCGGCTGCTCGTGAACGGTCAGAAGACAGATCACATTCGAAACGCGCGGTTCGAGGCATCGCGCGTGAAAAAAGTGCTGACCGACATTGGCGCTCCACCAGTCGTCCCGATCGTCGCGGTTGTCGGCGCACGCGAGGTGGTCGTCAAAGCGGCCCCGATTGACGTCTTCGTGCTGCGCGCCGAGAAGCTGACGCGATGGTTGGCGAAACGACCCGTCGTGCTCTCGTCCGATCAGCTGAGTGCCGCGAGACAGGCGATCGTCGATCCACGCAGGTGGGGCGTTCAAGTCGAGTTGACTGCAGGCGACTATGAGCGATTCGCAGCTTTGCGGCGGGAGGTCAAGGGCGCGAAACGCACGCGCTTGGCTTGGGCCCTCGGAGCGCTCACCGGCGTCGTGACAGCCGCGTTCAGCGTCGGGCTACCACCGGCCTTGAAGCTACTTGGCTACTGAACCTCCACCCGCAGCAACCGAAACTCCCGCCGCCGCAACAGCCGCAGCACCCATGACGCGGGCGCCCCGTACGCGCTCAACCCCTCGTCCACGCCGTACGGCTCGACGCCGGTGATCCGGTACCACCGCCCCCGGTGGAGGATCCGCCCGCCGCCGGCGACCACGTTGCGGTACCAGTTGACGTCGTCGCCGTAGGTCAGCTCGGCGACGAAGCCACCGGGGACCTCGGCGAGGATCAACGGTGCCTCGAAGGTCCGGCCCGACTTGCGACCGACGTGCTCCACGAGCGAGAACGGCCCACGTCCGCTCCTCGCCGCACGGAGTGTGAGCGGGTTGAGGGTGCGGTTGAGCAGCCGCAGGAACCGCTTCTTGACGCCCTTCATGAGGCCAGTGTCCCGCGTCAAGCGCACCGGCCCCACAGGTGCCGCCGACTACGTTCGTTGCATGTCCTCCGATCCCACGATCCAGCCCGCCCGCCCCTTCACGCATGAGGGCGCGACGCTGATCTGGGAGGCGCGCGGATCCGGTGAGCCGACGTTCGTGCTCGTCCACGGCATCGGCATGGGCCGCACGGTGTTCAACGGGCTCTCCGAGCGGCTCGCCGAACACGGCCGCGTCATCGCGATCGACCTCCCCGGCTACGGCGAGGCACCCGAGCCGCCTCGCACACCCACGGTCGAGCGACTCGCGGACATCATCGCCGCGTTCCTGCGCGCCGAGGGGATCGCCGCGCCGGTGCTGATCGGGCATTCCATGGGCACGCAGGTGATCACCGAGGTCGCCGCCCGCCATCCGGACCTGGACGCACGACTGGTGCTGATCGGTCCCACGGTCGAGATCGGCCAGCGGAACGCCTGGACCCAGCTCGCCCGGCTCGGCCGGGATCTGCTCGATGAGAGCCCGAAGGTCTTCGTCGTCGGCGCGCGTGAGTACCTGCGTGCCGGGCCGAATCTGCGGCTCAAGATGCGCGCGATGCTCGTCCACAAGCCGGAGCTCGCATACCCTCGGGTCGCCGGCGACGCGCTCGTGCTGCGCGGCGAGGACGACGAGGTCGCCCCGCACGCCTGGTGCGAGCAGGTCGCGGGCGCGCTCCCTCGCGGCACGCTGGTCGAGGTGCCCGGCGTCGGGCACGAGGCCATGATCAAGAACCCGGATCCCGCAGCCGACCGGATCCTGGCATGGCTGGGGATAACCGCGACAGCCGACGCCACGAATCCGTAGCGTGGGGGCATGCTGTCGCGTCGTGTCTCGCTCGTCGTCGCCGGGCTCGTCCTTGCGGGGCTGACCGGATGCACCCCGACACCCGCGCCGACGCCGACACCGACGGGGTTCGCGAGCGAGGATGAGGCGTTTGCCGCGGCCGAGGAGCTTTATCGCGCACACGTGGCGGACCTGAACGCGTACTACGCCGGCGACCGAGACTACGACTCCGAGGACTACCTGAGCGGCGTACCGCTTCAGGATGAACAGAACCTCCTCGCTCAAATGGACGAACTTGATCTCAAGGTCGATGGCGAGCTGATTGTCCGCTCCGTTGATCCTCAGACCGCCACGCTTACCGCCGGTTCCGCAGCCATCACGCTGATCACGTGTCTCGATTCCTCACAAACTCGGATCCTCGACGCTGAAGGCAACGACGTGACCCCGGAACGCGAGGAGGTTCTCCCGTTTGACGTCGAGATCGCGACCGTCGACAGCTCACGGCTTGCGATCGTGAGCACCACCGTCAACGAGACGCACTCATGTTAGGGATTGGGGCCGCCACTATCGCCGTGATGCTTGCCGGTGTACTGACGGCAATGCCGATTCACAATGAACGTTGTGACGCGTCATCGTTCGTGTTCGGTTGCGTGGATGCGGGAAACACAGGAACCAGCACTGAGCTCGCGGCCCACCTAGACATAGCTCCGGGTGACCGAACCCCCGAAGCGAGTCCCGGCACGCGACACCCGATCTACTACGCCCCGGGCCCCGCCCAACCCCCGCCTCCCCCGCCCGACGAGTCCGACTTCCCCATCACGTGCCTCGACCCCAGCGGCGGTGTGGTCGGCGGCGACTGCGCCACCTTTGCGCCCGACCCCGAACCGGCGCCGGACGAGCCCGAGGAGCCGCAGATCCCGGCCGTCATCACCCTCGCCGACATCGCCAGCTTCGTTCCCACGTCGCCGTCCGTCTCGACCGAGCCCGACGGCATCGCGGCGAAGAACATGCCGATGAACTCCATCGCCGGCAGCGAAGCCCACACCGTGGCGGGCGATCTGTTCGGGCTGCCGGTGGCGGTCACCTTCACGCCGGCGGGGTTCCGGCAGGACTGGGGCGACGGCACGGTGACCGAGTCGGGCACCGGCGGCGCGTCCTGGTCGGCGCTCGGCCAGGCCGAGTACACGCCCACCGCGACGAGTCACGCCTACGCGCAGAAGGGCACCTACGCGCTGACGATCACCGCGCAGTACACGGCGGTCGTCGACTTCGGCCCGTACGGAACCCGCCCCGTCGACGGCATCGTCTCGGCGCCCGGCGCGAGTCGCGAGATCCGCGTCGTCGAGGTGCACACGGCGCTGGTCCAGAGCGACTGCACGGAGAACCCGGCCGCCGCCGGGTGCCCCGCCTAGCATGGGCACATGCCCGACGACGACCTCGACGAGCGCTTCGCCGAGGTGATCTCCGGCGTCGAGGAATCGACGCCGCTGACCCTTCCCCTGACCCGGAACACCCGGATCCTGACGATCCGCGCGGAGCTCGACCGCTCCGATCCGCTCATCTGGCGCGAGTTCGAGATCCGGTCCGATCTGACGCTCGACATCCTCCACGAGGTGCTGCAGGTCGCGTTCGCCTGGAACGGCACCCACCTTCACCGTTTCACCTACGACTCCTCGCTCCTCGGCGACGACCTCGTCTCCTTCGTCGGCGAGTACGAGGAGAGCGAGACCGACGACGACAGCACCTTCCCCGAGCGACGCGTCGCGCTGCACACGGTGCTCGGCACGCCCGACGACGAGCTGCACTACGTCTACGACTACGGCGACCACTGGGCCGTCACCCTCACGCTCGTGAGCACACGCGCGCCCCGCCGCGACGACCCGCCCATCCGGATGATCGACGGCAGGCGCGCCGCTCCCCCGGACGACTCGGGCGGACGCGCCGACGGAGCCTCGCTCGCCCGGCTGCTCGACGATCCCGAGGCGTTCGATCCCGACACGCTGAACGCGGCCTTCGACAGCCTCATGTTCCAGCTGCTCACGGCGGGCGTCGACGGGCGGCTCGTCGACATGGTCGACCGCCTCTACGGCACCGAGCTCGGCCACCGCCTGGTGATGCGCCTCGCCGATCTCCTGGTGCGGCGCCGCCCGCCGTCCGACGCCGAACGACTCGAGGCGCTCGCACCATACCTCTGGTTCCTCGACCACACCGCGGGTGACGGCATCAAGCTCACCTCAGCCGGATTCCTGCCGCCCACGCTGGTGAAGCAGGCGGCCGTCGTCATCCCGTCGATGCGGGTCTGGGTGCGCGGCGTGAACCGCGAGGCCGACGCGCATCCCGTGCACGAGTTCCGGCAGAGCCTGCAGAGCCTCGGGCTGATCCGCAAGTATCGCGGACACCTCGTGCGCACCAAGCTCGGAACGCGCTGCCACAGCGATCCGACGGTGCTCTGGGGCGTCATCCGGCGCGCCATCTCGGCCTACCCGCACGACGGCTACCCGGCGCACGAGATGCTGCTGGCCCTGCTTCACGCCGCCACGACGATCGGCGCGCCCATCGACCGGGCGGAACTCGCGGACACCCTGAGCGCGGTCGGATGGCGCGACAGCGAAGGCGCGAGCGTGCGCGACTACCTCGTCGCGACGCCCTGGACGATGCCGATCGCCGTGCTGACCGAGCTCGGCGAGGTCCGCACGCTCGCGGCGACCAAGCGCGTCCTGAGCCCGGTCGCGCGCGAGCTCGCCCGCGAGGCGCTCCTGCTCGGCACGCGCTGACGCAGCCGGTCAGGACCCGTAGCGCTCGATCATCCGGTCGAACGCGGCGTCCAGGTCCGCGTCGACCTTCTGCCGCGCGGCATCCGCGAGGTACCACTCGACGATCTCGCGCGCACCCTCGGCGAACGGCGTCGTCGCGACCCACCCGGGCACGAGCTGCTTGATGAGCGTGTTGTCGAACAGCACCGAGTGCGCCTTGTCGCCGATGAGACCAGGCCCCATCGCCGGCACCTCGCGCGCGATCGCGTCCGACGCGACGTGCACGATCTCCGGCTCGCGGCCGAGCGGCGCCGCCAGGAGGCGCGCGATCTCGTCCCACGTGAGGCTCTCGTCGCTCGTGATGTGCACGGCCTGGCCGATCGCGTGCGGGTTGCCGAACAGGCCGACGAACGCGCGGGCGAAGTCGCGCGAGTGCGTGAGCGTCCACCAGCTGGTGCCGTCGCCGTGGACGACGATCGGGCGCCCGTCGCGGATGCGCTGCAGCGCCGTCCACCCACCCTCGAGCGGGATCAGCGACGGCCCGTACGTGTGGCTCGGTCGCACGATCGTCATCGGGAAGCCCGCCTGGCGATACGCCGCGACGAGCAGGTCCTCGCTCGCGATCTTGTCGCGCGAGTACTGCCAGAACGGGTTGCGCAGCGGCGTGGACTCGACGATCGGCAGCCGAGCGATCGGCTTCTGATACGCGGACGCGCTCGAGATGTAGAGGTACTGGCGGGTGCGACCGGTGAAGATCCGGATGTCGTCGGCCACCTGCTGCGGCGAGAAACTGCGGAAGTTCGCGACCACGTCGAAGGTCTCGGAGCCGATCGCCTTCTCGATGGACTCCGGATCGCCCGCGTCGCCGACCAGCCCGCGCACGCCGTCGGGCAGCGCGCTCTGGCCCCGGTTGAGCACCGTGACGTCGTGCCCGCGCTCGACCGCGAGCGCGGTGACGTAGGAGCTGATGTTGCCGGTGCCGCCGATGATCAGGATGCGCATGCGCACACGCTACCCGTCGAACTTATCTTCGAACCCAACCACATCACACCCTTTCCAAGGTCGTACGTACGTACTATACTGTGGTCATGGCCGAGCAGCCGATCTTCGAAGCTCTCTCCCCGCACGAGGCGATGCGGGCGGCGATCGAGGTGCTGCGGTCGGTGCAGCCGCAGATCGCGGGGATGAGCGACGCGGAGACGGTGTCGTTCGCGCCGCTCGCCGAGGAACTCGGCCGTCTCACGGACGGGGTCCGGGTCCGCACCGCCGGGGAGATCGACGCCCGCTCCGACCGGATGCTCGACGAGCGGCTGTCCGCGCAGCACGGATGCCGGAACGGGATCGAGCTGCTCGAACGACTCACCCAGGCGCCGACGCGGGAGGTCCTCGCGCGGGTGCGGCTGGACAAGCGGCTGCGCGCGGAGACGGCGCTCACCGGCGAGGCCCTCCCTCCCCGGCATCCCGAGGTCGCCGCCGCGATGCGGCACGGGGACATCGGCACGCCGGTCGCGGAACTGATC